>DATMFC010000487.1:0-9078 GCA_035556335.1 Planctomicrobium sp. | reverse complement strand
GAGACAACCCGAAGTTTGAAGCCTGACAAGGCACTGGATTGAATCTGAGAACATATCTCAGACGAAAAGGGACTCCGATGACGACTGGGTGTCAATTGAACGGATTTTTGATGTTCGAACCTTGTTCCAGTCGAAGACTTGCATCAATCCCCCTAATATAGAGCCTGCAACATCAAGCTCATCCACCTTACTCAACACGAGTTTTACTGAATAAAGAGAGAAGAATCATGAAGGGGAGCGCACGCGTTATCGACGCATTGAACGCCGGTTTGACGATTGAGTTGACCGCGATCAATCAATACTTCGTTCAGGCGAAAATGTGCAAAGCCTGGGGATTGAATCGACTGGCCAAACATCACTACGGAGAATCCATCGAGGAAATGAAGCATGCTGAAATGCTCATTGACCGGATCATCTTTCTGGAAGGAGTTCCCGAAATCGCCCGTTATGACGTGATTCGCGTTGGCGCCGATGTCAAAGAACAACTGGAAAATGCCCTCGCTCTCGAATTGAACGCCACCAAAACGTACAACGAAGGAGCAGTGCTGGCCAGAGAAGACAAAGACGCCGCCAGTCGCCAGATCATGGAGCAGATTGTGAAAGAGTCGGAAGACAGTATCGACTGGATCGAAGCCCAGCTCGATATGATCAAGATGATGGGAATTCAGAACTACCTGTTGTCCCAGGTCGGAGAAGAAGACGCTTCAGGACACTGATTGAAATCTGAAGAACTAAAAATAAAAGAACCAGGGATCAAATTGTTTGGTCCCTGGTTCTTTTGATTTGATTCTCAGAGCCGCGAACAAAACCTCTCAAACGATGAATATTTCCTTTCCGCGAGCGGATCGGTGTCAGTTTTGTCAGGGGTTCTTATTTCTTTACGTTTCTTCGCATCTCTTCTTTTGATCGATGACGTTCTGAATACGGCGGCGGCAGGCCATGCATCCCCCACCGGCACCACACGCTTTACGAACATCCTGAACGGTGTCCGCACCCATCAATGTGACCAGGTCGGTAACAGTGGACTGTCTCACCTTGAAACAGTGGCACAGAACAGGATCAGCGGCGACAACGATTTGAGCCATGGCAACAAGAAATATTCGAGGAGAATGTTTCGGCGGGATGACCTTCGGGGATCTCACGGCAGGCTGAAAACATGAGACTGAGTCTCATTAGTCGTTTGATTTTATCGGTCTGAGTTGCTCTGGGTCAATCATTTTTTTAGATCATTTCCCATTTATTTTTACGAGACGCCCGCCTCTCGGATTCAGGGCAGGTTTTATCTGCAACCTGTTATTTTCAAATTAGTTACACTCTTCCGAGTGGGGCTTTCTGTGGGAAGGGGACTGCTTGACAAGGGGTTGTCCCCCGGCTAAAACCGAATTCCAACGTCTTGCAGGGTCAAGGGTTACCAAGAGAGTGCAGGCAATGGATGGCTCCTGCGGGTTGATGTGAGACCACCCCACATCGGAAATCTGTGCAAAACTGGTCCCCTTCAGATCTGACTCTCTGTTGCATCAAATCTGAAATTCCAGCTGGATTCTCAGATGGAGCAACAGAGTCGCAAGCGGATCACGATAGCGCATTAACATCAAGTGTTCACCGTTCTGCCACGCGGCGAGCAGCGTTTCATCAATCGAAACGCACGCTGCGTGGGCACCCGGTAGAGCAATCTGCTCTAGCGACAGAGATTTCGGACAACGCGAGTATCCAACCTGACAAGACACCATTGGCCTGAGGCTCTGCCTCGCCATGAACTTTTTCCGCAGAAAAGATTCCGGTCACATGGCAAAGAAAAAGTCCACAAAAGCGACTGCCCAGGCCCGTGCTCAACGGAAACAGAATCCGGCTGCGGCTCCGAAAACCGTCACTCGCAAACGCCCCAGTGCCGCCCCTGCCGATCGCCTGAAAGTGATTGATAAGCAACTGGTGCAGCTCTTGAAGGACCGGGTGCGATTCACTGTCGCACATCTGCAATCACTCGAAGATCGGCGCGACTTGTGGTTCGATCCCAATGTCGAGGCCCAACTCTGGGAGGAGCTGGAACAGGTCAATCAGGGAGAACTCGCAAAGGAGGTATTGCGTGGCGTCTTCCGTGAAGTTTTGTGTGCGGCACGAATCAAAGTGAAGTCTGTTCGCGTCGCCTATCTGGGCCCTCCGTTCAGCTTCACTCACCTGGCCGCATTGGAGAAATTCGGCAAAACAGCCGATCTGGTGCCGGTCAACTCGATTGCTTCCGTCTTTGAAGAAGTGAACAAGGGACACGCCGAATTCGGTATCGTCCCTATTGAGAACAGCACCGACGGCCGCATCGTCGACACCCTCGACATGTTTACCCGACTTCCCCTGCGCATCTGCGGGGAAGTGCAGATCTCGGTTCACCATAACCTCCTCTCACGGTCTCCCCGCAGCGAGATCACCGAGATTTACAGCAAGCCGCAGGCGTTGTCTCAATGCCGGGACTGGCTTGCCCGAAACATGCCGCAAGCGAAAATTTATGACGTGACCAGCACGTCCACCGCAGCGGCATTAGCGCAGACAAAGCCGGGAGCGGCCGCCATAGCGAGTCGTCAGGCTGCCGTGCAGTACAGCCTGAACATCGTCGCTGAGACCATTGAAGACAATGCCCACAATGTGACCCGGTTCGCGATCATCGGCGATCATGATACCAATCAGACGGGAAGGGACCGCACCGCGCTCCTGTTGCAGATCCCGCACTCTCCCGGTTCGCTGACCGATGCACTGACCGCCTTCAAGAACAACAAAATCAACCTGACATGGATTGAATCGTTCCCGCTTCGTGGGCCGGAATCAGGCTACCTGTTCTTTCTCGACTTTGAAGGGCACATTAAAGAGCCTCGGATCAAGAAAGCTCTGCAACTGCTGGAGAAGAAAGCGGTTCGCATGGAAGTTCTCGGGTCTTATCCCCGCAGCGAAGCAATCGTCTAACCCGGATATTCTTAGTAGGATGGGTCAAAGTCGCACATCGTGATGGTGGGTCGTCGCCAACGGCCGATTGTGCTTGCGGCGGTTTGTGTTCACTGGAAGTTGATCCCGCGACTGAAGCCCCACCGCACCATCAGTCGGCTCGACCCACCCTACAAAGTGTGAATCATCCAGGCTAACGGATCACACTCCGCGAACATTTTGTGCGATCACTCTGTTACGGGAATCGCGTCCGTTCGTTTGCCGCAGGTGCGTCGGTAATCACCGGGGGTCTGCCCCACCGTTCGCTTAAAGAAATAATTCAGGTATTCCAGATGCGGAAACCCTGTCAGCTTCGCGATCTGCTTCAGGGGCAATTCCGTCTCATTGAGCAGTTGCATGACCCGTTGCAACTGAACCTTTCGGATTTCAGCGTGCGGTGTCCGTCCGATTTCTTTGCGAAACTTCTGCTCCAGCTGTGAGCGGGAAATGGGAATCTGTCGCAGGATGTCTTCGACCCGAATTCCCTGACAGGCATGTTCGCGAATATAACGGACCGCATCAGAGATGAGCGGATCGTCAATTGCCAGAGTGTCTGTCGACAAACGGGCAATTGCACCAACGGGCGGAACCAGCGTCTCCATCACAGTGGTCGCCTTGCCGATCATCAACTGACTCAGCATCTCCGCAGCGAGTCCACCCACAGCCCGTGCGTTGGGAGCGATAGAGGACAATGGAGGATCGCTTAATCGGCACATCACTTCATCATTGTCGACCCCGATGACCGCGACTTCATCAGGGATCCTCAAATTCAGGTGTCGGCAACATTCCAGAACCTGTTGCCCGCGTACGTCATTACAGGCCGCGATTCCCAACGGCCGGGGAAGTTGACGCAGCCAGCGAGCAAGTCGTTCCTGTTCGGTGCTCCATTTCAATGACTTCGGCCCGATCCAGGAGGATTGATAGACCGCACATTCGACTCCCCGATTTTCCACGCTCTGGCGAAATCCCTGCAGTCGACGTTGAGCCCAGAGTTCCCCGGAAAATCCACAGAATGCAAGTTGACGGAATCCTCGCTCCATCAGGTGTTCCGCAGCCACAACACCGATGGCATGATCGTCTGAACGGATACGGGGAACACCGAAGTGCTTGTCCCGGTCATTCAGGTCGATCAGCGGAATGCCTGCCTCCCGGACGGAATCGACAAACCGGGCTGACGTAGTGCGGGCGATCATGCCGTCCCAGTTCTGCTGCAGCAACCATGCCGGTGGTTCTGCCGTCAGATCGCGCTGTTCGACATAGATTGACCAAGGGTTGTGTATCCGCACATAGTCCGCAACCCCCATCAGGATTTCGCGGCCATAGATCAAGGCCGTTTCGACCAGCAACGCCACACGCGGACGAGACGGCAATTCAGGCATCACACCTTCCGCTTCATTGAGATTGGTCACACTGTCCCATGATGGTGACAGCAATTCATCGGGAACAACATATCATAATGGGAATAAGAACGGTATTGAAATGCACCGGTCCCTTCAACACATGTTTTGTTCTTGAAAAAGTAAGGGCACAATAAATAAAGGCCGCCATGCTGGACCTGCATGGCGGCCTTCGACCTGAGTTGTGCCACCCAGACGGTTGGCACGTGCTACGAAACGTTGAGCAAATTGCTCCTCAACCTGCATCATTCGCTATCTGGAATTCCCAGGAACTGTTCCTGCTCTTCCTGGATAATGATGCGCGGGGTGACCATCATCATCAAGCTGGTGGTTTCACGACCGACACCAGTGTTCTTGAACAAGCGGCTGATGTATGGAATCTTGTTGAGGATCGGAACCCCGGCCATGTTACGCCCTTCGCGAAGTGATTTCACACCTCCGAGGAGAACCGTTCCACCATCCGGGACACTGACAACTGTGGAGACCGTGACGACTGCGACAACAGGCTGCTGGACAGTCACCGTACCAGCGGCACTGGCTCCAGTTCCTCCACCGCCGATTCCTCCACCAGTCCCACCGCCACCGATTCCACCGCCAATTCCGCCTCCACCACCACCGATTCCACCGCCGCCAGTTCCACCACCGCCACCGGTTCCGGAGCCTGCTGACAGGTAGGAGAAGGTGAAGACGTCGGTCACGTTCTGGAACAAGGGGAGAACACTCAGGCGAACATAACGTCGGTCTGCCGAGACGATTGCCTGGACCGTCAAGGAGGTTCCGTCACCAATCACACTGATCTCAGGCTGGTATCCAATATTGAAGGCACTGGCCACTGGTGTCAGCGACATGACGAACGGTCGTTGTGTCATGCTCATGACGGAACCAATCTGGCCGTTGAACAGTGTCACTTTCGGAGCGAACATCACGTTGGATCGTCGATCACCTTGAGCGGCTCGAACGAACATGAAGGCTTCAATGTCACTCAGAATCGCCATTCCGAAGGAGATCCCTGCGTTTGGATCGAATCCACCGAAGGCCGGAGCCGCCAGATCGAATGATCCTTGTCGGAACGGAACATCCAGGGTCGGGCTGAAGGTCTGGTTGTTGTTCAACAAGCCGACGACAGTTCGTGATGGCCATCGATCTCGATCCTGCATGTTCAGGGTTGGGCCTTGACCGAAGGGAGCCATTCCCGCTGCTCCGGACGATCCACTGCTTCCACCGCTTCCGCCGCTGGTGCTGGTGCCTCCGGTTACACCGCCGAAGACCGGGTCAACACTTCCGAAGGGACGCATTGGGGAGAAGTCGTTGTTAACGCCAGGGCTGCCAATGGTGTCGTTGATGTTGAAGTCGAAGTCGATTCCGATCTGCTCGAAGAACTGATCGCTGACGGTGATGAAGCGAACTTCAATCGTCACCTGCAGGTCTTGCAGACGTCGCAACTGATCAAGCAGATCGGCTACTTCCTGGTGAACCTGCTGAGTCTGACGAATGACCAGACTCATCGTGCTCTCGTGATTGTTGATCGAACCGGCCCCGGTCACTTCCTGCCAGCTTTCTGGCGAGACGGTTGTCTGGATCAGTTCTGTCAGGGCACTGAAGCCATGATTGGTCGCGTTCGGTCCGTTCAGTGATCGAACCGGTTCGCCGGAAAGTGCATTCAGTGAAGGATTGAATCCTCCGCCTGGCATGGCGGCAATCTGTGCAAAGCCGTCCTGTCCTGGCGTGGCTCCAACGCTTTGCAGTCCTCTTGGAATGACCAGATTTGGAGTTTCACCGCCGTATCCGCTTCCTGAAGTCAGTCGGGAAGAGGGGGTGTTCATGCTGACCGGAACAATCAGGTCGGCGACCTGATACACAACGGTTTCCAATCCTCCTTGTTTCCGCATCCGGCTGGTCACGTTCAAAACTTCGTTCTGAATCGTGTATCCCAGATTGAGTGGATCGAGGATCAGGTTCAAGGCACTCTTCAGTTGAATCCCGTCGACGTTGATACTGATCGGGGTACTGGAAGTGACCGCTTCTTCCGTCAGGCCGGTTTCGTCGACCATGACGTTGATTCCCTGAGTGTCTGCGATGTACTTCAGAACTTCCGACAGCGGAGCGTTGTTAAAGTGCAGTGAGACCGGCTGACTCAGGCTGCGACGAACCCGCATTTCTGCTTCGGTATGCTCACGGGCATCAGCTGGGCGTTTCCCGCGGGTTTTAACGATGTCTGCCCAGTTTTCCGGGTAAGCAATCGGCTTGTCGTCACGGGCCACTGGATTGATGGCCGCTTCTTCAACCGCATGCAGCTGTTCCCAGAAGGCTTCTTCCTTGCCGGCAATCATCTTCTGATTGCGGTCATTCCGCATGGCGTACAGGGATTTCAGTCCCATGGTGACAGTCACCGGATTCTCGGAGTCGAGAGCGGCAGCCTGTTTCGCAATGGCATTGGCTTCAGCGAACCGCTTCTGCTCCATCAGTTCGTTGAACTTCTGAACCAGGTTGGCCAGTTCCTGTTCCACACGGACACGGGTTTGAATTTCTCGTTCGATGAGGTCTTTGGTTTCAGCATTCTTCCGTTCCAGTGCGATGACTGGAGCCTGTTGATTCAGGTACGATTCGATGGAACTGCGGGAACTCTTCACCCAGGTGGTCAGGGACGCGGTCTGTTCTGCATTCAGGTCAGATGCCTGAATGGTTTCCAGAGTCTGGTCGAGCAGGGCAATCGCCTGCTCTGGTTGTTTGTCTCGCAGTTTTTCTGCACGGAAGATGGCGTTCAGACATTCCGTGCGAACCTTGTCGAACTGAATCGAACGTTGTTCCGCAACAGCATCCAGTCGTTCAGTCGAAGCGACTTCGCTGCTGGCTGTTTGAATGGTACGACGACGTGGATTCAACTCACGCAGTTTGTCCTGAAGCTGCTGCTGACGATAGCTGTCGAGCCGTTCGCCAGAGTGATAGGCTTGCAGGAATGATTCATAAGCAGCATCGCGATCGCCATTCCGGAGGAACTGAACTCCCTGATCGAACAGATCCTGAGCCGAACCACCTGCGGAGTTGACGAGACTGCGATCCCGCATTCCCGCTCCACTTCCCATGGCAGTGGTGACTGGGGACTGCTCTGCGGCAAAGTCGACAGCGTTGGAAGCTGGGGAAACAGCATTCCGTTCTACAGGATTTCGAGCGACATTCCGTTCGAACAGCGGTTCAGCCTGATCCGCAGCTTCTGTTCGATTCATCGCGACAGACGCTGCAGGGCGTGAAGCGACTTCGACTTCGCTGAGAAGTCGTTCCGGGCTGTCTTCGAACAGATCATAGGTCACATTGAAACTGGCGGCCTGCATGGCTTTCAGTCGGGCGTCATCAGTTCGTCCTGCTTTGAGGTCTTCACGAGCGGCCTGAAGCAATCTGCCTGACTGTGATTTCAGGGATTCACGTGATTCGGCCAGATGAGCAGGAGCTTCGTTTGCAGCAGGCATTCCTGCTGGTGTGGAACGTGGAGCGGCGTTGTTCCGTGAGGCGATCAGACGATTCAGATCTTCACGAACCACGTCCGGGTTGTCTTCAAACAGACCGAAGGCGACGTCGAAGGAATCGGCTTGTTCCACCAGTTTCTGTGCGGAACCCAGGTCTCCGTTCCGCATCGCTTCACGAGCCTGATGCAAAGCGGCGGTGGCCTGATCTTTCAGTTTCTGCTGACCAGCCATTACGGCCGGAGCAGGACGGCTCAAAGGAGACTCATCACTCTTGGCCATGGCTGCAGGAGCAGCGTCAAAGGGAGACAAACCTGCTGGCTGATTGGACTGGGACTGTACGACCTGTTCTGTTCGTTGTTCAGTGGTCGTTCGTGTCTGCAGTAAGCGAACTTCCTGCAGGACCAGATCCGGGCGATCGTCGAACAGAGCGAACGAAGCGTTCAGATTCTGGGCTTCCGTGGCTTTGGCCTGTGCGACATCCCATTGACCGGCACTCATGGCACTGCGAGCCTGCGTCAGCAGTTCCAGTGCTGCGGTACGTGTCTGCTGGGCATCGTTCTTGTCGGCATTCATCCCGCCAGCGGCAGGTGCCGAAGTGATGACCTGTTTGTTGGTCTGTCGTGCGAGTTCCGCAAGGAGCAATTCCGGATTTTCTTCCAGAAGTCCCCAGGCAACGTCCTTCCGTTGTGCCTGAATGGCCAGCTCACGGGCTTCATTGAAGTGCCCTTGTGAGTACGCATGTCGGGCATCGGACATCAGTTGAACAGCCTCTTCCTTGGCGCTCATCTGAGCCGAGGGGCGGGCGGACTGTTGCGAACGAATCTGGGGAACCGCTGCTTCCGATTTGCTGGTCATATTCGCCAGCATTTCGGAAGGACCTTCCCGTCGAGCGGGTTGGTTTCGTGCCAGTTCTGCCAGCAGATGATCCGGACGAAGATCGAAGACGTTATAAGTCACGTCAAACGTGCCTGCCTGTTCGATCTTGGCTCGAGCCGAGTCAAACTGACCGGCGGCGATTTCCATTTCGGCGTCACGCAACAGCTTCTGAACCTGCTCACGCTGAGCAGCCATGTCGCTGTTGGAAGCCTTTTGAGCGGATGTCAGTTCGACACCGCTTTTTTCCGGAGCTTTCGGTGCTCCGGCCAGTGATGATTCCGCGACGGCACGGATTTCAGCCACCATGCGTTGTGGAGAGAGTTCGCCGGGGCCGAATTCAATGTTGTATTGCTTGGCGATAGCGGCGGCGCGAGCGG
>DATMFC010000486.1:0-14495 GCA_035556335.1 Planctomicrobium sp. | reverse complement strand
CGGGTGAACATTGAAGCTCCAGCACTGGAATCTTTCACCAGCGGTGCGATCGACACCTGGACTCCGCTTGCAGACGGCCAGCCGACCGTCACGGCTCATCGGGCCAAAACGGAAGGCTATATGACAACCGGCGGTGGGCTTCAACTCATTATTCCGAATGCCCAATCTGTGTTACATCTTGATCGTCACCCGTAATCGCTGCTTCGCAGGTTGTGTGGGACGGCCAGACTGAATGAAGCAGACGGGTGATTGGAGTTTTCTGTAAACCGATTTTTTCTCTCAACGTTGTTGTGGTATCTTCTCAGAGTCTGTCTGTAGAATCAGGCGGAATTTCGGGCTTTATCTGAGAAAATACAGGGCAACTCCACGATGGCAACAGCAGCGATTTTGGATTTTGAGAGACTGGTTGCACCGATTTCACCAGACTCTCCGACGGGGCAATATCTGAAGTCCACTCAAAAAGGGCTGACTCTTTTCACTCAATTCAATGATGCACTGGGAAAAGCCAGGGGGCTGGCCCGGTTGTCGCTCAGCAGTGCCGATTCCTCTTCAGAGCCGCCGGACTGGAAGGCTCCGGTGACGCTGGCGAAGGAAATTCTCGGGGGGCATTCGAAAGACCTGTGGGTTTCCACAGGACTCATCGAATCGCTGGTGCGTACCAATGGAATCGCCGGACTGCGAGATGGAATCCGGCTGACGCGAGAACTGGTCGAACAATTCTGGGAGTCGCTTCATCCTGTCGTTGACCCTGCTGACCTGGCAGATGGTTACTATACAACCACCGATCGCCTGAGAAACCTCGACGCGACCATTCCAGAGGCGATTTTATTGCTCAATCTGGCTGACAGCCCGGACCATCCGGACCTGACATTCTTTGACTATGTCGTCGCCGGTGAAGGTCGTGGAGGAGACGTCACCATTGAGATGCTGGAAGGAGCCGTACGGGGAACTCCTCCCAGTCGTCTGCGTGATCTGCAGGAAGATATCGAGGGAGCACTGGAGGAGTTGACGCAACTCGACTCCGCATTTGATCAGCGATTCGAACAGGTCGAAAATGGATCGGAACTCGCTCCGTCATTCCGCAAAATTCGAAAGTCGCTGGAAGATTGCCGGCGTTGTTTAAGAGTGCTGTCAGGTCAGCCGGAACAATCATCTCAGGTCAATGAGCCGGATGCGGTTCTTGTCTCGAATAATGGGGCGTCATCCTTATCAACCGT
Source organism: Planctomicrobium sp. (assembly GCA_035556335.1). GTDB lineage: Bacteria > Planctomycetota > Planctomycetia > Planctomycetales > Planctomycetaceae > Planctomicrobium. The sequence continues at coordinate 13,278 of DATMFC010000486.1, read as the reverse complement.
CGTGCCGACAGTGGCGACAACGGTCTCTTCTGCAATTGCGACGCGAGAAGACGCTTACCGAAGTATGGAAAAAATTGCTGTCTTCTTTGAGAAAACGGAGCCGCATTCTCCGATCGGCCCTGCCTTGCGGCACTTGGTGAGTTGGCGTAATATGGATTTCGGTGATCTGATGAAACATCTGATCGAAGATCAGGAAGCCCTGAAATTACTGTTCCGTCGAACCGGGGTCGAAAAGTCGGGTTCGGACGAGGACTGAGTTTCTGGGCGAGTCGCATGTCACGGCTTGAAATCGGGATCGACGTTGCTGCCAGGGCCTTTATTATCGGGTTGAGCAGTTTGTCATAATTTCTCATTTTCTTCGTGACAATGCATTTGTGGTGTGTCATTCTGTCTGGGCGGGTTATGGAATGAACTGGCATGACTGCAGTCGTGCTCGCATCGATTCTATAGCATGCTGTTCAGGGTGGGGACTCCACGAAATTGTTGTCGAGTTTGTCAGGGCTTATTACAGCAGACTTCGGCTTCGCGGGCAGTAAACTCTTGTCTTCTGTGCGGTGCCATGCTTGTTGTTGCTCTGGATATTGCAGGAAAACTGTCGACACGACAGTTGGGCATTCACATTCAGTAGTGGAATCCTCAGTCAGTCGTTCCAAGTTTAATCTTGATGGAGACAAGGGATCAGGGGCCAGGATTCTGGGGCCAGTAAAAGGCTGGAAATTCACACCTTTTACTGCCCACTATCGACTCCCCACTACCCACTTTTCTCCTATTCAGATCAAACTTGGAACGACTGTCAGTAATCATTGGGGAAAGTCTTCTTTGATTTCCTGAAGTGATTCTCTTCTGGACGTTTTCGTGTCTGCCGGTTAGGGGCGAAACGTTCCAAGACGATCAATCAAGCGTTTTTGCAAATCAAGGTATGCTGTCCTGCGATGAGGGTATCAGCGTTTCGGGCTGTGCTCCGTCAGGCACATTCTCTGTCGATCATTTCACGTCAAATGGGGGTCTGTCATGTCATCTGGAAGTGTTCACAAGAAACTGGAACGAGTTCGCAAGCCGCGCGTCCACATTAAATATGAAGTGGAGACAGAAGGGGCCATGGAAGTGAAAGAACTTCCATTTGTCGTCGGCGTGATGGGGGATTTTTCCGGAGATCCGACCCAGCAGCTTCGGCCGCTTCGTGATCGCAAATTCGTGCAGATTGACCGGGACAACTTCAATGATGTTCTGAATCAGATGACGCCGGGTCTGAATCTTCGGGTGGAGAATACGATTGCTGGAGACGGCTCGGAAACTCCGGTTCAACTCAGTTTCAACTCCATCGAATCTTTTGAGCCATCGCAAGTGGCCCAGCAGGTTCCGCAATTGCGAGAACTGCTGGAGACCCGAAATAAGCTGCGGGATTTGCTGACCAAAATTGATCGCAGCACAGATCTGGAAGCGATTCTTGATCAGGTTCTTCAGAATACGGATCAGCTGAAGCAGTTGTCCGAAGAACTGAAATCAAAGTCGCCCGCCGAATAGAGCAATTTGCTCTACCATGTGCAGGCGATTGGAGGTGTCTTGGCACATGAAAGCCTCACTTTTCGCCTGCGGAACACTGAAGACCAATTTGAAAGAGGCTCTGGCATCGGTCATCAGAACATTGACTGCATCTGAATGCCGATGTTCTTGTGACAATTCCCAATTGCTCTGGCTGACATTGAACGTTGAGTCATATGTCGGATGTTCGTCCTGTGTCTCCCTTTCCTGAGTGAGCTGGTACCGATGCGGTCTGGAATTCTTTTCTTAGAGCCGCGAACAAAACTTCTCAAACGATGAAAATTTCCTTTCCGCGAGCGGATCGGTGTCGGTTTTGTTAGGGGTTCTTATTTCTTTCTCCCAGAATCTGAAAGCAAATATCCATGGCAGCTGCTGAAGAACAAAAGCAATCCGCCCAGGCAACGACTTCTGAAAGTGCGTTCAGCCTTCTTGATCAGGCGATTTCCGCGACACGACACACAGAACGTGATGAGGCGGAAGATCTGATTCGAACACTGGTTGATCAGGTCAACAACAAAACCGTATCGATCGGTAAAGACTTGCTGCGGACCATTGAGTCCGGCATTCGGAAAATCGACGAGGTCGTTTCCACGCAATTGTCTGCAATCATGCACAATGAAAAGTTCCAGAAGCTGGAAGGAACCTGGCGGGGACTGCATTATCTGGTCATGAATTCGGAAACCAGCACCTCGCTGAAAATCCGGATGCTCAACATCAGTAAGGATGAACTGTTCAAAGATCTGGATCGGGCAATCGAGTTCGATCAGAGTGTCACCTATAAGAAAATCTATGAAGATGAATTCGGAATGCCGGGGGGAGCCCCGTTCGGAGCGCTGATCGGAGATTATGCGTTCACGAATCATCCGGAAGACATTGCGACGTTGTCGAAGATGTCGAACGTTGCTGCTGCGGCCTTCGCCCCGTTTATCACCTCTCCTGGACCGGGTCTGTTTGGATTTGATTCCTGGACAGAACTCTCCAAGCCTCGTGATCTGGCGAAGATCTTTGACAGCAAAGAGTATGTCAGTTGGAATTCCTTCCGTGAGAGCGAAGACTCTCGCTTTGTGACGATGGCCATGCCGCGGGTGCTCGCCCGACTGCCGTATGGCGAAAACACTCGTAAGGTGGAAGAGTTCGGCTTCGAAGAAGTCGCGTTAGGGAAAGATGGTAAACCTGTTGCCGTCGGTCACGAAGAATATTGCTGGATGAACGCGTCCTATGTTCTGGGAGCCCGTTTAACGGCGGCATTTGCGGAATACGGATGGTGTACCGCAATTCGTGGAGCAGAAGGGGGCGGAAAAGTTGAAGGGCTTCCGGCTCACGTCTTCCAGACGGATGATGGAGATGTCGACCTGAAATGTCCGACCGAACTGGCGATTACCGACCGTCGTGAAAAGGAACTGAGTGACTGCGGCTTCCTTCCGTTGTGTCACTATAAGGGGAAAGACTACGCCGTCTTCTTTGGTGCCCAGACGGCACAGAAGCCCAAGGTCTACGATCGTCCGGCCGCAACCGCCAATGCGGCGATCTCGGCTCGCTTGCCTTACATCATGGCGACGTCCCGATTCTCTCACTTCCTCAAAGTGATCGCCCGTGACAAGATCGGGTCGTTCATGGAAGCGTCGGACTGCGAAAAGTGGCTGGACCGGTGGATTCACAATTACGTCACCTCTGACCCCAGTCCGTCTCAGGATGTCAAAGCCCGATATCCATTGGCGGAAGCACAGGTTCGGGTGGAAGAGATCCCCGGCAAGCCCGGTTCGTATAACGCAGTCTGCTGGATGCGTCCGTGGTTGCAGATGGAAGAGTTGACAACATCCATGCGGATGGTGGCCAGTATCCCCAAAATGGGAGGATGAGATCTGTTCGTACCGTATCGTGGCTGAAAAGTTGGATGCCATGGGCAGAGTTGTCTGCCTTTGGCATCTGAGTGGGTTCTGACAGTCAAAGTGCGCAATTCTCGATGATCGGGCAAACTCAACGTTCTGTTCTTGTTACTGAAGCCGAGGTCGCCCCGGCTGCGGTGACGGTCAGAGGAGCCGGCACAGAATCCGGTTCCATCCTTGATGGAATGCTGACCGTTGGAGAACGTCGGGAGATCCCCCGAGATTCTCTTGAACGGCTTCTTCAGGCACGGACCGTTCGCGAGGGACTGACCGCTTTTTTTAGTGGCGCGATTCCAGAGCGGCGTTCGGAGATTTCCGATCTCCTGAATCGAACTGTCGCTGTGATTGACCGGCTGCTGCAGGAGCAGATCAACGTCATCCTGCATCATCCCCGTTTTCAACATCTCGAAGCCGCCTGGCGAAATTTGCGCTACGTTGTGGATTGTGTTGATCCGGATGGACCGGGAAAAGCTTTGATTCGGGTGCTGGACTGTTCGAAGAGTGAACTGTTTCGTGACCTCGATCGGGCGGTCGAGTTTGATCAATCGCAAACCTTCGACAAAATCTACAGTCAAGAGTTTGGGATGGCCGGGGGGCAGCCATACGGTCTGCTCATCGGGAATTATGAGATCTCCAGTCATCCCGATGACGTGAGTCTGCTGGCGAATATGTCAGGCGTGGCGGCGGCTTCGTTCGCTCCTTTTGTCTGTGCGGCGAGTCCTCAAATTCTGGGATTGGATTCGTTTCGCGAGCTGGAACGTGTCACGGATTTTGACCGGACGTTCGACCCCCGTATCAACCCGCAGTTCACGACATGGAACTCCCTACGAGACTCCGAAGATTCACGTTTTGTGGGGCTGGTGATGCCCCGGGTGATGTTACGTCGTCCTTATCGTGATGACCCCAGCCGATCGGATGGGTTCCTCTTTGCCGAGAACTGGGACCGTTCGACAAGTGAAGATTCGCTGTGGGGGAATGGAGCGTTTTCCGTTGGAGAAGTTGCGATCCGTTCTTATCAGCAGAATGGCTGGCTGGCCAACATTCGTGGCGTGGTGCCGGGGCGGGAAGAAGGAGGAGTCATCGCTGGTCTGCCGGAAAACTGGTTTGATACCGATGCCCGGGGTCTGGTGGCCAAGCCTGTCACCGATGTTGTCGTGAGTGAATCCCAGGAAAGGGCCTTGTGTGAGGCCGGATTCATCTCGATGTGTCACTGTCCCGGGACGAGTCTGGCGGCGTTCTATTCGGTCCCCTCGATTCAACGACCGCGAAAGTATGACACCAATGAAGCATCGGCGAATGCCCGAATTTCCGGGATGCTGCAATACATGCTCTGTGTCTCGTTATTCGCCAGAAACATCAAAGTCATGACGCGTGATCGGATCGGTTCCTATGCGGAAGCCTATGAGTGCGAATCAGACCTGAATAACTGGGTTGCCGCGTACGTCACCCCCAGTGACGACGCTTCTCCCGAGGTGAAAGCCCGTTATCCATTGCGGGAAGCGAAAATTGAGGTTCGTCCCCATTCGTCCAGACCGGGGGTTTACAGCTGCACGTTCCATCTGCAACCGCATTATGAACTGGATGATTTAACGGCTTCCGTGAAGTTACAGACCGAATTTCTAGCTCAGAGATAGGATGGGGAAACATGCCGACGCCTGGAGAACATTTCGATGCCGGCGACCTGGATCAGGCGATCGAGGCATCGCTGCAACAGGTTCGTGCCAAGCCCAATGACTTTGGGGCACGCTGGCTGATGTGTGAACTGATGTGCTTTCGTGGTGAGTTCGACCGGATTGAAAAGCACCTCGAAACGCTGACTCAACAGAAACCAGAGCATGCCACACAACTCGCCTTGTTTCGTCAACTGGTTCGGGCAGAACTGGCACGCACGGCCGTGTTTCAATCCGGCGCCACTCCAGAGTTACTGGAAGCCCCCGTTGAGGCGGTCCGTCGCGGATTGCAAATGCTGGTCAACAGCCGGTCCGGGGTGAGCAACACGGAGTTTCTCGAAGAGACCGGAGACTGGTCGCTCTCAGGAGAATGGAATGGGCAGAGCTTCGAATCCATTCGGGATCTGGATGATCTGCTTTCACACGTCGCAGAAGTTCACACCAGCACGGGAAAGTATTTCTGGATTCCGTTCGACTGCATTGAATCACTGGAGTTTCATGCTCCGCAACGTCCGCGTGATCTTCTCTGGCGTCCGGCACATATGGTCATTCGTGGCGGACCGGACGGTGAAGTCTTCTGGCCGACCCTGTATCCGGGGACCAGTCAACTGGAAGATGCCGCACTTCGTCTGGGACGTGCGACTGACTGGGTGGAAGACTCCAGCGGGGTGACACGTGGTCAGGGATTGAAGATGTTCGCTTTTGGAGAAGAGGAAATCTCCATCATGGATCTCCAGACACTTCGGTTCTCCACCCCCCGTTCGCTGAACTCCGTCAATGCGGAGCCTGCCAGTGCGGATTCTGCCAATGCTGTCTCGTCGGCAGGGAGTGATTCCGCGTGACGGCTCGACCTGACGACAAACTGTTGACCCCATCGATTCTGGATCGACTCATCGACTATGAACCGGATCGAAGTCATGACGATGCCAGTAATCAGGGACAGGTTCTGCGCGAATTGAAGGAAGCTATTCGGCGCGATCTTCAGGATTTACTGAACTCCAAACGACAGTTTCTCACCTGGCCCGCCGACTATGATGAACTGGATTATTCCCTCGTGAATTACGGGATTGCCGATTTCACCGGAGTCACGTTCACCGGAAGTGATGAGCAGGCGAATCTGGCCCGCAGTCTGGAACGGACCATCCTTCAGTTTGAACCGCGGTTGAAATCGGTTCGTGTGCAGATTCATGCCGTCGACCGGTACAACCGCCAGTTACGTTTTCAGGTCAATGCCATGATGCAGGTCTACCCGAGTCCCGAACCGGTGATGTTTGATTCCGTGATGGAACCGCAATCCCGGTCGATTTCTGTGACGAGTGCCGCAACATGAGTGACGAACTCCTCAACTATTACAACAAGGAGTTGCAGTTCCTCCGACGGCAGGGAGCGGAGTTTGCTCAACTGCATCCGAAGATCGCCAGTCGGTTACGGATCGACAATGAACTGATTGAAGATCCCCATGTCGAACGCCTGATTCAGTCGGTTGCGTTTCTGAACGCGCGGATTCGTCACAAACTGGACGATGATTTTCCAGAAGTGGCCGAAGCGATTCTGGCGGCAGCGTTCCCTCAGTATTTGCGCCCGGTTCCCTCCATGTCCATCGTGCAGTGCCGGTTGCAGCAATCGCAGGCGGAACTGGTTCAGGGGTTTCAAATACCGTCAAGGTCTCCTGTCGAAACCGATCCGATTCAAGGAGAAGGAGAACCGGTTCGCTTTCAAACTACGTCCCCTGTTCAGTTATGGCCGGTGACAATCTCGGACATCTCGTTCCATCATTTTCCCTTTGACGGACCACGGGAAATGTCGGGCGAAAAAGTGGCCTCGGGTCTGAAGATCTCCCTGGGGACACTGATGAAAAGTGTCTCCTTGTCACAGATGAAACTGCGACCGTTGCGACTCTGGTTATCAGGATCCTCGCCGCTCCGTCTGGCGCTCTATGAAATGCTGATGCGGAATCGTCTGGGAGTGGCGATCCGCAATGCTGGGGACAAAACCTGGAAAGAGTATTCGCCGACGGTTCTCAAACCGGTGGGCTTCGATGCGGCTGAGGCAGTGCTCCCGAGAGATTCCCGTTCGTTCCCCGGGTACTGGCTCCTGACCGAATACTTTGTCTTTGCGGAGAAGTTCCTGTTCGTCGATCTGGATCTTCCTGACGGCTGGACCAGCAATCTTGGCCCGGACGCCGAGATTCTGATCCCGTTCGATACGGAAGCTCCCGATCTGGAATCATTCGTGACTCAGGAGACATTACGTCTGGGGTGTACTCCGGTGATCAACCTGTTTGAGCAGACGGCAGAAGCGATTCGGCTGAGCGGATCCACTTCGGAATATCGCGTTGTTCCGGACGCCCGACGCCCGCTTTCGAACGAGGTTTACAGCATCAATCGAGTGACGGCCAGTTCCAGTCGGCAGACCCGGGAGTACGTGCCGATGTACTCCAGTGAACATGGTCGTCTCTCTCCTGGAGAGCCGGAGTTTCTCTGGCATTCCACTCGTCGAGTCAGACAGGCGCAGGAGAACGCAACCGATCCGGGAACCGAGGTCTATCTTTCTTTGGTCGATCAGGATTACCAGACCAGTGCTCCCAATGACTGGACATTGAAAGTCGAAACAACCTGTCTGAATAGAGACCGACCTCGCCTGCTTCCGTTTGGTGGGGGACAACCTCGTCTCCACTTTGCGGATGGCCATGCAGGCATCGCGACGGTCCACTGTGTGACACGTCCCACGCATACTCATCGCCCCAGGCTGGGACACGGGATGCGCTGGCGGCTGGTCTCTCATCTCACCTTGCACGGACTCTCTTTGAACGATCTGGATGAAGGAGCCGACGGACTCCGGGAGATTCTGAAACTGTATGACTTCGTCGGAACTCCGCAGTCGCAGGGGAACATTGACGGCCTGATCGGAGTGAAAACATCCCGCACGGTCGGCCGGATTCGTGAAGAGATTCATGGTCGAAGTCATGAGTTTTTCTGTCGCGGCGTACGTATCGATCTGCTCTTCGATGAAACCGAGTTTTCGGGGGGAGGATTGTTTCTGTTCGCGAGTGTGCTGGAAAGTTTTCTGGCGTCCTATTGTTCAGTAAACGCCTTCGTGGAAACAACACTCAACACCAAACAACGAGGGGAGATTTACCGATGGCCAAAACGGTCCGGCAATCAGCCCCTGATCTGATTGAACAACTGAAACGCTCTCCGCAGGGATTTGAACTGTTTCAAGCGGTGCGTCTGCTGCAATTTCGTTGCGCCAGTCAGAACGGAACGAAACGGAACTGGCGTCTGGGATCGGATGCTCTTCCCGGAAATGAACCGGTTCGGTTTATTGGAACCGCGTCGCTGGCGTTTCCTGATCATGAAGTGGAATCGGTCGAAGTGGACGACGGGCATCCTCACCGCATGGTCTTGAGAACGCCCGTGATGGGGGTGTTTGGTCCGACCGGAGTGCTGCCGACTCATTATACTCGCCTGATGATTGATCGGATTCGTCGTAATGATGAATCATTAAGAGACTTTCTCGATATCTTCAATCATCGGGCTCTCTCGCTGTTTTATCGTGCCTGGGAGAAGTATCACCTTGCGGCCAATTATGAGTTGTCAGGCGTTCAACAATCGGAAGATCTGCTGACCCAGTCTCTTTATTCCTTGATTGGACTGGGATCGACGGCCCTTTCCCCCACCGTGCGGGAATCGAGCCGGATGCGGAATCGTCTCCGGGGACCAGATACGCTGTTACTGGAATTCATGGGATTTTTCGCCACACGGTCTCGCAATGTGGCGTCGCTTCAGCAGATGCTGGGCTCGGTCACTGGGACGATAGTGGAAGTACTCCAGTTTCGGGGACGCTGGTTACAGCTTTCCACGGAAGACCAGTCGGCAATGCCTGGACGTGCGTATCCGAAAGGACTCAATAGTCAACTGGGGGTGAATGCTTTGATCGGGGGACGTGTCTGGTCGGGAGAAGGGCAGTTCCGCATCCGGCTCGGGCCACTCACGCATCGTCAATTTCAGGAGCTTTCCCCAGGGTATGAAATGATGCAGGTGGTCAGCGAGCTGACGGCCATGTATGTCGATGCCGGTTTGGAGTTCGATCTCCAGCCGGTGTTACGTGCAGCGGAAATTCCAGAAATTCAACTCGGACAGTCCAGTCGTTTAGGGTGGGACAGCTGGCTCTGTTCCAAACCTCGTGAACGGGACGGAGATGAGGCGGTCTTTCATCCCGTCGGCATGGTGGCCCCGTTGGCGACCTATTCGTGAAATCAAGAAGAAGGACTCTCGCAAAGGCGCTAAGGCGCAAAGAATTGGTTTCACGTTGAGCGTGGATTCCTCACCAATCGTTCAGGCGACGGTCAGGGACATAATTAATGTAAAATGGCACAAACTAATACATGAAACCTCCTTTCAATTGATTCGTATGATTCGCGGCATTCGTGGTCGTTAAATTATTCACACAATAGAAAAACAAACGATTTGCATAAAGATGACCGGATGATCAGGGAAATACCGCTCTTGATTTCTTTGCGCCTTTGCGCCTTTGCGTGAGAATCTCCTCTATTAGATAATCAGTGACATATGCGCGGGCCATTTATTACGTGATAAATGGCATAAGTTCGATGACTCTCGTAATACTAAATGGATGGGCCAGATGACTCCTGATCTCAAACAACTGATCAGCAAACTGAACGACACCTGTAAAAGAACTCTCGAAGGAGCGGCAGGGCTCTGTCTGTCTCGCACGAACTACAATGTCGAGATTGAGCACTGGTTGTTGAAGTTGCTGGAGGTCTCGAATCTCGATCTGGAACATATCCTCAAGGCCTTTGATATCGAGCCGTCTCGGTTTGCCGCGGAACTGACACGTGGGGTCGATGGCTTCAAAACCGGAAACTCACGCTCTCCGGCATTGAGCCCGAATCTGGTCGACCTGATGCGGGACGCGTGGTTATTTGCTTCGGTGGATTTTGCATCACATGAGGTTCGTTCAGGCCATCTGCTGTATGCCATTCTCGCTCAGGATTCCTTACGACGTTCGCTGTCGAATGCAGTGAAGAGTCTGGATCAGATTTCCGTCGAACAATTGAAGTCGAAGTTTCATGCGATCACTGAACGTTCAGCGGAAGAAAATTCCGCTCCGCCAGCCAGTGCAGGCGGAGGAGGAAATGCAGCACCGACGCGCACCGCCACGAAAGGGACGGTGGCTCTCGATCAATATACCATCGATCTCACGGCCAAGGCACGAGCCGGAAAGATTGATCCGGTTCTCGGACGTGACTGGGAAGTGCGACAGGTAGTCGACGTGCTTTGTCGACGCCGTCAGAACAACCCGATTCTGACTGGTGAACCGGGGGTTGGAAAGACGGCCGTCGCGGAAGGCTTCGCTCTGAAAATCGCGGCAGGAGATGTGCCGGACGCGATCAAGAATGTTTCACTCCGAACACTCGATCTCGGGTTACTGCAAGCCGGAGCGGGAGTGAAAGGGGAGTTCGAGAATCGTCTGAAGTCGGTGATCGAAGAGGTTCAGGCCTCTCCGCAACCGATCATTCTGTTCATCGATGAAGCTCATACGATGATCGGGGCCGGAGGTCAGGCGGGACAGGGGGATGCCGCGAACTTGTTGAAACCGGCGCTGGCTCGTGGTGAGTTGCGAACGATCGCGGCCACCACATGGGCGGAATACAAAAAATACTTCGAACGAGACGCCGCACTCGCGCGACGGTTTCAGGTCATCAAGGTGGAAGAGCCGAATGAGTCGGACGCCATCGACATGATGCGGGGGATTGTCGAGACCCTGGAAAAACATCACGGGGTCGAAGTTCTTTCCGACGCAGTGGAAGATGCCGTGCGATTGTCCAAGCGGTACATCGCCGGGCGTCAGTTGCCGGACAAGTCGGTCAGTCTGCTGGACACCACTTGTGCGAGAATCAACCTGAGTCAGAATTCGACTCCTCCTGCCATTGAAGACAATCAGCGGCAGATCGACCAGATCGGCGTGCTGAAACAGGTTCTTCATCGCGAAATGGCCGCCGGGAGTAACCATAGCGAGCGTCTTCAGGCTCTCGACGCTGACCTTGAAAAACTCTCCGGGCGCCGTGATGAGCTGCAGGAACAATGGAGTAAAGAACAACAGCTCGTTCAGAAAATTCAGTCGCTGCGGAAGGGGCAGTCACTGGCCGATGAGAATGGGGAAAGCCAGCCGTTGTCGCCGGAAGAACAGGGAGAGCAGCTTCGCGTCGCCGAGGGGGAGTTGCGTTCTGTTCAGGGAAAACATCCACTGATTCACCCCTACGTCGATACTCATGCTGTGGCCGAAACGATTGAATCCTGGACCGGGATTCCGGTCGGAAAAATGGTGGCCGATGAAGTGCAGACGTTGCTGAAGCTTGATCAGGCAATGCAGGATGCCGTGGTCGGACAGGATCACGCGATGCGTCAGATTGCTCAGAGCATTCAAACGTCTCGCGCCAAGTTGACCGACCCCCGAACACCGATCGGCGTCTTCCTGCTGGCTGGAACAAGCGGTGTCGGGAAAACTGAAACCGCTGTCACTCTGGCCAATCTGTTGTATGGCGGCGAAACGAACATGACCGTCATCAATATGTCTGAGTTCAAGGAAGAACACAAAGTTTCGTTGTTGATGGGCTCTCCTCCAGGATACGTCGGTTACGGCGAAGGAGGAGTGCTGACGGAAGCGGTGCGCCGCAAGCCGTATAGCGTGGTTCTTCTGGATGAAATGGAGAAGGCTCACCCGGGCGTTCAGGACATCTTCTATCAGGTGTTTGATAAAGGTCAGATGAAAGATGGAGAAGGACGCGATATCGATTTCCGCAACACCATCATTCTGATGACCTCCAACGCCGGGACCGACTTCATCAAAAATCTCTGTGCCGATGAAGACACCATTCCCGAACCGCAGGCCTTTGCAGAAGCGGTTTATCCGGAGTTGCTGAAGACGTTCAAGCCGGCGTTTCTGGGACGTTGCACCATCGTTCCATATTACCCGTTGCGGGATTCGATTCTGCGTCAGATTGCCGACCTGAAATTAAGGAAACTCGGCAAGCTGATTCGGGAACATCACAAAGCCAGCTTCTCGTGGACCGATGAACTGCTTGATGAGATCGTTGCCCGATGTACGGAAGTCGACACCGGGGCACGAAACATCGATCTCATTCTGCGCCGCACGCTGTTACCGGAGCTGTCTTCCCGAATCCTCGCTCGACTCGGGGAACAACAGACGATCGACAACATTGAAGTCTCTCTGCAGGATCAGGAGTTCGCCTACAACTTTCGGTAACGATCTAGAGCAGCTTGCTCTACCGTGTGCAGGCGATTGTAGGTGTTCTGGCACGCAAAAGCCTCATTTTTCGCCTGCGGAATGCTGAAAGTCATTTGCGAAAATGCTCTAAAGGAGATTGCGGAGCTTGTAATATGAGTCAACCCCATGGAACCTGGCGTGAGACCAAACGACGGCGTCAAGGACGTTCTGCATCGGTCGGTCGACTGATGCGGGGATTACTGCTGCTGGGGATCGTCGCGGGAGTCGCATCTTATTTTGCGATTCTCTTCTACCGTCCCATCGCCAACCGGCCGCCGGAAGCCAGAATTCTGGCGGTTGTGGTGAACACCAGCAGCGATCGTGGACTGGAGCCGATCGACTTTCCGGAATCAGAACGGGCTCTGCTTCCGGAAGGAATCACCACTGTCCTCACTCAGTCACATGCCGCCAGTCTGCGGTCGTTAAAGGACGACCTGCGTAAAGGACTCCCGGAAGGGGGAAGTCTGATTGTCTATTTTCGAGGGCAGGGAGTTGCCGTTGAAGATGAGGTCTATCTGAGTTGCAGCGACTCGGAAGCGACCAGTCTGAAAGCGGAACAAGCCCCCTCAGACTGGATTCGGGTTCGAGATCTGATTGACCAGATTCAAGATGTCCCGGCGAGAACGCGGCTGATCCTCCTCGACTATGGACAAATCTCTTCACTGCCGGAACAGGGAATCGGAGTGAACGATGTCCCGGCGGCGCTCAACCGCATCTTCAAGGAGCAATCAACAGAAAAGCCGCTTCATCTCATTCTTTCTCACGGAGCACTGGAGTTGAGTCAGACCGACCTGACACGGCGAGCCCCAGTCTTTCTGTGTGGAATTCAGCAGGTCTTCACAGAGACGGAAGCTATTGATTCGAATCTG
>DATMFC010000485.1:0-8419 GCA_035556335.1 Planctomicrobium sp. | reverse complement strand
ACCCGAATTCAAAATCATGGAACGAATCGTTGTTTTAGCGTCTCGGTGTCTGTCGCTCTGTGTTGCGATTGCGTTGGCGGTTCGTCTGACTGTCAAAGATGCCACGGTTGTTTCCGGCATGATTTTCTATGCCAGTCCGCTTCCGGTATTGATGGTTGTCACAGCAATCACACTGGCGGGGTTTCTCTGTCTTAAGCAACGGCGTCCTGCCTGGCGCAGTGCAATTTTACTGGTGATTCTCTCTGTCTGGTGGGTCGCACAGGATTGGCGTTTTTCTTCAACTGGCCCGACACAGAATTCAAAAGCCATTCAGGTTCTCTACTGGAACGTTGCCAGACGCGGTGACCTCAGTGCGTCCATCGAACTGATTCGCTCGGTTAATGCCGATATCATTGGACTGGCTGAAGTGGCCGGAGAGACTGAAGAACGTCGGGCTGAGTTTCGGACAAGTTTCCCTGATTATTCTGTCAGTGTGATGGGAGGGGGACTGTATCTGCTGACCCGTGGAGAGAGCAGTGAAGTCACGGCGGTGACACTTGATCGAAGTTCCATCGCCCGATTGGTGACCGTTCGAATCAACGGCGAAGATTGGCCGTTGGCCATCGTCGATATTTTTGCGAATCCGCTGCGTTCCCGTGCCAGGGCATTTACTCGATTACAGGAAGTTTGTGATTCGGAAGAATCTCGTCCTCTCATCGTGATGGGAGATTTCAACACCCCGCCTGATTCTTTTCATCTGCATGCGTTCAGAGAAAAGTATCGGCTTGTGTTCGATGTGGTGGGGCAGGGTTATTCCGGAACATGGCCGGTGCCGGTTCCGTTGATGCAACTGGACCACATCTGGGTGAGCAATGAGGTTGCTCCCGTTTCCATTCAAAAGCGGTACTCCTTCGCCTCCGACCATGCACTCCTGGAAGCGGTTATTCAGAAGTAGCTCGCGGTTCGTATGGGGCGTCTGGACGCACCACGAACGTCAATCGACGAAAAGCACCCTGCGAATCAGGGAGGGCGAGGCTCCTGCCGAGCCGCAAACCATGGAAAGCGTCATCTTCCATGCGGCTCAGCAGGAGCTTCGCCCTCCCGAAATTGGCCTTGTTGAAGCAACACAATTCAATCCGCGCGATTATTTCTTGGCGGGTTTGTCATCGTGATCATGGTCGTGATCGTGGTCATGATCATGGGCGTCGTCATGAGTCAGCGAACCGACGGTCTTCTCTCCGTCGACAACGAGAACCAGTTCCCCTTTGAGATCTTCAATCGATTTGACTGCTTCCGGAACCTGATCGGCGTTGGCAACATAGCGACTGGTTTTGCCGTCGGTTTCCGTTTCCAGCGGGCTGGCCGTCAACGGGATTTCGACTTTCTCGGCTCCAATCAGTGCGACGATGATCGCGGTGGCCTTCTCAACAGGAACGGCGTTCTTCAGTGCTTCATCGAGAAGATAAACCGTAATCACCCGGTCTTTGCCAACGGTCACTTCGCCGTGAAGTTTTCCCAGTTCAACGACATGGCCGTCGTGAGGACCATGAACATGATGTTTCACCGGATTCGTATTGGTGACGTCATCTTTCTTGCCCAGTTCACGGTAGCCACTTCCAGAATTAGGGCATCCAAGCATGAGTGCGAGACTGCAGGTGGCAATCGCGGCCGGAGCTTTTCCCCAACCAGTCAGGCCGTTCTTGTTCTGAGAATTGTTCAATGGAGCCATGGTGAAACCTGAATTCTATTCTTTAGAGCCGCGAACAAAACCCCTCAAACGATGAAAATTCCCTTTCCGCGAGCGGATCACGGAAGGTTTTGTCAGGGGTTCTTAGGTGAATACGTTGAAAACAAAGTCGGCCATCCTGATCAATCGGCCGCCACAAACAAGTACAAACGCGACATTTCCCGCATCGCTGTCTCATCCTACCGAAACACCACAAAGATGCACAAGTATTGCAGGTAGCAGGCAGTTTCTTAGGGTGTGTGTCGAATGCAAGGGACGTTGAAAAATTCAAAATTCGAAGCACAAAATTCAAAACAAATTCAAAATCAAAAATTCAAAATCGGGTGTTTTCAACGTCATCCATGGTGGATTTCCACGTTTTGAATTTCTCATTTTGAATTTGTTTCGAATTTCCGATTTTGAATTTTTGATTTCTCCACGCCACCTATTTTTCTGACGCTCACTCGGTTCCTTACTGCTTTCCTTCATCCCGATTCGACCACCAGGGCAGGCTGATGCCGCCATCCATGAGGACGGTGCTGCCGGTCATGTAGTCGCAGTGATCGCTCATGATGAAGCTGACCAGTTTGCCGATTTCTTCCGGCTGTCCCATGCGTCCCCAAGGGATTCCTTTGGCCGATTCCTCCAGTTGTTCATCAGAGAAGAATTTGCGTTCTCCCGGGGTATCGATCCAGCCAGGATGCACGATGTTGACCCGAATGCGATAGCGCGCCAACTCAATGGCCGCCGTTTTTGCCATATGGTCAATGGCCGCCTTGGCCATGTTGTAGGCCATGGCAGTGGGAATCGGAATCACAGCATGTGGTGAACTGACCACCACGATCGAACCCCCTGTTTCCTGTTTGACGAGTTGCTGCGACACGGCACGCACGGCGTAAAACGCCCCCCACATGCTGACGTCGATGGTCTTGCGAAAGCCGGTCATATCGGCATCGACCATCCGTTCGCGATCGCTGTAGGCAGCATTGGAGACGAGCCCGTCAATTCCCCCCCAGGCTTCGACGGTCTTCGCCACAAGACGTTCGACATCCTCCTGAACGGAAACATCTCCCTGAAGAACGAGAGCCTGCTGGCCGAGTGCCCGAATTTCGTTGGCGACTTCGTCTGCCTCATCGGAATGGGATCGATAATTGATTGCCACGTCGGCCCCCGACTGAGCCAGTTGCACCGCCACGCCTCGACCGATCCCACGCGAGGCCCCCGTCACCAGAATCCGTTTTTTCGCCATCGTTTTTGTGATTTCGTTCAAAATTCACAGAGGAAGCAGGAGTCGACAAACGCTGTTCAGACAGCATAACTGTTCTGTCTGTGAGTTCCCAACGCAATCGACCAGAATCCCCAAGGCTTTTGCTTGTTTAGAAATGGGCAATTTTTCGGGAGGGCGAAGCTCCTGCTGAGCCGCATGAAAGAGAACGCTTTCCATGGTTTGCGGCTCGGTGGGAGCCTCGCCCTCCCGAGTCATCTTCAATAAAGGGAAAGCCTTTCCAGAGTCCCTCAATCGAGTACGTCGAGATGCACTTTGAGTTCAATTCCCCTTCTTCTGCACCTTTTGCCAGGTGTCTTTCAATGTCACCGATCGGTTGAAGACCAATGATGTCGGGGAACTGTCGACGGAATCGACCACGAAGTATCCCTTCCGTTCAAACTGAACCGGCACACCGGGCTGGCAGTCGGACAGAGAGGGTTCCAGCAGACAGTTCGCTAGGACCTGCATTGAGTTCTCGTTGAGTGCCGATTTCCACTCGGCTCCTTCCGGAATCTCACTCGGGTCGGAGACCGACAACAAGTGATCATAGAGCCGCACTTCCGCCGGAATGGCGTGAGTGGCACTCACCCAGTGAATGGTCCCTTTCACCTTGCGTCCATCAGGAGCATTTCCACCGCGTGTTGCTGGATCATAGGTACAACGCAACTCGGTGATGTTGCCGTCGGCGTCCTTGATGACCTCTTCACACTTGATGAAGTACGCCCAGCGCAGACGAACTTCCTGACCGGGAGCGAGTCGGAAGAACTTTTTCGGGGCGTCTTCCATGAAGTCTTCCCGTTCAATGTAAATCTCACGGTCGAAGGCAATCTGTCGGGTTCCGGCAGCGGCATCTTCAGGATTGTTCACCGCCTCCAACAGTTCGACCTGACCTTCCGGATAGTTCGTGATCACCACTTTCAGGGGATCAAGAACTGCCATACGCCGCTCTGCGGTCCGGTTCAATGTTTCCCGCAGGGTATTTTCGAGAACGACCAGATCGGTCAGTCCGTTATAACGGGTGACTCCAATCGTCTTACAGAATGACCGGATCGACTCCGGGGTATAACCGCGGCGGCGCAACCCGCGAATGGTCGGCATGCGGGGATCGTCCCAACCGGAGACGACTCCTTCCTGCACTAATTCGAGCAGCTTCCGTTTGCTCATCACAGTGTGCGTGAGATTCAGTCGCGCGAACTCGTACTGACGGGACGGAAAAATCTCCAGCTTTTCGAGGAACCATTCATACAACGGGCGATGGGTTTCGAACTCGAGCGTACAGATCGAATGGGTAATCTGTTCAATCGAATCGCATTGCCCGTGTGCGTAATCGTACATCGGGTAGATACACCAGGCATCTCCCGTTCGATGGTGATGGGCGTGACGAATCCGGTAGAGCAGGGGATCACGGTCGATCAGATGAGGAGAGGCCATGTCCATCTTCGCACGAAGAACATGGGCTCCGTCAGGAAACTCTCCGGCCCGCATCTTAGCGAACAGGTCGAGATTCTCTTCAACCGACCGGTCCCGGTAAGGACTGTTCGTTCCCGGAAGGGTGGACGTTCCACGATTCTGACGGATTTCTTCCGATGTCTGGCTGTCGACATAGGCCAGATTTTTACGAATCAGGTCACAGGCCCAATCGTAAAGCTGTTCGAAATAGTCGGACGCATAGAACAGGTTGTCCCATTCAAATCCGAGCCAGCGGATATCTTCCTGAATGGAGTCGACGTACTCGACATCTTCCTTGGTGGGATTCGTGTCATCGAATCGAAGATTGCATTTTCCCTGAAACTCTTTGGCGATTCCGAAGTTCAGGCAGATCGATTTGGCGTGTCCGATGTGCAGGTATCCGTTCGGTTCGGGAGGAAACCGGGTTTGCACACGCCCCCCATGAGTTCCCGCAGCGACATCCTTCGCCACGATCTCCCGGATAAAATCACGCTTTTCTGTTTCAGGTTCAGGGGTCGATCCCGTGTTCTCAGCACTCATAAAAGTTCGGCTCCTGCCATTTGAACATTTTCATTTTCTGAATGGGAATCTTATGGAACGGGATGAATCAGCGGAAGACTGAGCGAAACCAGCCCGCAAATCGTCAGTTTTTGCCTCGATTTCAGAAGTTTGCCGCATCACAAAAACAGAAGGAGAGAGAAACCACGAATCGTACAAATCTGACGAATCTTTTGATCAGAATCTGTCCCAGATTCATTCGTCAGATTCGTTTGATTCGTGGTTTCTCCTTTGACGCAACTCCACCTTTTCCGGTTATTCCGAAACAAACACGTTTCCCGAAAGCATCGTCCACACTCCCGGTGTTCAGTGTAATCGATACAGGCGTTGTATCTGATCCAGCCGATGGAACTTTCCACTCACAAAATCGAGATCTGCGTTTGCCTGTGACGTAAAGATAAACAGGAAAGACAATGCCGCAGAGGAGCGCGCGTTGCTGGTCCCCCTCCAGCGAACAAGTTTGCAATCATGGCCACCCAACTGATTTCCAGAACGGATCGAGAATCTTCCCTGTCAGGCTCGGGGCGCTTGCGGCCTCGTCGCCAGTTTGAACCGGTGACGGCAGGGATCCGGTTGAGAGCGACCCGGCAGTCTCTCTCCTGGCATGGTGATGATCTCACACCAGGACGCTACACGATCGGATCAGGGAGCGACTGTGACATCGTTATTTCGGAATCCGGAGTTGCTCCCCGGCACTGCACGCTGGTTGTCGGCGAACGACAGAACATTATCAAAGCCTGGTCACCACTCACCTGGCTGAACGACGGTGTGATCCACGAGGGGACCGTCCGTATTGGTGACCGATTGATTCTGGGACCGATTGAAATCAAGATCGAGCCGATCCCGGCCGATGCGGTCCCCTCTCGCATCCCCAGTCCTCCCGGTCAGGCGTCCGCTCAAGAACTCCATGAGCTGTTGACTCAATCGTGGGGAAAGATCACCACTCCCTCCACGGGGGGGATGAACTCTGTCGACGATGCCGCAACGGCACGCCGGAAGCAACAACTGGAAGAGCTTCTCATCGAGATTCAGAGCCAGCTTCAGAATGTGCTGGAGCGGGAATCGGTGATGCGAAACTCACTGTCGCGCGAACAGCAGATTCTGACTCAGCGTGGTCAGGAGTTGTCGCAACAGTGGAAAGCACTGGAAGCAGCCAAGTTCCGGGAAGAACAGCAGAAACAGACAGGGACCAGTCTTCACGAACAACTGGAACAGCAACGCCGGGAACTGGATCAGACACAGGAACTACTGGAAGAGCGCTACTCGGAACTGGCCCGACGGGCGACCGAAACATCACAGATTCATCGTACATTAAAATCGCGTCGGGATGATCTCGACACGCGAGCAGGTCATCTTCTGGCACGAGAAACGTCTTTGCGGAATCTCATAGCCCGAAACGAGGCTCAACAGCGGCAACTCAAGGATCGGACGCAGGAGACCGAACGTCGAGAAGAAATCGCTCGGCAAAAACTGGACAAAGTCGCTCAGATTCAGCAGGATGTCGACGCCCGTCTTGCCACATCGCAGGAAGAACAGGCTCAGTGGAGTCAGAAGTGCCGGAGTCGTGAACGTCTTCTGGAAGATCTAAACAGCAGCATCAGCAGTCGCGCTCAGGAAGTGGCCCGAGAAGAGGACCGGCTCAACATCTGCCAGCGACAACTCGCCGAAAATCAGGCCGAACTGAATCGGACACTCGAAGAACTGGAAGAACGCCAGAAACAACTGCAGGCTCAGGAAACTGAGTTTCTGGCGGTGCGTCACCAGTTGGAAGCTCAACAGATCGAGCAGAAGACATTGCGAGAGCAGCTTGAGGCGGATCGCGAAAAGCTGGAGAAATCACGCACCACATTGCAGGTGGAAAAAAAGCATTTCGTCTTACAGCAGGAAGAAACCTCCGAGGTCCTCGAACAGATTCGTTCTCGCGAAGAGGCCAGCACCCGCCGTGAAAAAGAACTCCGCGTTTCCGAACAGGAACTGACGGAGAGCCAAAACAGGGTCATTGAGCAATTACAGCAACTCGCATCACAACGTGAAAAACTCCAGCAACGGGAAACCGCAGTTCTGGAGAAAGAGGTCCATTCTGCGGAAACAACGGCAAATTCTGAAATGGAGATTGCCGAACAGCGACTCACAATCGAACGACTGAGTTCAGAAATCGCTTCTCAACGGGCCGCGATGGACGCCCGTCACGAAGAGTTGAGTCAGCTTGAAGAACAACTGGGTCGTGATCGGGAAGCACTCGAAATCGATCAGGCCAATCTGGATGTCGAGTTACAGAATCTGTCCCGGTTGCGGGGAGAGATCGAAGCGGAGCGGAGCCGGGATGCGTATGATCGTGAGCAACTGAAAGTTCAACGCGGACTGCTTGAATCGACTCAGGCGGAACTCGCCACTCGGGAACGTCTGCTGGAAGAACAACACGACGCGTTCAAGCAGGATCGTAAAAAGTTCGAGTTCGCCCGCGCGTCTCTGGATCAGGTTGCACAAGAGGCTGAAACAAGCCGCCAGTCCGATGCAAAGGTCATTGAAGAACTCGAACAGGCTCGACTGGAACTGGAAAACGCTCAACATGAGATTGAGCAACTTCAGGCCCGCCTGCAACTTGAACAGACGGAACTCGAACAACTTCGCGAGCAGGGTCCCTCTCAGTCTTCCGACAGCGAAGAATTGCGACAGCAGATTCAGGAACAGCAAACCGCGCTCAAAGAACGGGAACAACAGCTCGCCCTTCGGGAAACGGAACTCCACCGGCAGCAGGACGAACTTGAGGAACGTCAGGCACAGGCTCAATCTCGGTCTTCGGAATCGGACACAATTCAACAACGGATTCGGGAACAGCAGGACATCCTCGATACCCGGGAACAGGAACTCTCTGACCGGGAAGCAAAGATCCGTCGGCAACAGTCCGATCTGGAAGAACTGCGTGCGCAAATCGAGTCACAATCTGCTGGCGTTGAAGAGATTCGAGAGCAGATTGAGGAACAGCGGAATGCACTCGATCTCCGTGAACAACACCTGATCGAACGGGAAGAGGAACTGCACCGGAATCAGGCGGAACTCGAACAACGTGCCAGCGAACTCTCCGATCATCGACAAGCCTGGAACGAACAACAGGCCCCACAGTCTCACGAAGCACAGTCTCGCGAATCACAGTATCACCAATCACAGTATCACGAACCGCTGGAACTGAAACATCAGGAAGAAAAGCAGACTCCGGAGTCGGAAGTCGCTCACCGACGGGTCTCCGAAAAAAGTGACAATACGGAAGATTCCGCCGCGATTCAGCTTCGCAATGAACTGGCAAGTCTGTTCGGGTTCTCGGCCACATCCCGGCCGGTTCATGACGAATCAGATGACTTCCGAGACGAAGAATCTCTGAACGAAGAGTGCAGCAGTGACGCCATTGAGGATGTCTCGGAACCGTTACAAGACCGTTCCAG
>DATMFC010000484.1:0-4359 GCA_035556335.1 Planctomicrobium sp. | reverse complement strand
GACATGACCTCCGGAAGGGG
This sequence comes from Planctomicrobium sp., assembly GCA_035556335.1. GTDB lineage: Bacteria > Planctomycetota > Planctomycetia > Planctomycetales > Planctomycetaceae > Planctomicrobium. Next base: position 4,339 of record DATMFC010000484.1, on the reverse strand, counting down.
TCGCATCCAGTGCGTTCGCCACCAGATTCAGAACGACCTGCTTGATCTCCGGAGCATTCACCCAGGCATGTAACGGCTCGGTTCGATCAATGGAAATCTGACGGTCCTGATACCGGCTGAGATGACTGACCATACTGATGACTTCCTGAACAATGGCCGTCACGTCATAACGGTTTCGTTCGTCACCCGTCCCATAAGAGAAGTCAAGCAGTTTCTTGGTGATGCGCTCGCAGCGTTCGGATTCGGATTGAATCAGGGACAGGTATTCCCGGATGTCGGCTCGATCCGCTTCCGGCACCATGGCGATGACGTCATCGCTCAGTCGCATCTCCAGTCCGTACGCCGCCGTCATAATGACTGACAATGGGTTATTGATTTCATGAGCGACCCCGGAAGCCAGAAAACCGGCTCCGGCAAGACGTTCGGAAAGAACGAGTTGCTTGCTCCGTTCCTCGATTTCCCGTTCTTTCGACTGGCGATCTTCCTGAATACGACTGCTCATCGTGTTGAATGCATCTGCCAGTTTGCCGATTTCACACTGAGTGGGAACTTGCAGACGGATTCCGTAATCCCCGGCCGCAAGTCGACGAACTCCGCGATAAAGTTCACGAATGGGCATGAAAATTTGCTGGTAGCAAAGCGAAATCAAAAACAGCAGCACCACGACCGAAACCGCCCCCAGAGAGAAGACCAGTTGCTGTTGACGCTCGGCATGTTTCTTGGCGTCCTGCAAGCGTTCCCCGAGACGATTGGCGGGGTCTGGAGAGCCGTGAACGACTTTGTTGACATTCGCCGCAGTCTGCATAATGACACGGATACTGATGTCTCGTTTCTTCAGATCTCCCAGATCTGGAATGGCACCGCTGATGGTTCGCAACCCGCTGTCGGCCGTCATCCACAACGCACGAAATCCAACCTGTTCCTGATAAGAGTGTCGGAGATTATCGTCAAACTGCTGCCAGGCGCGAGCATACTCACTCACCTCTTTCTGGACATCTTCAAACACTCTGGCAAACTCATCCCGTTGCCGCTCTGCCAGTTCCTGACGGTATTCCTCCGGTGTTTGAGAATCCGGGAACTCAGAAACCAGGGGAGTAAAAAGCTTGCTGAACAACGCAATCAGGTTCGCGGTCCGTGGGAGCTTGTGAACACTCAATTCGAAATCGTTCACCGTCGCGCGGATCGATTTCACCCCTTCAAAGCTGCACCAGGTCGAGACCGCAACCAGTGAGATGACCAGTATCAGGAGCGCGGTCAGTTTTTGGCGTATCGAGCCTGTCAAAAACACAGTGAATCCCTTCTCTCACGCCCCTCTGATCTCAGACGGTTCGTTGGTTCCTCCCCCTATTCCCAAGGGGAAGAAAGAGTCTACCACCAGCGTGGAATACGGGACAAGGGAGGTTCTGGGACGGGCAGGGCTTTTGCTTGTTTCAAAATGAGCAATCTTCGGGAGGGCGAAGCTCCTGCTGAGCCGCATGAAAGATGACGCTTTCCATGGTTTGCGGCTCGGCAGGAGCCTCGCCCTCCCAGGCGATCTTCAATAAAGCGAAAGCCCTGCTGAAGCGGGGAAAAGAACCAAATCAGAAGAACCAAGAACAAACGCTGAACGCATTTCATTTTGGTTCTTAGAATTTCGTCTTTTTTCCCCTTGTTACTATTCTGCTTCACAGTACGGGCAGGTTTTCCGGTAGACAATCCGGTGACAGCGGCGACACTCCCGCGGGCCGTAGAGCAGCGGCGGTTCCATTTTGAACTGCTGATAGATCAGGTAAAGAAAGATCAGGAAGACAATGGAAACAATCGCATAGCTTCCCGTTCCCTGATCTTTGAGACCATGGAACATGACGACGGCACAGCAGAATGCATAGAACGTAATCACCCACCACTTGTTCCGGCGAAACGCATTTCGCTGCACCTGAGTGTTTACAGCGTCGGCGACGTGCGACTCGAGCAGGTCGATTTTCTCTCGTTTCACGGCCCCGACGTTTTCCGCCTTGATCGCGGCGAGTAACCGTTGAACACTGTCGAGCACCCGATATGCATCGTCGAAATCGAAATCCTGCTGATGTGCCCAGCGGTTCCGTACCTCCCGAAGCTCGCTGACGAGACTTCTCTCGAAATGTCCTAAGTCATTACGAAAAGCGGTGTTCCACTGATCCCACATCACTGTCAGCAAAGAATGGGCGTCCCATTCGACGGAATCGTCACCAATTCGGCCACGATCGTCCCGAAAGCTCTGGGAGACGATACGAATCCAGTTGTCACGGTGAATGGCGCGGAGCTTCGCCTCAACATACGGGGCCAGTCCCGCTGTCAGAAGATCCATCGCCGTCGTAATTTGTCCCCGATACGTTTCCACACTCACACCCTGCGATTGGCCCCGCATTGAACATCTTAGTCAGAAATTGAATGATTCGCCTGAAAGAGAACCCCAGTTTCACGATTTCCCCTTCAATCTTTTCACTCCGCAGACCGGACGTAACGGTAGTGAATGACAGAGGCGATGCAACGCCTCAGTTGAAATTGACCCAATTCCTACAATTGTCATATCAGTTGACTTTGTAATTTGAATATGATTTGTAAATTCAAGCAGACCTTTTCGGCAGAATTCGAATGACGGAATTCCCTTGTCCACATTGCCAGATTTCGCTGCGAATCCGTGACGAATCGTTTCGGAACCGTGTGATTTCCTGCCCGGACTGCGGTCAAGACGTTCTGATCCGTGAGGGGAGTGCAGGTCTTACCGGCGTCATTCCTGAGTCCTCCTCTGCGCCGAAAAAACTGGCCACTCGGCTCGGTCCCCGTCCTGCCTGGGGATTACCGCAAATCATCGCCGGTGCTGTTGCCTTGCTGTTTCTGGTCGGAATTGTGTTTCTCTCACTGGAACGCCCTGCGGCTGAAACCGTCACTTTAAACGAGCAGACCGAACCGTCCCCCGCAGTTCCTGAACCCACTCCAGAACCCGTTCCTGAACCGCCACAGGAAACCGAAACGGCTTCTTCAGAAATGCCTGAACCGTTAGAACCGAAAGCCGACTCCGCAGAATCTCCAGACGTTGAACGGTTGAAGACCATCGGAACAATGATTCATGAGACGACCAAACAAACGCAGCAGTTCCCTCATTCCATTCAGAACAAAAATTCTTCCGGATGGAGTTGGCTGGCAGAGTTGGCAGAGCGGCATCTCCCGGGAAATGCAGTCCGCCATGCTGACGCCGGATGGGACGCCGCTGTCAATGACGAGTTCGTTCGTCGTCCATTTCCTCAGTTCCTGAATCCATCCGTTGCAGAAAAAGCAGGGGAAGATCATTACCCGACAACGCACTATGTCGGCATTGCCGGACTGGTGTCAGGGGAGAATGGAATATTCGGACTCAACCAGATTGTGAAACCGGAAGAGGTGACCGACGGGCTCTCACACACCATGATGATTGCCGGAGTGACGACACAACTCGGCTCCTGGGCTCGCCCTGGCATGGCGACCACTCGAAAATTCTCTCAAGAGCCTTACATCAACGGCCCCGACGGATTCGGAACGGGTCAGGCCGATGGCATGTTCGTGCTGATGGCAGACGGCAGTGTCCGATTCCTTAATCAGAATACGGAACCGGATGTCATTCGACAGCTTGCTTCAATGAATGACAGCGGACAACAAAAACCGGTGACCACACCGATGGTTCCTCCTGCTCCGCCGGAACCGGACGCTCCCATCGGCGTTGTGATGACTCCGGAACTGCCGAAAATTGATCTCTCGGCCCGACTGAATCAACCGATTGTTGCGTTCGAGTTGAAACAACCTGTTCCGCTGGAAGACCTGATGATGGACATTCAGGAACTGCTCGGGCTCCCGATTGACCTTTCATCTCTTTCAGAACCGGCTCGACAGCAACGGGTTTCACTCTCGATTAAAAGCGTGACAGTAGGGGATCTCCTGCGGGAGATCGCCCAGGTCGCCAATGTCGGATATACCGTTCACCCGACTCACGTCGTGGTCCAACCCAGGTAGAATCTGGCCGATCGCTTCTCTCACACCAGCCTGAAGCGCAAGCGAGAGGACTATTATGGTTGACTTGCCAATCATCCTCATACAAATTGAAGATCTCTGCTAAACTGATACCTGTGATTTATAAAATCCGTGGTTCTTTCCAGGCCGTGACACGGCACGACTCCGTTTGAGCGCTCCACCCTGATTTGCCCATGAAATCCTTGACCTATCAGCCCCGTCGTCGGTATCTGGTTCCTTTTCATCCCAAACGGATTCCGCATGTCTTTACTGATGTTCTGATCATCGGTGCCGGAATTGCAGGGGTGCGTGCCGCACTGGAAATTGATCCTCGCCT
>DATMFC010000483.1:0-2764 GCA_035556335.1 Planctomicrobium sp. | reverse complement strand
GACCTTCCCTCAGCATCTATTTCTGTCGTTGACCGTGAATTTTGTCCATCGATCGCCGCATCGGAAATGAAGGCTTTGTATGGAATCGAACACTGAGGGTCAGCCTTCTTGTCGCTGCGCGACCCGGCCAATTCTGGCCGGGCCACCCGGGAAGTTATTTCGAGACTGGTCCTAAAATCCCCTCACCGACAGGTGATACGTTTGAGGTCTGATGTCTATGCTGATGTCTACATCGCCGAAACCGTTTGGGCATCGGCGAGTCACCGGCACATCGATCTTCATCCACCGGGACTGTCTTCTATGCGTAAATCGGAATATTCCTCATAAGCCGAAAATAGGAAATAAACAGAAAAATTACTGCAAAAATAGAGGGAAGTGACCTGTCGCCTGAGGCCGAAGAATTGCGCCAAGCCGTTCTTTCGAGGGAAAGCGGAAAGACTTCCTGAACTTCCGCATGAGGCAGCGGTTGCGAACGGTCCCGGAAGTCGATCTGATAGTGAGAATCCCTGACACGATTTCGCACCCATTGTGGAAACGTGTCAGGACAGGATGGTCGCATCACGACCAGGACAGAGTGTTCGAGACAGTCTGTTCGAACGACTCGCGGATTCCCACGTCCAGGACTTGCCATGCTGTTTCGTTCTTTGCTGCAGACGTTGTTTTTTGTCGCCGCCACTTTCGGCGTGATCTCGATACCGTTTCCGACTGCGCACGCGCAGAGCCTTCGGGTGACGACCCCGAATGAAAATGAACTGAATCGCCAGGGGTTGACCATGTCCTGGTGGGGGCAAGCAGCAGTTCGCTCCAGTCAGGAACGGGTGACCTTCTTTACTGCAGATGAACAGAACGTTTATGTGCAGTCGACTTCAGGAGTTCTGACATCGTTTCAGGGAGAATCCGGACGTCGGCTTTGGGCTCAGTTGATCGGAAGCCCCAATCAGCATGGATTCGCCGCGACATCCGGTGACGATGACGTTCTGATCGCATTGGGAATGAAGGTCTATGCCTTTAATAAAGTGAGCGGCGTCCCTCGCTGGGAACTGACACTTCCGTCTCCCCCTTCGACTTCTCCCAAGGAAGATGAACGCTTTCTTTATGTCGGAACGGTCGACGGGATGATGCGGGCATACGATGTTCAGAAAATACGATCACTCGCCAAAAAGGCCATGCTACCGCAGTGGACAAATCGGGCCGAATTATGGACTTACAAGATGATGGCACCGTCGAATTCGACCCCCATTCCAGTCGAAAACGATGTCGTCTTCGCCAGTGAGCGAGGGAACATCTACCGTAAAACCGGCGAACCGAACAAGCTGCTCTTTAACATTGAGATGAAAGTTCCTCTCAGCGCTCCGATCACGTATTCACGAGATTACGTTTTCGCGGCAGATGTCCGGTCGCGACTCTCGTGCAACAGTATTCACGATGGGAGTCCACTCTGGACGTTCAGCAGTGGTGCTCCAGTGAGAATGCAACCGCGCGTTGTAGGAAAGCAGATTTTCGTCGCTCCTTTGAACGCGGGGCTGTTCGCTCTGAATATCACCACCGGACTGATTCTCTGGAAACAGCCGTTGGCGACTGATGTTGTTGCCGTGACGGACACCCGGGTTTATGCCAGTGATCCAAACAAAAATCTGCTGATTCTCGATCGCAACTCCGGGAAACTTCTGGGACAACTTCGCATGACGGAATTTTCCGTTCGGGTTCATAACGATCGGACGGACCGCATTTATCTTGCGACACCGGGAGGAACAGTCGTCGCTCTGCGGGAAATGACATCTGAGTTCCCGCTCTACCATTTGTATCCGGAGCGTCGCCCCATTCTCCCGATGTTTGCTCCGGAAGACGGTGAAGAAGAGGAAGCAAAGCCAAAAACAGACGAAGCAGCCGAGTCATAATCGCAGTATCTGTTTGAAACCGGGAGGGGGAAGCTCCTGCTGAGCCACATGAAAGATCAAGCGATCTCCTGGATTGCGGATCGGCAGGAGCCTCTCCCTCCCGACGATCGTCGACCATGGTGCACTTTCAATAAAGCGAAAGCCCTGCCCGTTGTGATCCTCCTTGCAGTCAGGTTGATGTTGCTGGTGATCTGCCTGGGATCGCTGATGACCGGGCAGGAACTGCAGGCTTCATTTCGAGTGGTCGGATACTTGCCGGACTACCGTGCCCGCAAGTTTGATCCTGATCAGGCCGCTTTTCTGACGGATCTGATTCTCTTCGCAGCCGAACCGACTCCGGATGGCGGGATTGATCTCGGAAACCTGAAAAATGCCCCATGGGAATCATTTGAAACCGCCCGCAGCCGTCATGGGGTGAGACTGTTCCTTTGCCTGGGAGGTTGGGGGCGGTCGGACCATTTCTCCAGAGCGGTCCTTTCTCCTGCCGCTCGCACGCGGCTGGTCATCTCCATTGTGAATCTGTTGCGTCAAAAGCGTCTGGATGGACTCGATCTGGATTGGGAACACCCTAAAGGAGCCGCCGAACAGGCCGCGTATGCCATTCTTCTGGAAGAGTTGAAGAACGCTTTTCGTCCTCACGGTTTAAAGCTGTCGCTGACGATTGCCCCTTGGAAAGAGATTCCGTCACGAGGCTACGCCGCGGCCGACTGGATTCAACTGATGTGCTACGACTACGGCCAGCGTCACTCCACATTTGAGCAGGCAAAAAAAGACGTGCAAACCTGGATCGACAAAGGAATTCCACCAGAGAAACTCGTGCTGGGGCTCCCGTTTTATGGTCGTAATATTGAAGACCGCAAAAAGGC
>DATMFC010000482.1:0-6992 GCA_035556335.1 Planctomicrobium sp. | reverse complement strand
TAAGCACGATGTTTATCCCGCCCGACCCGTCCTCGTAATTGATGCAGTTCGGCGAGACCGTAAATCTCGGCCTGATCGATGAACATGGTGTTCGCCGTCGGGATATCGAGACCACTTTCAATGATCGTCGTCGCCACGAGGATATCCACCTTCCCACTGACAAACTTGATCATGCTCTCTTCGAGTGCATCCGGATGCATCTGTCCGTGAGCGATCGCAATGCGGGCTTCCGGGACAATCTGTTGCAGTCGTTCCGCCACCTGTTCAATGTCGTAGACCCGGTTATGAACGAAGTAAACCTGTCCACTTCGGTTGAACTCCCGCATGATCGCACTGCGAATGAGATCCGCATCCCAACGGGCAATGCGTGTTTCGACCGGCAATCGCTCCTGCGGCGGAGTGGTGAGATTCGAAATGTCACGAATCCCCAGCAGCGACAGGTGCAATGTTCTGGGAATCGGCGTTGCACTCAGAGTCAATACGTCGACATTCAAACGAAGCTGTTTCAGCAGTTCCTTGGTCCCGACACCGAACCGCTGTTCTTCATCGACGACGAGCAATCCCAGGTTCCGAAACCTGACATCCTGAGAGACCAGACGATGGGTTCCGATGACAATGTCGACTCCCCCGGCTTCCAGCTTCTCCAGTGTTTTTCGCTGTTCCGACTTTGAATTGAACCGGGAAAGAGACGCGATTTGAATGGGGAATTCCGCCATTCGCTGACTAAAAGAACGGTAATGCTGTTCCGCAAGAACGGTCGTCGGGACGAGTACAGCCACCTGTCGACCCGCGTCGACGACTTTGAAGGCCGCCCGCATGGCGACTTCTGTTTTTCCGAAACCGACATCCCCGCAGATCAGGCGATCCATCGGTCGGGCCTGAATCAGATCCTGTTTGCAGTCGTCGATGGCGTGCATCTGATCCGGGGTTTCGACGAATGGAAACGAGGCATCAAACTCCTGTTGCCATTTGCTGTCGGGTGGACAGGAGAGTCCGGTCTGCAAGGTCCGTTTTGCCTGCAGTTTGAGCATGTCGGCCGCCATGTCGGCGATCGCTTCAGACACCTTCTTCTTGCTCTTGGCCCAACTCGTTCCTCCCACTTTCGCGAGCTTGGGAGAGGACTGCGTCGCGCCGATATATTTTTGAATGAGATGAATCAGTGTCACCGGCACGAAGATCCGCACGCCATCACGGAACTCAATGACCAGATGTTCCTCGGAGACTCCTTCTCGTTCGACCAGTTGAATTCCCTGAAATCGCCCGACGCCGTGGGTCAGGTGAACAACGAGATCCCCTTCATTCAGTTCCAGAAAACTGTCGATCGCCCGACCGGTAGCACGGTTCCCCGTCTTCTTGAGCGGTTGCCGGACATTGGCCCGATTGAAGAGTTCATGGTCGCTGATCACCACAACTTTGGCGGAGATGAGTCGATAACCTCGGGTGACCGTTCCCAGGCAGAGCTTCATCTTTTGCTCCAATGCCGGGTCGGCCTCACGGATCAACTCTGTCAGGCGTTCCAGTTCTCCCACGTTATGGCAGGCGATCAAGACCTGTTCGTCACGAAGAAGAACACTCGCCAGTTCCTGAATGACTTCCGTCTTGGGACCAGTAAACCGTTCGATGGATTCAATCTGAAGATGGGCCGTGGTATCGAAGCTGCCGGAGTTCAACGCCGCGACACTGACCGAAGGAAACGACGTACATCGGGCGAGTGTCGATTCCACGCCAAACAACCCTCGCGGATTGTCGAGACGTTGCAAGAATCGTTTCCCTTCATCCACAACATCCCGCAATTCTGTGAGTGCGACCCAGCTTCCTGATGGCAGCGAATCGAGAAAGTTGGCCTCATCGGCGTCGCTTGCTTTGGCATTCTCCCCCGGAGCAACAGCGGTGACTTCCACTTCTTTCAGATCGGAGACTTTGCGTTGTGTTTCCGTGCTGAAATAACGAAGCGATTCGATTTCATCTCCGAACAACTCCATTCGAATCGGATCAATGGCATCGGGAGGAAAGAGATCGATGATCCCCCCATGCACACAGAACTCACCAGGGCGTTCAATGGCGGAAACCCGTTCAAAGCCCCGTTCCACCAGCCAACGGAGCAGTTCTTCCGAATCGACGGACTCGCCGATCTTGAGTCTTCGGGTTCCTGACTGACGCAGTTCTTTTGCCGGGACCGGTTGCAGCAACGCCGGAAATGACGTGACGATCACCTTCGGCGGCGATGCGGATTCCAGTCGTTGCAGAACTCGAAGACGGGTCCCGAAAACCGCATCTTTGACGGAGCGTTCTTTCGGAAGTGTTTCCCATGCCGGAAAGACCACCGGAGGAGTGGGGAGCAAAGATGCCAGATCAGCGGCGAAGTCTTCGACATCGCTGATTCTCGGCAAGACCACCAGCAGGGGATGGTCGGTTTCCTGAGCGACAGCAGCCGTGACAAGAGCGCACGAAGATCCCCACGCGCCGTCGATCGTCCCGCTCGAGCCCTTTCGCAGGGCCGCGATCACCGATCGGTACGATTCCACGCCGCGAATCGTTTCAACCAGTTCCGAGAGTGCCCGGAGTTTGTCTGCTGATACAGAAGACATCGGAGCCGAGAGATTAGCAGATTCATTCCCGGTTCACAGCCAAACGCTGGGGTGGGAATCAAGGCTTTTGCTGGTTTTAAAATGAGCCCGTTTCCGGGAGGGGAAGCTCCTGCTGAGCCGCAAAAATGTGCACGCTTTTCCTTTGCTTGCGGCTCAGCAGGAGCTTCCTCCTCCCGGAAATTAGGATCGTCCTGAAAATAACCTTCCGGGTCGCCCGGCCAGAATTGGCCGGGTCGCGCAGCGACAAGACGCCTGCCCCTCAGCTTGCAATTCCACAGAAGATCTCATTCTCTGATTCGGAGACCGAGAGACCATTCACAGTCATTGGGAAATCGGGATCCTGAGGGAAGAGGTTCTTGTGCCTACGGCACCCGGCCAATTCTGGCCGGGCCACCCAGGCTTGCCAACAGCTTTTAAAATTGGACAGTTATTTCCAGGACGATCCTAAGCGGGCTACCTGGGCTCGCATGAGGACTCATGCGAACAGCCAGGGAAGTTTTGCGGTCGACTGAAAGAGTTCCTGACTGATATGTGGAGCCACCGCAACACGGGGAACGTTCAATTGATCCACTTTCCCCGGCAATGCGAATCCGCCGGAAAAGCTGAACGCCCAGCGGTAACCTGCCTCATGCAGTAGTTGTTGAGTCTGTTCCGTAAAGGAATCCGGCTGACCAACGGGATAGCTGAACGCTGTAATGGGATGCCCCAGCATGCTTTCAATGCGGGATTTTGAGCCAAAGATTTCTTCCCGTTGCTCTTCTGTCGAACTCTGAGACAGAACGGGGTGAGAGATAGTGTGTCCCCCAATGTCCATTCCCGACTGATCCATTTCCCGAATCATTTCCCAGGACATCCATTGATCCCGGGCCAGATCCTGCGAAGCGCGTCCGGAACCGGTGTGGTGTGCCAGAGCATTGAGAAATGTTTCCGACTGATCTGTGGAAAGTGTTTTATAAATACTGAGCAATCGGCAAATGGCCTCTTCCCGCTCCATTGATGAAGACAACGGAATCAGCTCTGGCACCAGACGGGACGGATAGAGCCACTTGGCTGTGGCGGAACGAACCATCCAGGCAATCTCGTCCCACCAGGCAATCGTTCCGGCATCCAGAAAGCCACTGGTGAGAAAGAAGGTCGCCGGAGCGGAATGTTGCTTGAGAATCGGAAACGCGAATTCGTAGTTGTCACGATATCCGTCATCAAAGGTGATCATCACCGCCCGCTGACGATGCCGCATGACATCATCCAGATCGTCGACCCGAACAATGTCGAAGCCCTTTTTCAGAAACGAAACCTGCCGGTCGAATTCCTCCTGCGAGGCGCTGTAAATCGCCCGATCGAACAGAGATGTACTTCCATCGCCGACTCGGTGATAATTGAATACGAGGAGCCCGTTCCAACGCCCGACGGTATTGGAAATCATCGACCCGATTCCGGTTCGTTCGAGTGTCGACGCTAGAAATTCCCGTTTGTACATCGCAAGCCTGATGATGATGAGCCCAAAGGACGGTTTCAGAGCAAGGGTTCAATTCTGCTGTCGCCAAACATGACAATTCTTCTTAAGGTTGGCTCGAAACCGTGAGGGAGGCCCCAATGAATCCGCCTCCTCCCCCTAGACTGAGTCACATCAGACGGAATATTGACAATGACAACGGTTCTGCTGAATTTTGCAATTTCCCGCCAGTGCCGGTTGTTTCAAATTTTCCGGGGAATGGTGTTCTGTCTTTCGGTGATGGGGGGAGTCTTTCCCAGTCATTGTTCAGTTGCGATGGGAGCGGATGTCGCCACGAAGCGACTGGAATTGCTCCATAAACGTTATGAAGACCGTCGGGCCTCGTATTCGCAGGCAATGCTGACACTGGCCGACGAATGCGAATCGAAGAGCTTTCTGACCGACGCCGAGCGAATTCGCGCCCGTGCCCAGTCTGTCGGCGAAGAACGAATCAACCTCGACACCTTGCCGGAAGAGGTGTCCCCCCCATTGTCACTGTCACTTCCTGACGAAGAACGGGCATGGCGGGCCAAGTTGCAGAAAATTGAACGGGATTACGCCGTCGATCTCTACAAAATCGCCCGCGATGCCCTCCGTCTGGGACACCCCACTCTCACCTGGCAACTGGTGCGGGAAGTGGCGTTTCACGATCCCGACAACGCCAGCGCCCGATCGATGCTGGGATACGTTCAGGACAAAGGACGCTGGACGACTCCGTTCCTGAAACGAATGTCAGTCAAAGGCTTTGTCGATCATCCTCGATTCGGGTGGATCGATTCCAAACAGGTCGCCCGATATGAGAAGGGAGAACGTTTTTTCAATGGTCAGTGGATGAGTGCTGAGAAAGAGGCCGCACTCAGATCCGACTTCAATAACGCGTGGGAAATTGGAACGGAACATTTTCTGGTTCGAACCAATCTCGGACTCGAACAGGGAGTGGAATTGTCACGTCAGCTGGAGGTGTACCAGAAGTTCTTCATGCTGGAATACGCGCCGTTCTTCAACTCCCGTCAGCAGATTGAAAAGCTGCTCGATATCGGAGCGCGCCCTCAGTGGAATGAATCTGGACGATATCGTGTCAGCTTCTATCGCAACCGGGACGAATTTGTTGCCGCGCTGAGATCACGCATGCCCGGGATCGAGAAGGCCAACGGGCTCTACATGCCACGCGATAAAACCGCGTATTTTTTCAGCGAATCAGAAGCCGCACAGGCCGCCGAGCGTCAGGAAACAATGTATCACGAAGTGACGCACCAGTTGTTAGGAGAGAGTCGACCGGGAATCTTTGATGTGGGTGAACACTCCGACTTCTGGGCGGTCGAAGGCTTCCCCTGTTACATGGAATCATTCGTCCCCGGCGAACAGGGAGGAGACGTCGGTGACCCTCGACATATCCGTATCTTCTGGGCGAGACGAAAAATCATTGAAGAGAACGAATATCGCCCGATGCGCGAGTTCATGAAACTGGGACGCACTCAGTTTCCGTTACAGGCAGAAGCTTACAATCAGTCTGCGGCGATGGTTCACTTCTTCCTCAATGCAGAAGAAGGCCGGTATCGTGACGCCTTCATTCATTTCCTGACCGTGGTTTACGATCCAGGCAAAACCCGAAAGCCGACGCTCGAAGACATCATCGGCGTCCCCTACGAAGCACTCGATCGCCAGTTCCTCGACTACCTGAAAACCCTCCCGTCCGATCCGCCTCCCGGATTGGAGATCGTCCCGTTCACCAGCGGGATGTAGGCATTGGTATGATGTCTGGAGTTCCCAGGCAACTGCCCTGAAAGGGCTTTATAACACAGCCCAGGGTTCCTCACGGAGTGAGCGTACCCTGGGTTGATGGAGACCTCGTTCGGGACAACCCCGAAGGGATTGTACAATCCGACTCGCTTGTGCCACCCCTTCAGGGTGGGATTGTCAGTACAGCGCTCTTCCCCCCAGGGTGCGCTCACTTCGTGATCGACCCTGGGCTCTGTTGTCAAAACCCCTTCGGGGTAAGAACGGTCGGAGCATCCATGAGAATGGTGAGAGCTGTCTGTCAAAAAATGTAGGTTAAGACAAGCCCCACTTGGCCGGGTCACCCGGGAAGCTGTTTCGAAACTGGTCCGCAAAAGGCTCACGCCATCGTCGGATCGACCACGTCTTCCTGAAGTGAATACAAAAGGTGTTCTCCCATTTTGCTTCCGCATTTGGGACACTTCGCCTTGGCGATTCCCTTGGGAGACTTCCCTCCCAGATTCTCCTTTTTGCGTCCCGCTTCGCTGACGGTGATTCGGCAGGAACCGCACTGGTAGCCCGCCACTTCCAGCTTGACGGCCGGGTCGGCCTGATAGAGTTCCACGTCCAGCAGCGACTTGATCGGAGTGTCGTTGTAGTGACACTTCAGGGAATCAAAGCGAGGTTCTCGTGGCAAACCCAGGTCGGCGTCTAAATCGCTGATCTGATAGAACTCTTCAATCGCCTCACGGAATTTCCAGAACTCGGTAATGCCGAACGACAGATAGACCGGATGTGTCAGCTTGTCATTCAGTGGAAGTTGAATCGCCACCCGATTCGTTCCGAACACCGGAATTCCATGGAAGATATTGGTTGCCCGATCGGCGGCGGGTTGGACCACTTTCAGTTGTTGCAGCAACTCTTCCGAACTGAACTGATAACTCTCGCCGACGGGGAGTTCGTCGAGTGATTTCTTCTCGTTGAGATGGGCGATCAATTCCGCACGAACGTCCTCTTTCTTCCCTCCCCCTTTGGAAAAGAGTCCCCCCCCTTTCTTCCCTTTGGAAAGAGAGGCGACCAGGAACAGGTCGTTGCTGAACCCGAGGTCCACTTCGGTAAACTCTTTCGCCAGACTGTCCGCCTTGAGTTTCAGTTTTTCAGGATCAACCACATGCAGACGAAGATCAGTCAGCCAA
>DATMFC010000481.1:0-4977 GCA_035556335.1 Planctomicrobium sp. | reverse complement strand
AGCGTGACGAGAACAGACGTCTCAAATCTGATCCTGTCGACGGGATTCACGTCTTTCCTGACGTTCTTCACGACGTTCCTGGCGTTCGATCACCCGGTCTGCTGCCTTACCGGTCACAAAAACCGCGATTCCATGTAAGGCCACACCGAGTCCCCAGCCTGCCAGCGGCCAGTAGAACCAGAGATGCTCAGGGTTGTTGACCAGATTCAATACTGCCAGTCCGGTATTGACCACAACATATACGGCCAAATGGACATAGAAGTTTTTTTGTGCGCGGGATTCTGCTTCGTCGTGTGACATGTGCGTAATGGTCATGATGCTTTCTCCTCATTCAGAGTTGATACGCATGACACTAATGAGCAGATCCCGTGCCACTTAAGAGACCGCGATATCCCGGATGATTCCTGGTAGACGTGTTGGTGGGTCGTCGTCAACAGTCAATCGTGCTTGCGGCGGTTTGATTTTCTTGAAAAATTGTTCTGCGACTGAAGCCCCACCGCACCATCATGTTGACTCGACCCACCAACACTACAAATACTAATCCTTCTCCCCTGAGGGGAGAAGGTGGCCGAAGGCCGGATGAGGGGACAAGCGTTGCCAGTGCAAACACTTCACTATGGGTCTGCCCCTCACCCCAGCCCTCTCCCCTCGGGGGAGAGGGAGAATAAGAGGACAGGCTCCCAGTGCCTACTCCAGAGAACTGATCACACGTTTACATGGAGGGAGGCTTTCCAGAAAGAGTCGTCCGTATGGTTTGGTGCGAATTCTGGGATCGAGAATAACCACCTGACCGGAGTCGGTGGCGGTGCGGATCAGACGGCCGAAGCCCTGACGCAGTTTGATCGCCGCTTCGGGAACCTGATATTCTGTGAACGGATTTCCGCCTCGTTCCCGAATCCGTTCCACCCGAGCTTCCAGCAACGGGTGATCCGGAACCGAAAACGGGAGCTTGGTGATGATCACGTTTTTCAAGGCATCTCCGGGAACGTCCACCCCCTGCCAGAAAGTCTCTGTTCCGAACAATACCGCTTCTCCGTCACGGCGAAACCGTTCGAGCAGTGTTCCCCGTTGCATGCCGGCCCCCTGGCAAAGCAACAGTCGATTCTGCGCCGAAAACCATGGACCTAATTTTTTTGCGCAGTTCTGTAGCATGCGATAGCTGGTAAACAACACAAAGACACCGCCGGAGGTGTCCCGGATATGTTGCTGAATGCGTTTCACAACATGTGCTTCATAATCGGCCGGGGAAGTTCCGGGGTCAGGCATGCGATCCGGAAGAACTAGCCGGACCTGTTCTTCATAGTTAAATGGAGATCCGAGTTGAATCTCATTTGCTTTTGATAATCCGATCCGCTGACGAAAGAAGGAAAAGTCCGATCGTCCTACTGCTAATGTGGCACTTGTCAGAATGACTGTGGGGATTTCATTAAATAATTCATCCCGCAACGTATTTCCGACATCGATGGGAGAGGACATTAGCTTAATGTTACGGGCGCGACCTCCGATGGTTTCCATCCAGTAGACGGAGTCGTCCTGCCGTTGTTTCATCCATGATGTTAAAGAGATTGCTAACGTATCAAGTCGATCGGCGCTGGAATCGAGTTCGACCTTTTGTCCTTCATCTTTCAGGCCAGCAGCATGATTCCTGACCATCAACGCCAATTCATGCAGATCTGTACTGACGGGATTGTCTACGTCGAGCGGGCGCCGGACGCGACCGTTCGGGCTTCCCCCTTCTTCTCGCCATTGGTCGAGTTCACCGAACAGAACGTCGGAAGTGATTCGAAGGTGGGCGACCAGTTGCTGTGCATTCGGGAGGTTGTGCTGCATCAGCAAACCTTTCCGGGAACGGTCGTTGTAAAGCTTATTAAAAAGGTAGCTAAACTGTCCGGAGGAGACACTTAATCCTAAGTGCGACGCAGCAACGTCTTCGAGCGTATGCGCTTCGTCGAACACAGCGACATCATAATCCGGCAGTACGCTCGCCCCTTCCCGTCGTAAAGCGAGATCGGCGAAGAACAAGGCATGATTCACAATTAAAACATCCGAGTTCCAGACCCGGCGTCGTGCGCGATAATAAAAGCAGTCATCATAGGTGAGACATTTCTTTCCCAGGCAGTTCCCATGTTCGCTGCGAACTTCGTCCCAGACTTCCGACATTGGGGAAAAGCCCAGGTCCGCGAGACTGCCGTCATAGGTCTCTTTCGCCCAGTCGATCACAGAACGAAGCTGTCGTTGTTCTTCTGACTCAAACAGCATGGCCCCTTTATCGGCAGCCACCTGAGTTCGTCGCAGGCTGAGATAGTTGCCACGTCCTTTGACCAGAACCGCGGAGAACTCCACCGGCAACACCGAGTTCAGGAACGGCACGTCCCGGGAAATCAACTGTTCCTGAAGACTGATAGTATGTGTGCTGATGACAATGCGTCGCCGCTTCCCTTTCTCCTCCTGTCGTTGAGCCGCGGCAAGAATACATGGCACGAGATAGGCAAAGCTCTTCCCGACCCCGGTTCCGGCTTCTGCGATAAGATGGGTTTGTGTCGCAATCGCCTGTTCCACTGCGGCCGCCATCTCCGCCTGTTCTCCGCGCAGTTCGTACTGCGGCAATCGACGCGCGATGAACCCGTCGGTCGAGAAAACGTCGGAAACCGAGGGAATCATGTGACCGACCTGTGAACGCCGATAATGCAGGTATCGTCACGGAGCGTCGCTTCCCCGGTGAACCCTTCCACCTCTTCAACCAACCGGCTGATTGTCTCGTCGACCGGGGAGTTGAATCTGGAAAGAAACGAGATCAGTCGCTCGTTCCCATAGATATCATGATCCTCGTTCATCGCTTCCGTCACGCCATCGGTATAGGCCAGGATGGTGTCCCCCGGGGCGATCGGAATCGTTTCACTGGCGTAAGCCAATTCCGGCACGATCCCCAATGGCAGACTCGCGGTTTCGCGAGCAATGGGAACCACTTCTCCATTCTGTCGCCGCAGTAACGGCGGAAGATGCCCTGCGTTGACGATCGATACGGTATGCGCGACCGGGTCGATCAGCATCAACAGAAACGTGATGAATCGGTGTCCCAGACCGCCCGAAGCCAGTTCTTCATTCAGCCCGGAAATGGCTTCCTCAATGGAGGGACGAGTTAATAATTGAAAACGGGTTAACGAGTAGAGTCGGGCCATCAGCAATGCGGCCGGCATTCCTTTTCCCGCCACGTCTCCAATGGCCATCGCGACCCTGCCATCGGGAAGAGAGACATAATCAAAGTAGTCTCCTCCCACACTTAAAGCCGCCTCGTAGTAATCGGCGAACGTGTATTGCGGAAGCATCGGGCGGGATTTGGGGAGAAAACCCAACTGGACTTGTGTGGCGAATTCGAGATCCCGTTCCAGTTCCCGTCGACTGACCTGTTCTTCATGCAGACGAGCGTTCTCCACTGCCATGGAAGCCTGCACCGCCAGACTCGACAGCAGATCGAGGTCATCTTCGGAAAAAGCATGATCCGAATCACGGGTCACAATTTGAATGACCCCAACCGCCTCATCGTCGGGATTCACCATCGGCACGCACATGACCGACGCAATCCGCATTCGTGAAAGCGCGGTGCTTTTCTTGAACCGGGAGTCATCCAGAACATTTCGACTGAGAATCGATTCCCGGGTACTCAACGCATGACGTACCACCGTCATACTGACTGCGACGTTTTCCGCCTCCTTGCCGCCGCGCGTCCGACTTGCCTTGACTCGCAGTTTGCCACTCTCAGGGTCTTTCAGCAGAAGAAATCCCTGCTCCGCCTGCGGAAAGATGTTGAACAGCGTCGTCAGCATCTTGGGAAGAACGGATTCGACCTGAAGATCCCGTCCCAATGCCTGGGTCAGTTCCAGAATCGCTTTCAGCTTCACGCCGGGATCAACCGTTGAGCGATGTTGATTGTCGACAGGAAATCGATGAAACGAGGTCCCTCGTTGAATTTCAGACAGCTCGTCCCGATTCGTCGTGTAGAGATGGCTGTGATCCAGAACGCCGGACTGCATCGAGTCGACGGACTCCGAAATACTTTCGACCTTCTCATCGTCATGCTTGAGAACATGGTCTGACGAACAGGTCGAGGGGTTCTGGAGGAATTCCAGCAGGATTTCACAAAGTCGAATCTGATCGCCATCCCGAAGTTCAGAACGTTTTTCGATCTTGTTTTCGTTGACGAATGTTCCGTTTCGACTGCGCAAGTCCTCGACGTAAAACGTCCCGTGACTTTCCAGAATCTGGGCGTGGTGCCGACTGACCACGCCACTGGGGAGGACAATCTGACAATTGGGATGTCGCCCCAGAATCGTCCGTTCCGCTGTGAGCGGGAATTGGGTTCCGGTCGCAGCGCCACTGATGACCTGCAGAATGGGCAAAGAAAAGACCTCGATCGAGAGCGCATCGCACTGGAGATGGCGGAAAGTGCTTGCAAAATCCCCGTGACTTCATCAGATCCGTCTGATGAATCCGCTTGTTTCCGTGAACAGTTTACCGACGAGAGCCTGACAGGGCAATTCCTGATGAGGATTCCATTGGGCTTTCGCCTGCCTCAAGATGGAAAGCGTCCGGGAGGGCGAAGCTCCTGCTGAGCCGCGAATAAGATCACGTTTTCCATGGCTTGCGGCCCGGCAGGAGCCTCCCCCTCCCGAGTCCTTTTCAACAAGAGGATTTCTCAATTTCAAAACTCGAACGGTTGTCCGGCGACATCGAAGCCGGGAGATCGGGCAATGTTCATCAGCAGTCCGACACAGAACGCCGTGGTCACGAAGCTGGAGCCTCCATAGCTGACGAGTGGAAGAGTGAGCCCTGTAATGGGGGCCAGTCCCACGGTCATTGATGTATTGATCAGGACCTGAGCCGTTAAAACGGTGACAATCCCGGTCGCCATGAGTCGCGCAAACGGGTCTCGCGTGGCCGAGGCGACATGCATCCCAGTGAAAATCAGACAGGTAAAAA
>DATMFC010000480.1:0-4248 GCA_035556335.1 Planctomicrobium sp. | reverse complement strand
GTAAAGTTGCTCTGAGAAAGGGGCGTCGATACCGGCTGAACTGAAAACCATTCCATGTCGGTAACGGGTGGACTTCAAGTGGTCCAGAAACGTCATTAATGCAAGACGCGGCGAACGACGGTCGAGCAGCATTCCTCCCTGAAACTGATAGGCCGAAATTTTGTCATTCAAATGAGGAAACAAAATTTGTGACGACGCACCAACAGAGCGAAGAACCGTCAGTAAAATGAGTTGGCCATCTGGTTTCTGAACAGTCCAGAGTCTTGATTCGGGCTCTGATGAAAGATGTTGGGATTGCGACAGAATAAACGCAGGTTGGAGAAATGGATTGGGCTCAACGGAGTTTTCGCTGAGACGTTTCCATTGTTGCAGGAAGTCTTCCGAGAGCCCGTCGAGCGGGAGAACACGCACAGCCAGATTTTGCTGTGTTGTGGCGAAAGAGTTCATGGCTCCCCAAAAAATGTCAATACAGTAGATCAACGGATCAACGAAGACTCAGCATTGCCCGAGTCGAAACATGTTTATGACTCCAGATTCTTTCTTCAGAGTCCGGTGTCGTTATTTTTACGTTAGCTGGGATTCGAGAACGAGAGAGCATCGTCTCCCGGAATCCGACTGACTCGGAGAAGCTTGTGGGAAAAATTTAACGATTAAAGAGAAAGTAATGATTTTGCAACGGTTCCTTTGCTATCGATGAAAGAGCAATTGCTATTGGAGAAGAGAATTTCCCAGCGTGGAGTTTCCAATCTTTTTTCTCAGTGGGGTTATGGCCCGGATTCGTAAGACTGGTCCGACGAATGCTGAGTTGGAGATACTGCAGATTCTCTGGGAACAAGGGACTGATGACCGTTCGTGAGGTCTTTGATTCCCTGTCGGCAAACGGCAAGCAGAGCGGTTTACTTCGCAAGCTGCTGGATGACTACGAGCAGAGATCGACCCGCTGACATTTCGTCCATATGAGAGTGGGAACTACCCACCCCCTGAAAACCCACTCCAGCCAACCTGAAACCAACCCAGACCACACCAGTAGCGGCCGAAATTTTACCCAACACCGGTGGAGACTTGTTCAGGAACGACTCGATATCATTATGACACTGACATTTCTGGACCGTTTCTGTGGGCAGGAGAATTCATCAGGTATCCTGATCCGGCGGACGGCGGGAGATGGAGACCAGTGCGACGTTGTAAAGCACGAGTTCAATCACGGCGGCGAAAAAGATCAGAAAAAACGTGGCGTGCGAATGGTAATTCTCTTCCCGGTAAATGTTTTCAAAGAATTTCACCCATCCTAATCGCCAGGCAACCATGTAACTGGTGAAGAGAAAAGACATAACCACGCCGCTGCGGACGGCCCAGCGTTTTCGCTTGATGGTCATCACGGCAATCAACACCATCGGGATATCGACGGTCGTTAGAACCCGAATCCCCTCCAGCATCTGATTACGGTATTCGTCCGCCGTCATGGGAATGAAGAGATGGAACGTCGCCGCCATCACACATAACCACGAGAGCAGGATGAGATGAAAGAGGAGCGAATACCATCCTGCGGCCCGGACCCGCTGAGGCTGCTCCATCCAGTACAGAAGGCGCTTTCGCCAACTGGATCGACGGGCCATTAACGGCTCTCCCTGAGCGGCCCGTTGTAGTTCTTCGGCCAGTTCGGCTGCCGATGCATATCGCGCCGCCGGGTTCTTTTCGAGACAGACCCGACAGATTGTTTCCACACTCGCCGGGAGTTCTGGCCGTAGTCTACGGATCAGTTCCGGACGCTCTTCCCGCAGGCGGTCAATCACCTGCACGTAGCTGTCACCCGTGATCGGCGGACGACCGGTCAAAAGTTCATAGAGCAGGCATCCGAGTGAGTAAATGTCCGCTGCACCGGGATTTCCGTCGGATGCCCCCTTAGAAAAAACCTCGGGAGACATATACAACGGAGTTCCCACCACCATGCTGGAACCGGTTTCTTCCAGTGATTCCCGTGACAGTTTGGCCAGTCCAAAATCGGTCAGCCGGGGCTGAAAGTCTTTCAATGACGCGGAATCTGCATTTGCGCTGTTTCGTGGCAGCAGCAACACATTGCTCGGTTTGAGATCGCGATGCTGAATGCCGCATTCATGGGCATAGTGAACGGCCTGCGCCAGTTCCGTCACCAATTCCACGGCATCTCGCCAGGGAAGCTCTGCTGTTCGCTCCGCCAGAAATTGCCGCAGGTCCGGACCGGGGATATAGGCCAGCGCGAGATACGGAGTCGGCGGATTCAGATCGGCTTCATAGATTGGAACGATTGCCGGGTGATCCAGCTTCGCAACGGCCCGGGCTTCCCCTTCGAATCGCCGTAACTTGGCCTGATCCGCCAGAACTTCCGGTCGTGGAATCTTGATCGCCACGTCTCGGTTCAGCTGGGAATCATAGGCACGATAAACCACGCCGAACGACCCACTCCCGATGACCTCCCGAATCTGGTATCCACTCACTTCCAGAGCCGGTTCCAGACGAACGGTGCTGTCGGTATTCAGCAGTCCGGCCACATCGAACACGCCGGTCTCACGGAATGCGGAATCCCCGATCCAGAGGCGATTCAGGCGATAAATCACTTCATCCCGCGACGGCCCGCCGGCGGGAACCGTATCGGAAGTGTTGCCAGGAGAAAGAGACTCTTCAGACATGTGAAGCAGCCAAAAGTTTTTGTAATTCCTCGATGGTCCGTGACCACAATTTCCGGGCGGCGACATCCGTCATTTCCAGTTCCTTTCCAATCTCGATGAAGGACAGGCCCCGACGGTGACGCAACTCAATCAACTGCTGTTGCTTTGTAGAAAGTTGTTTGAGAGCTTGAAGCAAGAGTTCGTCTCGTTCCTTGCGTCGAACAACACTGCTGGCACTGATCTGAGTTCCGGCAATATTATTCAGGAGGGAAACGGCATCGACAGGGGTCTCTTGCAACGCGTTCTGCTGCTGAATTCGTCGGTAGCGACGGGCAGCATCAATGAGGTTGTTTTCCAGAAGTCGTCCCAGCCAGCGCAACAGCTCAGCCTCACTCTGTCCATGAAACTGGCCGAAGCTCTGCTGGGCTTCCATCAGGGTCTGCTGCACCACATCTTCCGCATCCAGCTTGACCCGCAACACCCCGGAAATGCGATTTTGTGCCGTAATGACGAGCCGATCCCAGACGAGATTCCAGATTTCCCCCATGACATCCATATCCCCCCGACGTGCCGTGTCAATGCGCTCAGCCCAGGCGAAATCGGGAACAGAATCAGATTGCGTCATCTCTGATGTCAACAATAATATAAGGGGATCGAGTTCAATAAGAGGCCACCATCAAACAGACCGTGAATGGGCATGTTTGACAGTGATCGGCGAAGCTTCTCAAAAAGAAATGGTCTCCCCCTCCCGGGGAACTCCCGGAATTTCAGTTCTTGTGAACACGGAATCTTCTGAAACACGCAAGAACGGACGAGCCATCAGCTTATAGTGACAGTGAGCCCATCGGCAATCTGAAAGGACGAAGAAACTTCGGCTTCTTTGATTTTTTCCTGTCACATTCTCGTCGTAACAACGCTTTGAATAATGTGGGCCAAAAGTAACCGGTTGCCTGGAATTCTTTGTGCGATGGGGGCGGGCCAGCCATCTCACAAAGAGCTCCGGGTGACCGGCCTTTTCATTGCTATGTCTGGCTTGTCCGCCTGCACTGCGCATCAATGGGCAATTCAGTGGGCAATAAAGAAAGCCCCTCCTGACAAGAGGAGGCCCGAAAATTCCTCTCGTCAGGAGACCCATGGGGCATTTTAAGAGTCTCTCCGGAAATGTCGGTGTCACGGCGATATCGAATGCTCATTCAGTAGTTCCAAGCTTGATATGAAATAGAAGAGAAGTGGGTGGTGGAGAGCGGGTAGGGAATGGCATGAATTTCCAGCCTTTTTCTGATCCCTGGCCCCTGAATCCTGACCCCCTGCTTCTATGTGAATAGACTTGGAAGTACTGTCATTGCATCACTCACATACAGCATGTTGTGCGTCGTCGGACTTTCCGGATCGTTTCCAAGAAGAGCACGAAGTGGTGAATCTGACATTCACACCTCCCTGCTGAGCCCATTGAGAGAGACGGTACCAAGAATCCTCAGAAGGATGTTACGAACGCAATACGCACGTTCGTTTTTCTCCCCCCCCCTACCCCATTTCATTTATGGGTTGCTTGAGGAACGGTGAAAAATTACTCTTTCCTGACAGGCTCTCCGGGCCTTCCGGG
>DATMFC010000479.1:0-3697 GCA_035556335.1 Planctomicrobium sp. | reverse complement strand
AAAAGCGGAAAAGCCCTATGTCTTGAAATATGACAGGACCGATCCGCAAGGACTTTTACACAAAGGTGATCTGCTGCTGATCTCTCAAAAAACTTCGGAACAGGCCACTATTGGTGTCGTGGGCGCTAACGGCAAGTACTTTTTGTCGCGCCGTAATCAGGCGGGACAGTGGGAGAGAGTTGCACCGGGAATTCTTCCAGCAAAAGGCAAGCTCATCGGACACTGCGTCGGAATCCTCTGGCGGAATCTGATGGCAGCTGACGCAACATGAAGACCTGTCATGGAACACCTGCATTCAGAGTGGATACCAGTCACACACAAAGGGTTGCGGACAGTCCAACTCCTCCATCGAGGCATAGAATGCATCCATGTCGACATGCCCTTTCATCGATATCAAAGGGCACAACCAACCCAGCGGGACCGGTTCTTCAACGGTTGAAGACTATCGACGACTGGCTCCTGATTGCGTCAAACCTCACTGGCCGTCGGCCGTGAAACATCGCGGCATTTATCCGAGATTGACAGTGACCGTTTTGCATTCCGTATAGTTTGCCAATGCGGCTTCACCGAGTTCACGGCCGATTCCGGACTGCTTGAATCCGCCGAATGGAGCGGCCACGTCAAAGGCGTTATAGCAGTTCACCCAGACGGTTCCGGCGCGGAGAGCAGTCGCAAGGCGATGAGCTTTGGACATGTCTTTCGTCCACACCGCCGAAGCCAGCCCATAACGGGTCAGATTGGCTTGTTCAATCACCTCGTCAACATTGTGAAATGGGAGGACACTCAGGACCGGACCGAAGATTTCCTCCCTGGCAATGGACATCTGACTTGCGACGTTGTCGAAAATTGTCGGTTCAATGAAGAGTCCGCTCGCACCGTGCCGGTTTCCACCGAGCGCACAGTCCGCTCCCTCTGCTTTCCCTTTGTGAATGTAGTCCATGATTTTGTCGAATTGATCACCGTCAATTTGCGGTCCATGCGTCGTCTCATGATCGAACGGGTCACCGATCCTTCGCTGCTTCGCGCGGTCAATCAACTCCCGGATGACCTCGGCATGAATGGATTTCTCGACAAAAAGTCGGCTTCCCGCACTGCAACATTGTCCCTGGTTAAAGAAGATCCCCGCTTCGGCAGCGGGAATTGCCCGCTCCAGGTCGGCGTCTGAGAAAATAATGTTCGGACTCTTTCCTCCCAGTTCCAGTGTCGTTCGTTTCAATGTGGCGGCCGCTTCCCGCAAAATTGTCTGACCGGTTTCCGTCGATCCCGTAAACGCGATCTTGTCGACGTCGGGATGTCGGACAATAGCCGCACCGGTGTCGCCGAAGCCGGTCACGATATTGATGACCCCATTCGGAAATCCCGCTTCCTGAGCAAGTTCCGCCAGCCGAAGACACGAAAGGGGAGTCTGCTCGGCAGGTTTCATGACGACGGTACAGCCCACGGCCAGTGCGGGTGCCCATTTCCATGAAAGCATCACCGCAGGAAAATTCCAGGGGATGATCTGTCCGCACACCCCAACCGGTTCGTGACGGGTATATGAAAAATAATTCCCTCGAACCGGGATTGTTTGTCCATGAACCTTGTCAGCCCAACCTGCATAGTATCGAAAAACTTCAACGACCAGCGGAAAATCCCCTTTGAGTGAATCCGTGATGGGCTTCCCGTTATCGAAAGTTTCCAGTGCCGCCAGTTCTTCAAGATGAGTTTCGATCAGGTCGGCAAGTCGATAAAGCAATTTCCCCCGGTCCCGGGCGTCCATCTTCGGCCAAAGACCGGATTCGAACGCTCGTCGGGCCGCCTGAACCGCCAGATCGACATCCATTTCTGTTGCCTTGGCGACATCCGCAATCTTCTCTCCCGTTGCCGGATGGAATGTCGAGAACGTTTCCCCGGAGACGGAATCTCTCCATTCGCCATTGATCAGCAATTGCGTTCGACGAATTTCCGGGCGGGCAGACATCTTCTTGGAAGAATGGGCGATTGCAGACATTGAGCACTCCTTGATGACGGAATAATTCAGGATTTTGACAAAGGAACGCGAACAATTTCACAGGAATGAAACGGCGGTCAGACGCAGGTCTCCTCGACAACGGGATTGGTCAATTGGCCGATCCCGTTGATCTCAATCGTCACCCAATCACCCGTCTGAAGATAAACCATCGGATTGCGGGCGGCTCCGAGACCATGCGGCGTTCCGGTCAGAACGACCGTGCCGGGTACGAGTCGGGTGCTGCCGCTGAGAAATTCGATCAGCGTTGGAACATCGAAAATCATGTCCCGTGTGCTCCAGTCCTGCATGACTTCCCCATTGAGAATCGTTTTGATCTGTAACCGGTTCGGATCAGAAATTTCTTCGGACGTCACCAGGCAGGGGCAGAACGTGGCGAAAGTCTTGCCACGGCACCATTGGCTCCCGCCCCATTCATCTGCCAGCCTCGCGCGCTGACATCGTTTGCACAGGTGTATCCCAGCACATGAGACAGGGCCTGATCACTCGAAACGTTGTAACACTCCTTCCCAATGACGACCGCAAGTTCACATTCAAAATCAACGGCATTTCTGCGCAGTCGTCGCGGAAGCAGAATCGGCTCGCCCGGGTATTGTAACGCACTGATGTTCTCCATGAATACGACGGGAAATTCCAGGATCGGCAGGTTCCCTTCTTCAGCATGCTTTCGATAGTTCAGGCCGATGCAAATAATGTCGCGAGGTTCGACAGGAGCGAGTCGCTTCGCAATCTGCACGATCTCCCCGTAATCCTGATAATCGCCAAACAGATCCCCATCAATACGAGTGACGGTTCCACCCACATGTTCCTGACCCCAACTGATTTTTCCGTCGACACTTTGATAGCGCAGTATTTTCATAGCGTGGTTGACTTACTGAGAGGTGAAAAAATAGATAATTACAACCCGTTCACAATGTTGCGTAGCGGTTTCCCCTGTAGTGCTCGACGGCAGTTCTCGCTTCCTTTGGTACGCATGTCAGTCAGCCCCTGTTCCGAATAGAACGCCGAATGCGGATTGATAATAATTCGGCCATAAGCAGGATGATCGGGGTTTCGCCAGGCGGCAATCAGCGGATCATTTGCCGGGGGCGGTTCGATTTCGAGAACGTCCAGCGCGGCGGCTCGAAGGTGGTTGGACTCGATCGCACGGAGAACAGCGTGCGCATCGACGACGCCTCCACGACCGGTGTTGACGATGTATGACCCCGGCTTCAGTTTCGCGATCGTTTCATCGTTAACCAGGTGCTGCGTTTCTGAAGACCGAAGACAATGGGTACTCAGGACGTCTGTCAGCGCCAGAAGTTCATCGAGTGTTTCAACACGTTCGACTCCAATGGCCTTGTCGGTTCCGTCCACGACATACGGGTCATAAAAGAGGACGCGCATTCCCAATGCTTTCGCGCGAACTGCTGTTGCGGTTCCAATGCGTCCCAACCCGACGATTCCAAAGACCATTCCACGAAGGCGGGTGAGAGGAACCACCTGCTCGTAAGTCCAGGCTCCGGCGTTTCGTTGCAAGCGGCTGTTGGCGTAATGGATTCCGCGAGTCATGGTCAGCATCATGCCGATGGCACTGTCCGCCACTTCTTCTGAACCGTAGTCCGGAACATTGGCAACGGGGATTCCCAACTCACGAGCGGTATGAATATCCACGTTGTCGTACCCGACCCCGCATCGAACGATCAGTTT
>DATMFC010000478.1:0-2398 GCA_035556335.1 Planctomicrobium sp. | reverse complement strand
GCCAGGTCCATGTTGTCGCCGCCCACGAGAAGATGGTCACCCACCGCCACGCGGCGCAGTTGTAGCTCCCCCTGCTCTTCCGCCACGCTGACTAACGTGAGATCGGTTGTTCCTCCCCCGACATCGACGACGAGAATGGTGTCTCCGAGCTTGACGAGTTTTCGCCAGCGTTCGCCGGATTGAGCCAGCCAGGCGTAAACAGCGGCTTGCGGTTCTTCCAGGAGAATGAAGTCGTCCGGTAATCCGGCAGCAAGAGCCGCCTCTCTGGTCAGTTCGCGTGCACTGGCGTCAAACGATGCGGGAACTGTGAGAACAACCCGTTGTTGTGCCAGCGGAGCCGATTGATGTTGATGGTTCCACGCAGCAACAAGGTGTTCCAGATAACGCTGTGTGGCTGTGACGGGGGAGACTTTTTTGACGTCGTCTGCGGTTCCCCAGGGAAGAATGGCCTGATGTCGATCGACGCGACTGTAGCAGAGCCAGGACTTTGCTCCGGAGACCGTTCGGTCTGGCATCTCCGCAGCCTGACGACGTGCCCATTCCCCGACAACGAAGTCGCGATGATCTGCCCAGGGAAGAGCGTAACCGGGATCTTCCTGACCAGCGAGAAACAGGAACGAGGGGAGGCTTCCGCGAGATTCGACTGTTCCCGGGCCGACCAGTTGAGGGATGGGAAGAATCTCGATTTGAGGAAATTCCGCCGCTGCCGCGCAATAGCTGACAACGCTGTTCGTGGTTCCCAGATCGATGCCAACAATGAATTCGGTACTCATAATCTTCTGCAAGCTTCAATCAGTTTTTTGAATATCCGGGGAGGTGGCGCCGTGAAATTACTTTCTCGTATTCGAAACCACTTTTACGAAAGTTCGACTTCCGCCGGGGCGAGGATGGTTTTGAAGTCGAGGTTGCCAGACCAGGTTGGCAGGTCGCAACGCTCCGCTTTCCAGCCGGGATGGACGACGACACCGTTCACTGGCCGGCGGTCAACAACATTTCCGACGAGGCGGATTTGTGCAGCAGGTTCTTCGCCGTTGAGCGTCAGTGAACTTCCTTCCGGAGTGGAGATTGCCGGGCCGAGGTTGAACAGGCGTTTGAGAACCGTCTGGCATCCGCGATGGACATCCCGGACTGCTCCCCCCACCTGTTCGTTGGAGTAGGCAGACATGTCTTCCTGAACAAAGTCGAGAAATCGGGCTTCCCGTTGCAATGTTTCCAACAATGTCAGTGCATCACTTCGGGATGGAGCCGGCTTGGGTTTGGCTGGTTCCACCTTGGGAGTTGGGGCTGTGGGAGCTGGAAGAGAGGCGGGAACCTGTTCCGCAGCGTCCGTCGATGCCCCCTTCATGTGCCGCACCTGTTCCGCAGTCTCGGCATGAAACAGCACGTCAAAGAAAATACGAAAAGCCAGTCCGACACGTCCCATCAGTGTTCCTCGAAATGTCGTATGATCGATCTATAGTACAGCGAATGTTCCAGTTACTCTCGCACAGAGAGGATTTTATATGACTCTGATTGCAACCGGGACAAACCGGCCACGCTGGGGCAAACTGTGAGATGTTAGTTCACATTCATGAAATTTTCACGTACTCAGTCGTAGAAAGTGCTTGTCAGTTCGATTCAATTCCGAATGGAGAGAGAAGTGGGCTGGAACTGGAGAAAAGTCGAAAAACAGCTACGATGTCCTGTCTACCAGCAATGCCATCTCAAAGAACATTCGGCTTCGATCCGTTCATGTCGTCGCGGTCGCGATTCCTATTTTGGTGAACAGGAGAGGACAACTGGCTATGTTGACGCCCCCTTGCGAAATGATCGCGTTCAAAGATCATGTGAACGTGACACTTCGACCTGAAATCACTCAGGCCAGCTGGTCTGACGTGGAAAATTTTGGCGCCAATGTTCGCACCGAACTTGAAAACCGCAACTCTCCGGCGTGTGTTGTCGACCTTTCCCCACTCACTTACATGGGAAGTTCCATTGTCGCACTGATCGTTCGTGTGTGGAAAGTGGTGGAATCACGCGGAGGAAAAATGGTCGTCGTCTGCCCTCATCCCGGGGTGATTGAAGTCATCAAACTGGCCGGTCTGGATAAACTCTGGGTCCTCGTCCCGGAATTGACGACGGCTCAGAAGAAACTGGGGGTCAAGCCTTCTGCGGTTCTGGTTGCACAAGCGGCTCCTCTGAATGTTTCCTCGGCCGCGTCGGCACCAACTTCTTCCACAAAAACAGAACGGGCCTCATCCCCTTCTCTGGGAGTCCTGTATTTCACCCTGGGAGCGATTACGGCGCTGGCCGCACTGATTGTGGTTCTGGTCATCGTCTCCCGGCAATAAGGAACAGTCCCGAAATCAATTAGGGAAAAAGTGGGTAGTGCCTTGTCAGGCTTCAAACTTCGGGTTGT
>DATMFC010000477.1:0-1588 GCA_035556335.1 Planctomicrobium sp. | reverse complement strand
TAGGCGATTCCCATCCACATAGACAGAATCGCGATGGCCAGCATGGTTGCGCAAAACAGGAGCGATCTGACGATTTGGAATGCTTCCGAGGGTGTTCTCTTTTGCCGTTGGTCTTCGGTCATGAGAGGCTTCCTGATCGCCGATATCCCATTACAGAAACGGGCATGATCATATCAAAAAACATCGGCTGTCACATCTGTTGTCGGCTTGTCAGTCAGTGCAAACAGTGAGTCTTCCATTGAGAGGAGGCCAAGGTGGCCCTGATTGCAAGCAATCGCGGCCACCCGATGAAAGAGGACTGCCCGGAACAAACCTCACTCCCCGGGTGTTTCTTCGGGCGAAATGCATTAAACTCCCGCATTCGCCGTGGACCGGCTGTTTCTTCTGACTTCAACTTATCGACGAACTGTCATGCCTCGTTACGACGCCAAGCGGATTGAACAAAAGTGGCAAGTTTACTGGGACAAGCACGAAACCTTCGTGACCTCCTCACAGCCACAGGCCAACGCCAAAGGGAAGCTTTACGCACTGGATATGTTTCCCTATCCGTCTGGAGCCGGGCTGCATGTCGGGCACCCGGAAGGGTACACCGCCACGGATATCGTCGTCCGTACCGCACGCATGCGCGGACAGCATGTTCTGCATCCGATGGGCTGGGACGCCTTTGGTCTTCCGGCCGAGCAACATGCGATCAACACCGGTACGCATCCGCGAGTCACGACCTACGAAAATATCGACAACTTTCGTCGTCAGTTGAAAATGCTCGGCTTCAGCTATGACTGGAGTCGTGAAATCTCGACGACGGATGAAGACTACTACAAGTGGACGCAGTGGATTTTCCTGCAACTCTACGACACCTGGTTTGATCCTGATCACCAGTGGACCGGTCCGGATGGAGTGGCCCGGACGGGAAAGGGACGCCCCATTTCGGAACTGCCGATCCCTGATGATATCAAACAGAAAGGGAACGACGCCGTTCGGGAGTATCAGGACGAACACCGACTCGCGTATCAGTCCAATGCTCCGGTGAACTGGTGCCCCGCCTTGGGAACGGTTCTCGCCAACGAAGAAATCACCGCCGACGGCAAAAGCGAACGAGGAAATCACCCGGTCGAACGGCGTCAACTGCGCCAGTGGATGCTGCGGATCACCGCGTACGCTGAACGTCTCATCTCGGAACTGGAAGAACTGGACTGGCCGGAATCGGTCAAGCTGCTCCAGAGAAACTGGATCGGCCGGAGTCTGGGTGCGGAAGTTGACTTCCTGATCGAAGGCTGCGGACTCACCGACGCCGAAGATTCCATCGACTCCCTGCGATTCACCACGCTCTCTGCAGAAGAGTCTGACGAAATCTTTGATGCCTGGAAATCGGCACGAAAAACGTTTGGTGTTCCTCGTGATCCGGAGCCAAACGTTCTTCGTGTCTACACCACTCGCCCGGACACATTGTTCGGAGCAACCTACATGGTGCTGGCCCCGGAACACCCGCTGGTTGACCGGATCACGACGGAAGAAAATCGCGCGGCGGTTGAGGAGTACCAGAGAAAATCCTCACTCAAAAGCGATCTCGACCGGACCGATCTGGCCA
>DATMFC010000476.1:0-5267 GCA_035556335.1 Planctomicrobium sp. | reverse complement strand
GGCTCAGCGGGAGCTTCGCCCTCCCGAAGATTGCCTACTCGAAACAGGCAAAAACCCTGAAAGAGCGGCCCTGTCACCACTCCGTTGCCACACCAATTATTTCACCGGTGAATAGTCCGCCACTTTGAGAAACAACGACTGTGGGGGTTGAGTCGTCAATGGTCCGTCCTTCTCGGTGGTCTTCTTCACTTCCTGCCAGACCGGATCTGCCCGAAATTCGGCGAAACTTTTTTCAGCGGCTTCTTTGGATGGGACTTCCAGCAGGTAGATCAAAGTGTTTCCGGATTGCGGGAGATCAACTGGTACCCAGTATCCGTACGACTCCAGTCCATACTTCTTGAATAATTCAAGGGTATGATCGCGGAAGCGTGCATTGAGGTAGTCCAGCTTTCCTTCCGGAGTGGTATACTCCCGCAGCACGTATGTCTTTTCCCGGTCTGGATTCCCGATCTTGGTGGAATAGTCGGTTTTAGCCAGAAAGATCGATTCCGGCTTTTTTGCCAGAATTTTGCCATGCTGCTTTTCGCTGTCTGCGGCCACCTGTTTCCATTCCGGATCGTTGAGGAACGCCTGCCAGGACGCTTTTGCGGCGTCACGACTGGCATGTTCGAGCAGGTAGATCAAATGAGTTCCCGCGAGAGGGGGCTCTGTTGGAATCCAGTACCCAATGTTCTTCATGCCATGCCGTTCGAACAGTTTCAGCGTGTGGTTACGAAACCGTTCGTTCAGTGCATCCAACTTATCAGGGTTGCTGGTATAGATCCGTAGCTCATAGACAGGATCGTCAGCCAGTGCAGATGTGCTCATGGCGTTTCCGGCGACCAGAGAAAGAAGACACAGCGCAGCAAAAAAGAATCTCAGCAAGGGAATCTCCTGCTGGATGAGAGAGTGACAGAAACCTGCAGCACACCTGATTCAGAATCCGAGCCCGTCACAACCTGACGGGCAACTATCAATCTGAACCTGCCGTAACAACAGGACGATCCACTTATTCTTCAAATTTTGCGAAAGGACTGACGCGGTAAAGCTTTTCGACGAGAGCTGCTTTTTCAGCATCGGTCTTGGCTTCGGCGAATCGGGTTCGCAGTTTCTTCACTTTTACGCGGCGAGCCCGACGACGGGCAATTTCGCGACTTCGTTCAATACGTCCCATTGAATGTGCCGTTCACTGACATGTAATCAAATCTGTCTCCGCCCCACTTTGGCGGAGAAATCGAGAATCGCAAAAGATATCGCGTCGACAGACGCAGGTCAACGGTACGGAAATCGACGTATCCACTTTTCAGCAAATGAATTTCGTGGATTGATGTCAGTTTTTTGGGTTTCAACCCTGATCCGAAATGACGTAAACTGCCGTCGTCCCCTTCAGTACGACCTATGTTTTTGTGTCTCCTTATTTGTTTACAAAGCTGTTTCCCTCTCATGACAGATTCTTCCTTGCTCCCGGAGAGATTGGACGTCATCGCTGTCGGGGCCCATCCCGACGATGTTGAAGTTGCCGTCGGAGGAACGCTGGCCACACTGGCCAAACAAGGGTATCGAGTCGGAATCATCGATCTGACCGATGGCGAACCGACTCCCGGAAGCCCAGGTCCAGAACATCGGCTCGAAGAATCCAGGCGCGCAGCGGAGATTCTGGGAGTTCACGAACGGGTCGTTCTCGACCTCCCCAATCGACGACTGTTCGATTCCTTTGAAGCCCGGGTCGCATTGGCGAAAGTATTTCGAAGATTTCGTCCCCGAATCGTACTGGGACTGGCCGACAAAACACCAATGGCCTCTCCCGATCACTGGCAGGCAATGCAGATTACCGACGCAGCCGTCTTCTACTCCCGACTCACGAAATGGGACCACGAATTCGATGGCCTGCCGGTACACACTATCAGTCAGCTTTTGTGGTATCCCCTCGGGTTCCAGATGCAGAATCAGGCCAACTCCCCGGGGACCATGGTCGTTGACATCTCCGAAGCACTCGATCAGAAACTGGCAGCCATCGCGGCGTATGAATCACAATTCCCGATCAATCGTCAGCGAATGTTCCAACTGGTCGAAAGTCAGGCCCGACTGTTGGGACTCGCTTCTGGATTCGTTGCCGGGGAAATCCTGATCGCTCCCCGACCGATTGTGGTCAAAGATTTACTGAAAACATTCCTTCCCGGTGACCTGATGGTTCCCCATCCTCCGAAATAGCATGAGGAACCACGGAATGAACGGAAAACACGGAATGAAATGGGAATTGAGGCCAAAATCACTTCCCCGTTTCACATTGGCTGAGAAGCCTGACTGCTGGATTTTTTGCTACCCACTATCAACTATCCACTACCCACTTTTCTTCTATTTATTTCGGGACGATTCCTTCTTTCCTATTCCGTAGTTTCCGTCTTTTCCGTGGTTCATCATTCATTACGTCTGATTGATTTCTGATTGAAGGTGCAGGGGCAGATGCAGATTCAAAAGCAGTCGCGTGGAGATCTCCTGACGCTTTCCATTCAGGGGATGCTCGATAACGAGTCGGCCACCGATTTTCGAGACGCGATTGACGATGCCGTTCGTTCCGGATGGCATCGCGTGGTTCTCGACATGAGCGAGGTGACGTACCTCAGTTCGGCCGGGATCGGTGTTCTGCTGGAAGCCCGAAAGAAACTGGAGCGACTGCACGGCCTGTTCGGTGTCTGCACTCCCTCTCCCGCCGTCGAACAGGTTCTTCAGCAGACTCGAGTCCTGGCGCTGCTGTTGTGTGATCCGGCAAAACTGGGAGTAGCCGCTTCCAGTGGCACAAGGACGCTGCACTCCGACCAGCAGTTCTTTCATGACGACTTCGCTTCGTATGAATTCTACTCGCATGAAGCTCAACAACCATTAAGAGTGGAATTGTTCGGGCGTCCAGAAGGAATTCAGACCGAGACCTACACGAAATCAGACTGCCGCCGCGTTCCGTTTCCCCACTCCTCGTTTGGCTTGGGACTCGGTTCCATGGGGCCGGACTTTGAAACTTCTCAGTCACGGTTCGGAGAATTCCTGGCCCTCTCCGGAGCCACCGCTCAATCTTCCACCACCACGCGAGGACTCCCGGACTTTCTGCTGAGTCAGGAAGATTTCGTGGCCGACGTTCAGGTCCTTTATGGACTGAAATGCACAGGGGACTTTGCCAAATTCATCCGATTCGAATCTCATCGACCTGAAGAAGAACCGGTCGGATTGTCAGGACTGGTGAATCAGGTGTTGTCGTTAACGAAATCGGCTGCAGCAGGAATGGTGTTCGTCACGGAATGTGCCGGGCTTGTGGGAACCCGTCTGAGACGATCTCCCACACACGCCGTCACCGCAGGAACGAGTCGACTCGAATATCCGGAAGTGCGGGACTGGCTCTCTTACAGCACCGAATCGATCTATCACCGCAGCCTGGCACTGGTCGTTGGCATCGCGGAACGAACGGATCAGGTGACACCTCTTCACCCGGCTCGAAATTTTCTTCGTCCAATTGATCCAGGCGGAACATTGCAAGGACATTTTCACGCTGCGGTGTTTCCGTATCGCCCCTTAAAGAAACGAACACTGGAACTGGACACGCTGGTGCACGAACTCTTTTCTTCCGGGGCGATTCAGGACGTATTGCACCTGCTTCATGACGATCGGGCTGAACTCGGAGCCGGGGAATCGACCTTTGTCACCGGTGGTTGCTGGGTCGCCCCGATGGGAGAGAACACAACAGTGGAGGTGACACGATGAGTCTGTTAATCGGATCGCTGACCATTGGATTAATTCTGTCGCTGCTTGCCTTTGGGATCCTGATCAGCTTTCGAGTGGTGGCGTTTGAAGACCTGACTGTTGACGGTTCACTGGCACTCGGTGGAGCCTGCACCGCCGCATTGATTGTCAGTGGAACACATCCTGTTCTGGCGACCTTTTACGGGTCTCTGGCAGGAGCCACTGCCGGAGCGGTGACCGCTACGCTGCACACCCAATTCGGCATCAATCGACTGCTGTCCGGGATTCTCGTCATGACAGGGTTGTACTCCGTCAATCTCCGAGTCATGGGAAAGAGTAATATTCCCCTCCTCTCGCATCCCACGGTGATGGACTACGCCGATACACTCTCTCACTGGCTCTTTGCCGGGAAGACGATGCTGCACTTCGGTCGCTGGGAAGCTCCCGCCAGGGATATCAGCAGTTTGCTCCTCATGCTGATCATTGCCGTGGTCGCCGGAGTTGTGTTGTTCGCTTTCTTCCGGACTCATTTCGGTCTCGCTATGCAGGCAGTGGGAGATAACAACCGTATGATTCGAGCACTCGGGGTGAGTGTCGAAAAGATGACGATTCTCGGCCTGTTCATCGGGAACGGACTCATTGCTCTCGCCGGAGCGCTACTCGCTCAATATCAGGGATTCGCCGATGTGCAGATGGGAATCGGCATGCTGGTCTGGGGAGTGGCGAGCGTTATCCTCGGAGAGTCTCTCGTCGGAACGCGGAAGATTGGTTTTCTGATCACCGGTGCCGTAATGGGATCGGTTCTGTTCCGTTTGCTGGTGGCGATTGCGTTGCGTTGGGGACTGAACCCGAACGATTTGAAACTGATTACCGCATTGTTTGTGTTTGCGGCTTTGATTCTCCCGCTGGTTCTGGCCCGTGGTTCTCGCTGGATTCGAAAGAAAAACGATGTTGCAACTGCGCGGAGTCACTAAGACCTTCTTCGCCGGAACAACGAACGAAGTTCGCGCGTTGCGCGGCGTTGATCTGACGATTGAACAAGGTTCCTTCGTAGTCGTTCTCGGAACGAACGGGTCAGGAAAATCGACACTGCTCAACGCGGTCGCCGGTTCCTTCCTGCCTGATTCCGGAACCATTCATCTTGCCGGGAAAGAGATCTCCCGGTTGCCGGAGCACCGTCGCGCCCGCTGGATTGGACGAGTCTTTCAAGACCCGTTCAGCGGAACCGCTCCTTCCATGACCATTGCCGAAAATCTCGCGCTCGCCGCAAGACGAGGGCAGATGCGTGGACTAGGCCGCGCATTAAGCGGGAATATTAAAAAAGAACTTCGCGACCGTGTCGCCGCGATGGGCTTAAACCTGGAAGACCGGCTCGACAACCCCATCGGGACTCTTTCCGGAGGACAACGGCAATCACTGACATTACTAATGGCCGGGCTGATCCGTCCTTCGTTGTTACTACTGGATGAGCATACTGCTGCACTTGATCCTAAAAGTGCAGATCAGGTCATTCGCCTGACGCAGAAGATGATCTCACAGGATAAGCTGACAACATTAAT
>DATMFC010000475.1:0-4412 GCA_035556335.1 Planctomicrobium sp. | reverse complement strand
TTGGAACTACTGAGTGGAGTGATGTGAAAACAAGTTGGCCCAATGTTCTCATCACTCATACCCGGCTTCAGTCGAGTTCGCAATCAACTTCTTCTTTAAACCACCTCGTTTCAATGCATGTGAATGCGTTGCCTGCTATTCCGGACGGCTGATCGCAGAAAATCCGGGGGGGCGTCAGTGAGGCATTCATTGATGGAATGCTCTACACTGCGACGCTTTCCGTGAGATCCACTTTGTAGAAGAGAATCTTCAGGACCCTTCGAAGGGCGTGCTGCAACCAGACGTCAGGATTCGAACACAGAGATCATGCATAACGACGCAACCACAGTATATCAACTGACGAACGGCCTGACGCTGCTGGTGGAACCGATGCGGCATGTGCAGTCCGCTTCCTTCGCCATTCTGACCCCGGGAGGAACGATCTACGAACCGCACGGAGCCAACGGCACCGCCGCAGCCCTGTGCGACATGATGACCCGCGGCGCCGGCAGCCTGAAAAGTCGACCATTGTCGGCCGCTCTTGATGCACTCGGGATTCAGCGAAGTGAAAGTGTCGGATGGAACTTCATCACCTTCTCTGGAGCAACACTGGCGGAAAACCTGTGCAAAGCGATCCCCATCTATGCCAGCATTCTTCGTCATCCCCACCTGGACGCCGATCAGTTTCCGGCGGTGATGAGCGGGGTCGAACAAAGTCTTCTCGCGGAAGAAGATGAACCGCAACGCAAAGCGCTCATTGAATTGCGTCGTCATTGCTACGACTCCCCGTGGAATCGTCCTTCTGACGGAACACTGGAAGAACTCGATCAGATCTCTGCGGAATCAGTGACCCGGCACTACCGGTCCAATGTACGACCGAATGGGACCCTGATCGGCGTGGCCGGAAACGTTTCGCCAAACGAAGTCCGGGACGTGGTGGAAGAATTTCTCGGAGACTGGCAGCAACTCCCCGCTCCGTCAATTGAACGACGCCCCGGCTCACGCGAGTATTTACACATCCCGCACTCGTCAGCACAGACACATATCGGACTTGCTTATAATGCCGTTCCGTATGGTCATGTCGATCATTATGCCGCCAAGGCCGCAGTGAGTGTTCTGAGCGGCGGAAGCAGTTCCCGGTTGTTCACAGAAGTTCGTGAAAAACGGGGACTCTGTTACAGCGTCTATGCCACGTTACACACATTGCAGACGGAAGCTCGTGTTCTGGCTTATGCCGGAACCACAACAGAACGGGCTCAGGAAACACTGGACGTTATGGTTGCCGAGATGCAGAAACTCGGGGACCGGATTGAACCTGATGAGTTGTCGCGCTGTCTGGCTCGGGCCAAGAGTTCGTTAATCATGCAGCAGGAATCCACCGGAGCCCGGGCGTCTTCCATTGCCAGTGACTGGTTTCACCTTCAGAAAATCAACACACTGGCAGACGTTCGCCGGGAATTGGAATCACTCACCCCGGAACGGGTCGCCGACTATGCCAGACGCTACCCGGCACAGAATATCACGGTATTAACCATCGGTGAGAATCCGCTGAACGTGAAATTCTAGATCCGAAGCGAAATCAGGCTGGACCGCAACCTAATTCCTACCTCCTAATTCCTAACTCCTTATTATCCGCCATGAAACCAGATCGATTCGAACTCGCCCGACTTGAGAAACTCCAGAAAATCGAAGAACTGGGACATGATCCGTTCGGTCAGCGGTTTGATGGTCATATCTCGATTGAATCCGCCCGAGGCCAGTGTCCCGGCGAGGCGGGTGTTGCCGGAAACGCAGTCCGTGTTGCCGGTCGAATCCACTTGCGCCGCAAGGCAGGCAAACTGCGGTTCTTTGACATCGCTGACGCCACTGGAAAAATTCAGCTTCTCTTCTCGCGCGGAGACCTTTCCGAAGAACAATGGGAACTGATGGGGCAACTCGATCTCGGGGACCTCATCGGCATCGACGGGGTTCTCAAGCGGACCGAAACCGGCGAAATTTCGATCCTCGTTCAGACACTCACGGTGCAGTGCAAATCACTGACACAGCCCCCGGAAAAGCATCACGGGGTCACTGACATTGAAACACTTTTGCGGCACCGGGAACTCGACCTGATCTACACTCCCGGGGTGCGTGACAAGCTGTTGCTGCGCAGTCGAATCCTGAATTCCGTGCGACAGACACTCGCCAGAGAGAGTTTTGTCGAAGTGGAAACTCCGGTTCTGCATGCCATTGCCGGAGGAGCGGCCGCTCGACCGTTCGTCACTCATCACAATGCACTCGATATTCAACTCTATTTGCGTATCGCGCTGGAACTGCACCTCAAGCGGTTGATGGTCGGAGGAATTGAACGGGTCTATGAAATCGGACGGGTCTTCCGGAATGAAGGGATTGACGCCACTCATAACCCTGAGTTCACGATGATCGAGATCTATCAGGCGTACGGAAACTACGAATCAATGATGGATCTCACCGAAGCGATCGTCTGTGACGCCGCACGTGTCGTTCTGGCCGCAACAGGAGAGAATCCAGGCGATTCTCTGGTTCTCCCCTGGGGAGAAAAGACGATTGATTTCACCGCTCCCTGGCCACGACGGACCTATGGAGAACTGTTCCTGGAACAAGCCGGTTGTGACATGACCGACGCCGTTGCCGTGAATGCGAAGGCCAGAGAACAGGCGAAACTCGGCAACATCAAGCACGAATTCATTGCTCAGATGGATGCCGGAACCGTTCACCCGGACGTCATTGTCAGCGAAGTTTTTGAGGCGTGCGTGGAAGACAAGCTGGTCGGACCGATTTTCGTGATCGATTATCCGGCGTCAATCTGCCCGCTCACGAAGCGGAAAAGATCCAATCCACAGATCGCCGAGCGCTTCGAGCTGTTCATTCATGGGATGGAACTGGCGAATGCCTACACGGAACTGAACGACCCCAAGTTGCAGGAAGATCTCTTCGCGACCCAGCTTCAAGGTCTCTCCGAGGAAGATTCCATGGCCAAAATGGACCGGGAATTCATTCAGGCGCTGAAAGTCGGGATGCCGCCTGCCGGAGGTCTGGGAATCGGAATCGACCGTCTGGTGATGTTATTGACCAATAGCCGCAGTATTCGCGACGTCATTTTCTTCCCACTTCTTCGGCCAGAAACTGTTCCTGAAAAAGGGGATACGAAGTGAGTCCACCCTTTTGTGGACACCGATGAAGGCATCCGTCAGAAAAAATATATCGACGTAAGTCATTCTCCTGAAAACCAGTTCGGCAAATTTTGCCGATTCACTCGTTGACGAGGTAAATAGTCAGATCTATGATGTCAAGTGAGAAATGTTAATTTCCCGACTGCTCGGGAAATTCGAATCCTGACAACGGCTCCGTTTTGTCTCACGGTGTAGTGACACAAAACGGGGTAGAAAACTGAGGTGCCTCCGATGTTGGTCCTCTCGCGCAAGAAGAACGAGAGCATTGTCATCGACGAACGGATTGTAATTACGGTCGTTGAGATCCGCGGTGACAAGGTTCGACTCGGGATTGAAGCCCCCCGTGATGTGGCAATTCATCGCCAGGAAGTGTACGAAGCCCTCTTAAGGGAACGAGGGGGCAGTGCCCAATTGGGAAACAGTGCCGTTTCGTGTGCTCAACCTGCGAATGAAGCCGCTGTCCCTGTGACGGAACAGCCGGTGAAGTAATTGACTCGATGAAAATTGAAGGAGAACATGGGATTGTGAATTCAATCAACATCACAGTTCTATGAACGGCTGTTTCGTTTGCCGACATTTCAGATTGTTTTGTGGTGCTGATCCTTTTTGATTGCACGAGCATTCTGACGATGAAGCTTTTGGATTTCGCAGCGCCGCGTTCTCGCGGCGTTTTTTCTGCGCGAAATTCCGCTATTAAACTGCGTGGCAATTCATTTCACTGCCCGGTAGGATACCTCGCATCAACTGAAGCGAATCCGACTCATCGTCATTGATTGATGATCATGGCGATGCCGGTTTAACAGTCCATCGGTCCATCCCTCCGAGGAGAGAGTTACCACGATGCGTGAAACGAATTCACAGGCGACCGCACCGAATGCCAATCGGCTTCTGTATGCAGGGTTTATGGCCATTCTGGCGGCCGGGGTCGGGTTTTCCGTCCGTGGGGGGATTCTCGGGCAATGGGCCGAAAAGTTCGGCTTCACCATGTCCGAACTGGGAACCATCACCGGTGGCGGATTGACCGGGTTCGGCCTGGTCATTATCGCGACATCGCTGTTTGCCGACAAAATCGGCTACGGCAAAATCATGGCGTCGGCCTTTGTGCTGCATTTCCTGTCAGCCGTGCTGACGCTGGCCGCTCCGGCCGCGTTTGAAGCAGGGGGAAAAGAATCGGCTTACTGGTGTCTGTTCTTCGGCATGCTGATCTTCTCGATTGGCAACGGGCTGTGTGAAGCGGTTGTC
>DATMFC010000474.1:0-2431 GCA_035556335.1 Planctomicrobium sp. | reverse complement strand
CATTCGAACTCTCGTCTCTTGATTCAAGGAACATTCAACATGACTGCTCACCGGATGCACCGCCGTCAATTTCTGAAACAGGCTGGAATCGTGACTGCGATGGGGATGACCCTCCCCAGTTTTCTGAAACAGTCCTCCCCGGCGCTCGCGGCCTCGCCAATTGCCGGGTTACCCGACGATCGGGTCCTCGTGTTGGTCCAACTGGCCGGAGGAAACGATGGGTTGAATACACTCATCCCTTATGAGGATGACATTTATTATCGATCTCGTCC
Organism: Planctomicrobium sp.; assembly: GCA_035556335.1. Classification (GTDB taxonomy): domain Bacteria; phylum Planctomycetota; class Planctomycetia; order Planctomycetales; family Planctomycetaceae; genus Planctomicrobium. Next base: position 2,159 of record DATMFC010000474.1, on the reverse strand, counting down.
GACGTTGAGCATTCCCCGTGACGAGATCCTCAAACTCGATGACCACTGTGGACTGCATCCGGAGATGTACGCCCTGCACGATCTCTGGGAGCAGGGGGCGCTGGCGCTGATTCAAAATGTCGGTTATCCGAATCCCGACCTGTCGCACTTCCGTTCCACGGAAATCTGGGAGACCGCCTCTCCCAGCCATCAGAACTGGTCGAGTGGCTGGATCGGCCGTTACTTCGACAATGAATGCCAGGGAGCCAGTTCTCCTCTGCTCGGTCTGCAACTGGGAGAGCGAACGGCCCAGACCTTTTCCGGAGATCGGCCCCGTTGCGTCACGTTCTCCAATCCCGATCTGTTTCAGTTTTCCGGGGGAGCCAGCGGGGAACAACGGATCACTCAATTGAATTCCAGTTCGGCCAGCGTCAATCCGGCCCTCGACTTTCTGCAACGAACGGGGAACGACGTCCTGTCCGCCTCCCGGCAGATTAGCGAAGCGGTTCGCAATCAGAAAACGACGGTTGATTACCTGCCGTACCAGTTCTCTCAGTCCTTGAAACTCGTCGCTCAAATGATCGCGGCGGAGGTTCCAACACGTGTGTACTATGTGTCTCTGGGGGGATTCGACCATCATGCCACGCAAAAAATGCGGCATGCCATGCTCTTGCAGGAATTGAGCGAAGGACTGGGAGCGTTTCTTCAGGATCTGCGCGGCCTGGGACATCTCGACCGGACACTCGTGATGACCTTCTCTGAATTCGGGCGACGAGTGGCCGAGAATCAAAATGCGGGAACCGATCACGGAACCGCCAACGTCATGTTCATGGCCGGGGGAGCCACAAAGCCGGGTTTTCATGGAACTCGTGCGGACTTGTCGCGCCTGGACTCTGTTGGCGACCTGATCCACACGACCGACTTTCGCAGCATTTATTCGGCGGTTCTTCAGTCTTGGCTCAAAGCAGACGGAAACAAGGCCGGACTCTCCCAGATCTCTCCGTTAGAGGGACTCCTGGCATAATGGAGATGCGGTCAACAGGAGGGGGGGTGATACCCCGCAATTCCATGTTGCTTCAAGCTATGGAATTGAACAAACATCAATCATTTTTCGTCATCGCCGATGAAAAGCGGGACAGGAGAGGTGCCGGTCGATTCCTCCGGATCGTTCTGTGACGCGAGCGACCGGAAACGGTCCGATGTCTTGATCAACCCGGCGAGGGTCTGCAAGTCATCTTCAATCTGCTGACGTTGTCGCGGTGTGTCAGAGTGTTCCGGCAAAAGTGTCGTATGCCAGGTTTCCAGTCGCAGCGAGATTTGTTTGACTTGTTCCCACTCTGCTTTTTTCAGGTCGCTGTCCGCTGCGTTCTCGGGAAGCCAGCGGATGAGATCTCCCAGTTCATTGAGCTGCTGCGTCCGCTGATTGACATCCATCTGTCCCGCGAGGACATCCGCGATGCGGCGTTGCAGTTGAACGACGGCTTCGGCATAGCTTGCGGGCTTGTGGTCCGGTGTCACATGCTCCAGATGTTCCACTTCCGCCTGCGACTGGCACGAAGAAAGGGACAAACAGGTCACCAGTATGACCAGACACAACCGAATGCGGCAAATCGTCATCAAACCAGAACCGGTCATCAGGGGGTTCTCATCTTCTTCGAGGGAACTTCGTAGCTGGGGACGGGAGTCGTTTCCAGAAATTCTTGAATCAGCGATGTCGCATCGTCGTGATCGACACCCAGCCGCACTCTTAACACCGGAATGGCCGTTGCCTGAATGTCGTCGGGGATGACATAGTTCCGGTCGTCCAGAAATGCATGAGCCTGAGAGGCGCGTTGCCAGGTCAATACCCCGCGTGGGCTCACTCCCAGTGAGACATGAGGATGGTTTCGCGTGGCTGTCGCCAGAGAGATCAAATAGTCCTGCAAACGCGCATCGACATGGACACGAGCCACGTCATTCTGGAGTTGAACCAGTTGCTGTGGTGCAAAAAGCGGCTCCGATTCCGCTGAGAAATCATCCGCCTCACCAATTGCCATGGAGAGCATCTGGCGTTCGTCATCGGGTTCGGGATACCCGATGCTGAGTTTCATTGCGAACCGGTCCAACTGGGCTTCCGGCAGCGGATAGGTGCCGTGCTGATCCAGCGGGTTCTGCGTCGCAATGACAAAGAACTGCGAGGG
>DATMFC010000473.1:0-13647 GCA_035556335.1 Planctomicrobium sp. | reverse complement strand
ATGTACGTTCGCGTTCCACCGGCGCAGAAATCCTGCTGCGTATCGATAGAAAGATTGAAGTCGAGAATCACCGGCTCGCCATTCTGCTTCAACAGAATGTTAGACGGCTTGATATCGCAGTGGAGGAACCCTTTTGAATGGGCATACGCCAGACCATCAGCGACCTGAGCACCGATCCAGGCAATGGTGTCAACAAACGACTTTCGCAGAATGGTCTGATTCGCTTCCAGAAACTCCTTGAACTCGGCATTCACTTCGGAGAGGAATTCCGGGAAATCAAAGAATTCGTAACTGTCGCGGTATCTGGTCGGGAACTGTACCCGGTTGAATTGAATCAGGTCGGCGAGTGTCGCCTGCCCGCAGAAGGGCATCGCGATCACTTGAAGTCCCGGCAACAACTGATCGTAAAGTCCGAGTGGGGAGACAATATTGGGATGTTGAAGCCGTCCGAGAGCTTCTGCCTCCCGAACCGCCTGTTGAGTCACTTTCAATGTGACCGCACGTCCCGCCAGAGACCGATCTCGAGCCAGATAGACTCGGGAAAATGCTCCCGATCCGATGGGTGCTGTCAGAGTGAAGGGACCCAGTTCGCTGTCGAGCTTGGGCCATTTCGGAGGAATCAGCCCGAGAAATGCACCCGGTGCCTGCCGAATCATGCTCCCGGCATCAATCACATTTAACAGACGATCACGAATTTCCGGGAACTTGCCGGCGAATTCGGCGGTGTCGACATTACAGCCATTGCGGAGTTTCCGCCAGTAGTCTTCATAAGCCAAATCCACCATCAACGAAGATCGAGCCCGAATACTCGAATGTTGACTCATCAGCTCGATGGCATCGAACACATGGTCTTCCGAGTAGGGTTTGAGCAGCGCGGACAAGACCGATTCTGAGTCTTGACCGGTGAACTGGGGTTCTCTGAATGGGGTATTCATCAGCTCTTTCTGACACGGATATTTTGCAGAATCCGATGCAATGTTCGGAGCGGAATTCCCAGTTCCTCTGAGATTTCCACAATCGATGCACCTTCAGCCCGTTTTCGAATGACCGCTGCGAACCGTTCCGGAACGGAATTGGTCAGTGCCTCCAAGGCTTCACGGGCAATCATTTCTTCCGATGGTGATGGCACTCGCCGGTTAATTGTCGTGCCGACCAGCCCTTCCTCTTCATTTTCACCGATCTCACTTTCCTGGGGCTCCTCTGTCTGCAGAGCCTTTTGCTGGCGTCCCCGGTCAATGGCTTTGTGAACAGCCATCTGAGCAAGGAAAAGTCGCATCTGACCAGGAGAGTCGATGTGGAGATGCTTTTCACGATTGGCAAAAAAGGATCTCCAGACCGACTGGGCAATGTCGTCAGAATCTGCATTCCGACGCATTGACTTCATCAAAGACCGTCGAATGCTTCGATAAAGACTCGGAGAAAACCGTCGAACGAGATTTGAAAGGGCCACCTCTGATCCGGCCCGGGCCTGCTCGAGCAATGAATCGAAACTTTCCTCGTCGCAGCCTTCAACGGAATCTTTGGCTTCAACAGAGTCTCTGCCGCGAACATCCTCGCGATCTACGCTATCCAGTTGATCGTATTCATCGTCACGACTCATGGCGATTCACCGATGACCTAGAGCAGTTTGCTTTCCCATCTGCCCGCGCAGCGCAATGTTCGAACAGAAAAAACGCTGCATTCTGCAAAAAACACTGTACTCCGTTTGGCAGGGATGAGTAAGTCATTCTGCAAAATGCTCTAAATACGGATTCATACGGCAAGGGCCTCTACGAAAAACGGTGAAGAAAAACAGTGAATCAGGGACATCGAACAACGCCACAACTTCATCAGAGAACTCCGTACAAAACTGCTCCATCCGTTGGTGAAAAGGGAATTTCACCATTCGAGAGGTTTTGTCGCGGCTCTAATTAGTAATGCGCATCGACCAGGCGCCCACTTCAATGTACTGCAGGCTCCGGCGATGAACTGAAATTCTCGAATATTTCCGAACAGTTTTCCAGTAAATTTCCCGCCGTTTTCCCCCTGCGTTGAAAGTTCAAATCCACCTGAAGCTGCAACTCTTGTTATCGACAATAATAGCGGCGTTCTTGCCCTTGGGATCGATTACTGTCGAAAACATTCTGTTTAGATTTATAAACGCCCAGCTGGTGAAAAGAGGCAACACGATTGTCGCCAATCGGAAACGTGTCGCCGAAAGCCAACACTGCGAGTTTAACGACAAGGAAAACCTGGAAGGTGAGGGAAAATGCAACACCCTGCCCCTTCTCGTGTTGTGGAATTATGAGACAACTCGAAACTTTATCTTGAGTTTCGGGAATGCTCTTTGCCACGATGCATCTCCATGCTTGTCATCGGCCCCCGCACACTGCCTAGAACTGAACTCGCTTATGCAGCCTTTCGGCTTGCGTGTCTCGACACGCGGGAAAGACTGGAGCTCGCCCTCCAGCTTGACGTCTGTCCCGATCGAAACTTCGGGTTTCTGACGGAAGTTCCTTTTTTGAGGAATGTACCAGCGCAGGTGCAGCTTGCCTTACTAATGGAAACTTGGGCAAAGCATCTGACTCCCATCCCTCATCAGGCGACCCTGCTGGATGAGAGCATTATTTACTCCATCTGTGAATCAGCGGCGCGGCTGATTCGGACCGAGACCGATATTGCCCGGCGTTTTCTGCATCGGGGCCCGATCGAATGTTCGAGTTCGGTCGACAAAATTCTGGCAGATCAATTGCAAAAATTACAAACCCAGTTCGTCCAGGACGGTTTGTTTTTATTGCTCAGCCAGTTTCAGGACATCCCCCCGTTGCAGGCTGTGCCATTAAAACAGGAATATGGCCTGACAGAGGATTCCTGTGAATGTCTGATTGAAGTTCTTGGCCGCTGGTATGTTTCCACAGAAATGCTCCCCCTGGCCGATGGCTTACTGACTCGGGTCGAGATCGAACAACTGGGTTCTCTATTGAATGCCGCTCGATGCACCCGCCAGCCGAATTAGTACTACAGTTGCACTTATTGAGAAGTTCAATGCTTTGAGTGTTTTTATCTGATGGAAACGGTCCCGGGAGGGCGAGGCTCCCGCCGAGCCGCAAACCGGGGAAAACGTGATCTTTTATGCGGCTCAGCAGGAGCTTCGCCCTCCCGGATGCCTGATCATCGGAAGATGAGAAAGTCCGCAATCTGCAACTGTAGTATTAGAGCGTGTGGACATTCCCAGAGAGAAGAGAGGGAGAAGAACTCACGCAAAGGCGCCAAGGCGCAAAGTTTTTTGTTTGAATGTCTTGTGTGAATTCATCGGGTTGTGATTCAGGGGGAGATTGAAGGAGAATGATCAGTTCCAGTTTCAAAGACGGGCCCTTGCTTTGATGATGATCACAATGGATCCATTGGATTTATGGGGCTTGAATGGATCACATCTCCACACAAACAAGAACAGGCGTCATCGGAAATCCTTTGCACCTTGGCGCCTTTGCGTGAGATTCATTCCTTCATGTTTACTCCCGTCAATTGTCCACACGCCCTAGGCCGAACTGCTCCCGAGAGAGTGTCTCTCTTTAAAACCGCTCTGGAGGCCCGGCATCCTCTCCAGTGGCCTCTCTCTGTATTTTCTCGTTCTCCCTTCCCGAAATTTGGCAATTTCGCGAAAATCGGAAGAATAACCGGTTGGGGAGAAGGTTTGTCTTTTGAGAAATGAAACCTCGTGATACTCTCCCCGCCAAATCGCCTCAGAGAGTGTGATTACAGCGGCGAATGTTGACCGATGCAAATGGTCAAACGCCCTCATTCGCCTGCAGACGGTGGAGCAAACTGCTCTCATTGTTGATAGGTTTGTTCAATTGAACGGGGCTCAAAGCCAGAAGATGTCGGAAGTGCACTCCTCCTCTGATACAACGTCACCACCCCTGCGGGAGCCTGCCGGGGATCTGAAATCTCCTGGCTTTATTGGTTTGGTCCTGGCACACGTTCTCGGCACATTTAACGACAATGTGCTCCGCTGGCTGACGGTTCCCATTGCTCAACCGTTGCTGAGCGAAAAACCTGAAGAAGGAATCATTATCGCCGTGGCATTGGGGGGGCTCTGCCTGACCAGCCCGTTTCTGCTGTTCATGCCGATCGCCGGCTGGCTGGCGGATCGCTTCAATAAACGGACGGTCATTGTCGCCTGCAAAATTGCCGAACTGGTGCTGATGGTCCTTTCCATTCTCGCCATCCTCTACGGTCATCTCTGGATGCTGTTTGTTCTGGTCTTCTTTCTGGGAACTCAGGCCGCCCTGTTCGGTCCGGCCAAATTCGGATGTATCCCGGAGATTCTGCCGACGCGTCTCCTCCCGAAAGCGAATGGAATTCTGGGATTAGGATCAATCGTCGCTGTTGGATTGGGGTCCATTACCGGGTTCTTTCTGTTTGATCATTCCCACCCCGTCTTGGGCTCGGGTGATTTATCGTCGATGTGGCTCATCGCGCTGGTCCTTGTCGGGACCGCCATTGGCGGACTGGTCGGCAGCCTGCGGATTCAGGGAAGTCACGCCGTCACCAACCCGAATCTGAAATTCGCCTGGAATCCGATCAGTGACATCATTCCAGCGCTCCGCTTGATTCGTCAGGACGTCTGGCTGCTGCGGACCGCCGGGGGGATTGCGTTCTTCTTTTTCGTCGCTTCGATCGCTCACCAGAACATTACCCCGTATGTGGAATCAGTTCTGAAGTTAGGGAAGTCGGACGCCGGAATCGTTCTCGGAATTCTGATTGCAGGAGTCGGTGCCGGAAGCCTGCTGGCCGGAATCTGGTCAGACGGAAAAGTGGAACTGGGAATTGTTCCTTACGGAGCGTTTGGGGTGGTCGTCAGTTCGGTGCTGGTCTTTGTGGCCGGTTGCACTTTGGTCCCCGATCTGCCGGTGAAGCCGCAGTTTGCCTTCTGGGGATCGTGTCTGGGACTGTTCTTACTGGGGGCCAGTTCGGGCTTATACAGCGTTCCACTGGAAGCCTATCTGCAATATCGAAGCGATCCCAAACAGCGCGGAATGATTCTCGCCGGGAGCTTCTTCATTTCCTATGTGATGATTGTCTGCTCGATCGGTGTGTTCTATCTGTTGAGCGCTCCGCTGCAGCTTTCTCCGAGTCTGGTGTTTCTCATCGGTGGACTAATGACGTTGCCGGTTCTGGTCTATTCCTTCCGGCTGCTCCCAGATTGGACGTTACGGTTCTCGATGTGGCTGATCATCAAAACCTTCTATCGATTCAAGGTTTACGGTCGACATCACATCCCTGAAAAGGGAGCGGCTCTGATCGTCTGTAATCATCTTTCCTTTCTGGATGGCGTGTTGATGTGTATCTCAACTTCGCGCTTCATGCGGTTCATCATCTATGCCGACTTCACCGAATTGCCGGTGCTGCGCTGGATGGGACGAAAGATGAATGTCATTCCCATTCGTTCGAATGACAAGCCGTCGCAGATTGTCAAATCGATTCAGATTGCGCGCGATGCACTGAAAAACGGTGAGGTGGTCTGCATTTTTGCTGAAGGAGGACTCAGTCGAACCGGTCAGTTACAGCCATTTCAACGGGGACTGGCCAAAATTGTCCAAGGGCAGGATATCCCCATCGTTCCTGCTTATTTGAATGGTTTATGGGGAAGTATCTTCAGTTGGCGCGGAGGTCGGGTATTCTGGAAGTGGCCCCAGCAATGGATTCGGTCAGTCGAACTTCACTTCAGTGAGCCGATTTCCCCTCCCAAGGATGTCGCATTGGTTCGCCAGGCCGTCGAACGGCTTGGCTCGGAGGCCGTTACAATGGTTGCTACATCTCGTGATCTGGTTCCTGTTCGTCGTTTCATTCGTCGCTGCAAGAAAAGCCGCTCCGAAATGAAGGTGGTTGATTCCACCAACACGAAGCTGACCGGTGGAAAACTACTCATCGCCGCGCTCGCGTTTCGTCGGGCATTACGACGCGAGGTTTTGTCCGCCAGCGAAAAACAGGTGGGCGTTCTTCTCCCTCCATCCGCCGGAGGTTGTCTGGCGAACATGGCGCTCGCTCTGGATCGTCGGGTTTCGGTGAACCTGAATTACACTCTTTCCGAAGAAACGATCCAGCACTGCGTCGACAAGGCGAAAATCAAACACATCCTGACCAGTCGGAAATTCCTGGAGAAGAAGCCGTATACCATCACCGGAGCGGAGTTTGTCTTCCTCGAAGACCTCAAAGGAAAGGTCACCTCCTTCGACAAGGCGATTGGCGCGTTCGGAGCACTCCTCACCCCGGCAGCCATTCTCGACCGGCAACTGGGACTTCAACGCATTTCCCCCAACGAAACCCTGACGATTATCTTCACCTCAGGGTCGACTGGTGAACCGAAGGGGGTTGTCCTCTCGCATGCCAATGTCGGGTCGAATATCGACGCCATCGATCAGTTGCTGAACCTGAAAAAAGAAGACGGCATGCTAGGTGTATTGCCCTTCTTCCATTCGTTCGGCTACACCGCCTGCCTGTGGCTGCCGATGTGTTACTCACTCCGCGGGATTTATCACTTCAATCCGCTGGATGCCAAAATCGTTGGTCAACTCTGCAAAGAGCATCTTGTCACCATCATGATGGCCACGCCGACATTTTTGAAAATGTATCTCCGGCGCTGTGAGAAAGATCAGTTCAAATCGGTCGACCTCATTGTTGTCGGTGCTGAGAAACTTCCAGTGGAACTGGCCAACGAGTTCAATGGGAAATTTGGAATCCTTCCAACAGAAGGATACGGAACCACGGAACTCTCTCCCGTCGCAGCGGTCAACGTCCCTGATCACCGTTCACATAATGTCTCACAGACGGGGACCAAACTGGGCACCGTTGGCCGTCCGTTGCCGGGAGTGACCGCGAAAGTGGTCGACCCCGAAACATTTGAAGATCGCGGACTCGAAACCGAAGGGCTCCTGTTGATCAAAGGTCCCAACGTGATGCGGGGATACCTGGACGAACCGGAAAAGACGAACGAGGTCATCCGCGACGGATGGTATAACACCGGCGATTTCGCGATTCTCGACAAGCAGGGATTCGTCACGATTACCGGGCGTCAGAGCCGGTTCTCCAAGATCGGTGGAGAGATGGTGCCCCATATCCGGATCGAGCAGGAACTGCTCCGCATCTGTGAGCCGCCGGAACAGGAAGAAGCGACAATCACTCTGGTGGTGACAGCGGTCCCTGACGAAAATCGGGGAGAACGACTGATCGTGCTTTACACCAAACTCTGCAAACCGGTCGATCAGGTGATCCACGAACTGGCGGCCACCGGAATCCCCAAACTCTGGCTCCCCTCCGGCGATTCCTTCATGCAGGTCGACACGATTCCGATTCTGGGAACCGGAAAGCTGGACCTGCGGGCAGTCAAAGAACTGGCCTTACAAGTGTGCAGCCCGGTGAATTCCTGAGCCTCTTATTCTTTTCACTCGGATGATGAACCACGGAAAAGACGGAAGGTACGGAACAGGAAAAAAGATTGTAAAGGCATCCATTGTGGGACGCAAAATGGGTGGCAGGGTGGGAAAAGAGCGATGAAACAATTGAAGCCAGAGAGTGAGCCTGCGACGCCAAATGGGAGTCCTGCAAGGACTGACCCGCCTAGATCGGTCTTTCCTAAGCATGCAAAAATGCTGCTTTGGATTGCATTGTTAATGTCACTTTCCGTTGTGGTACGAGCCGCACTCTTTGGGAAGAGTGGAAGCCAAAGAAGTTGGAGCGAGGACGCACTTCATCTTGCCATTATGATCGTCTCCGCAGTTTTAATCACTTGGTCAATGGCAATAATAAGGCATGCAAATGTCGGATCAAAGCCAGGAAACTAACGAGCGGTTAGGCTGTTTCCATTCTCCAGCATAAGTTTCTGTAGGGTGTGTCTGGGCGCACCACGAACGTCAAACAGACTCTCCTTCATTTGCCGTCTCTTCCGTTCTTTCCGTGGTTCCTCTCTGTTTTCTCCGTTCATAATGTTGCGAACGACTTACTCGATCGGGCGACTTCGATGAAGGCTTTCACGTAATCGATCTCCATATCTTTCTTGCGAAAGCCGAGGAAGATCTGTTTATCGACTCCCATTTTTCCCAGACGGACCGGGAAGATTTCGAAGCGATTCTGTTGCTCTTTCACCAGCCAGCGTGGCAATGCTCCCACTCCGCGTCCGCTGGCGATCATCTGCAGAATGATGTCCGTCGTCTCGATCAGTTTGTGTCGTTTCGGGATGACTCCGGACGGAGTCAGGAAGCGACTGAAGACGTCGAGCCGGTCGACGGTCACCGGATAGGTGATAAGTGTTTCCTCCGCCAGTTGCTCCGGCTCAACAAACTTCGCCTTGCGGAGCGGATGCTCTGGACCGACAACCAGAACCTGTTCATAGTCGAAGACCGGTTCAAAGTAGAGCCCCTGCTTGTTCAGAGGGTCTGGCGTCACGAGAACATCGATGTCGTGTCCAAACAACGCTTCGATTCCGCCGAACTGGAACTTCTGAATGACGTCGAGATCGATGTCCGGCCAGGCTTCCAGAAACGGGGCGGCCACCTTCAGTAACCACTGATAACAGGGGTGACATTCCATCCCGATCCGTAGTGTTCCCCGTTCTCCCTGAGCGAACTGTTGAAGCTGCTGTTCGGCCCGTTCTAACTGAGGAAGTAATCGATTGGCGACCGCCAGCAGGTACTCCCCTCCTTGAGTCAGGCGGAGTGACCGCCCCTCCCGGTTCCAGATCTTGAGCCCGAGCGATTCCTCGAGTTTGCGGATCGAATGACTCAGCGCCGGTTGCGTCACAAAGAGGGACTCCGCCGCCGCCGTCACCGAGCCGAGCCGATCAATCGCCCTGATAATTTCCAGATGAATACGTTCAATCGCTGCCATTTCACGGATCCTGCAAACCATGAGCGAAACTTATGGATGTGTAAGAAAATATCATTTTTCGTAATGAATTCAAAGGTGTAGACTTTGCCCAGCGAAATTCACCATCAACTCACAATAGATTCAAAGCAGGTCACAGAATGATCACAGCACACAACCTTGGTTTCCCCCGAATCGGTGCGGAACGAGAACTCAAGTTTGCTCAGGAAGCCTATTGGAAAGGCCAGGCTTCACTTGCCGACCTGAAAGCAGTGGGAGCGGACCTGCGTCGTCTGAACTGGCAGACTCAGTCAGGACTCGACTTCGTTCCTGTCGGGGATTTTGCATTCTATGACCAGATGCTCGACATGAGCTTTACACTGGGGAACCTGCCTGAACGAGTCCGTGGGTCTGAAGGGGACGCTCTCGACAACTACTTCCGCGTCGCCCGTGGTCGTTCGGCTGCTGCCGCTGAAACCTGCTGTGCACCTGAAGGGGTGGCTGCCGGTGAGATGACCAAATGGTTCGACACCAACTACCACTACATCGTCCCGGAGTTCCTGGCCAATACGGAATTCCAACTGGACACCACTCGCCTGATCGAACAGATTCGTGAAGCGAAGTCGCAGGGAGTCAACGTCAAGCCGGTGATTGTCGGACCGGTCACCTATCTGGCACTCGGGAAAGCCAAGGATGATTCCGACAAACTGGCCCTGCTCCCCAAGTTGCTTGTCGTTTATCAGCAGTTGCTGGAAGCGATTGCCGCAGAAGGAGTCGAATGGGTTCAGGTGGATGAAGCGATTCTGGTGACCGAACTGGAATCCGCTTGGAAACAGGCATTCGAAACCGCCTATCAGGCACTCAGCGGCAGCAAGGTCAAAATTCTGTTGACCACCTACTTCGGACAGCTTCAGGAGAATCTGCCACTGGTCGCCAATCTGCCGGTCACCGGTGTGCATCTGGACGCCATCAACGCCCGGGATGAAGTTGCGACACTGATTGAAAAAATTCCTGCGGATCGCGTGCTCTCACTGGGAGTGATCAACGGACGGAACATCTGGAAGACCGATCTCAACAGCCTGCTCGACTGGCTGGAGCCGATCGCGAAACAACTGGGAGACCGGTTGTGGATTGCTCCTTCCTGCTCGCTGCTGCATGTCCCCGTCGATCTCGACAGTGAAAAGAAACTGGACGGCGAAATCAAGTCATGGCTCGCCTTTGCAAAGCAGAAACTCGAAGAACTGCGGGTCATCAAGCAGGCTCTGACTGCCGGTCGAAGTGTCGTTCAATCTGAACTGGACGCCAATCAGGCCGCTATGACTTCACGTCGTCAGTCACCTCGGGTCAACAATCCTGCGGTGAAAGATGCGGTCGAGAAGATCGATTCGCAACTCGGTCAGCGGAAGAGTCCGTTCGCTCAGCGAGCCGACAAACAGGCCGCGATCCTCAACTTGCCGAAGTACCCGACGACGACCATCGGTTCGTTCCCGCAAACGTCAGACATCCGCAAGGCACGCAATCAGTTCAAAGCGGGCAAGATTGATGAAGCAACCTATGTCACCGCAATGGAGACTGAAATTGCCCGTTGTGTGCGTGAGCAGGAAGCTCTCGGGCTCGACGTCTTCGTCCATGGCGAAGCCGAACGAAACGACATGGTTGAATACTTCGGTGAGCAACTGGACGGATATGCATTCAGCGAATTCGGCTGGGTGCAGTCCTACGGTTCCCGTTGTGTGAAGCCCCCCATTCTGTTCGGGGACATCAGCCGTCCGAATCCGATGACAGTCAAATGGATCAAGTATGCTCAGTCACTGACGACGAAGCCGATGAAAGGGATGTTGACCGGTCCGGTGACGATCCTGAACTGGTCCTTCGTTCGTGACGATCAGCCACGTTCGGTTTCGTGTCAACAGATCGCACTGGCGATTCGAAATGAAGTGATCGATCTGGAAAAAGCAGGGGTTCAGGTCATTCAGATTGATGAAGCGGCTCTTCGTGAAGGGCTTCCGCTGCGACGTTCTCAATGGCAGGAGTATCTCAACTGGGCTGTGGAATCGTTCCGCATTGCTGCCAACGGTGTCTCTGACGAAACGCAGATTCACACACACATGTGCTACTCGGAATTCAACGACATCATCGAAGCGATTGCTCAGATGGATGCCGATGCCATCACCATCGAAACATCGCGTTCCGACATGGAGTTGCTGGAAGCGTTTGAGAACTTCAAGTACCCGAATGAAATCGGTCCCGGGGTTTATGACATTCATTCCCCGAACATTCCGAGTGAAGATCACATCGTGGGTCTGATGCAGAAAGCGGCTGAGCGGATTCCGGCGGAACGGTTGTGGGTGAACCCAGACTGCGGCCTGAAAACCCGTCAGTGGGAAGAAGTGATTCCGGCCCTGACCAACATGGTCTCTGCCGCGAAGAAACTTCGCGCGGCCGCGAACGCTGGATAATCCGGTTGAACACCGATTGGGTGCCATGTTTCGCATCGCGTCAGCAGGGCGAACATGCAATGGACGTTCCGATCACGTTCGGCATGCTCATTCTGCTGACACGACATGATCATGGCACCCAGTCTGGTTTTCGGGTGGCCCCGATTGCAAGCAATCGCGGCCACCCGAACGGAATACTGAAACTCTTCACCAACAGTAAAAAGATGAAGGCCATGAGGATCAAGGATGTTTACTCGCAGGGATTCGGACTCTCGTTCGAGATCTTTCCTCCGAAATCCGAACAGGGAGACGCCTCACTCATCGAGCATCTGGACAAACTCATGGTCCGCTCCCCGGCGTTTGTCTCCTGCACCTATGGAGCCGGGGGAACGACGCAATCACGGACCCTTGAACTGTGCCAACGGATTCAGGAACGATGGCAGAAGCCCGCGACGGCCCACTTTACCTGTGTCGGAGCGAGTCAGGCGGAACTGCTGGACTGGTTACAGAATGCAGAACGGGCAGGGATTCGGAACATTATGGCACTGCGTGGTGATCCCCCCGCTGGGCAGACCGAATTCAAGTCCGTTGAAGGAGGACTGAGATATGCCAATGAACTGGTCCGGTTCATTCGAGACCGTTTCCCGGACTTCGGGATCGGCGTTGCAGGCTATCCGGAAAAGCATCCTGAAGCCACAACACATCAGCACGATCTGGAGAACCTGAAACGGAAAGTCGACGCCGGTGCGGACGCTATCTTCACCCAGTTGTTCTATGAGAACGATCACTTTCTTCGGTTTCGGGATCAGGCAAACGCAGCAGGAATTCACGTTCCAATCATCCCAGGCATTATGCCAATTACGGAGTTCGCCCGGGTGAAACGAATCGTCGAACTTTCAGGGACTGCGGTTCCCGTAGAACTGCTCGCATCCCTTGAGCAGGTTCAGGAGGACAGGCCGGCGCAGTTCGAGATTGGCGTCGACTACACCATTCGGCAGTGCCGACAATTGCTCGAAGCCGGAGTTCCCGGAATTCACTTTTATGTGATGAACCGGTCAGAAGCGACGTTGCAGGTTCTGGACCAGATCGGCAAGACATAACCGTATTGTGTGCCACTGCTCTGCGAGCAGTGCAAACGTCAGAACAGCATCGTAAGGTGCATGAAGCAACTCCCGATCCGGTGGTGCATTTCGCCCGAAGACGTTCTTGAAAGCCAATCTTTCCAGACAATTGACGGGGTGTTGCGGAATGCACCGCTCCCATCGTTTGCTTCGTGCTCCATGCACCCTACCTCACTCCTGCTGAGCCGCATGGAAGATCACGCTTTCCATGGTTTGCGGCTCTGCAGGAGCCTCGCCCTCCCTGGCCATTTTTCAATAAAGCGAACGCTCTGGAGTCGGCGATGGCTGGGGATGAATTTTTCTTCTCTCTCCGTTAACCTGATCAATAAGAATTGATGTTTCGGGATCAGGGTGGTCACACCGCTGTTACTGTTATGTTTTGACAACTGAGGATTGTTATGTTGCCACAGCCAAATCGTCGAGAATTTCTGGTCGCCGGTGCCGCCTTAGGGACCGCGTACTGGGTTGGAAATCAGATGGCCCATGCTCAGGAAAAATCGGCGAATTCGAAAGTTCGCTATGCCTGTATTGGTGTCGGAGGAAAAGGAAACAGCGACTCCGCTGATGCCGCCAAGTTTGGGGAAGTCGTCGCGATCTGCGATGTGGATGCCCGAACTCTGGAGAAAAAAGCGGGACAGCCCGGCTTCGAGAATGCAGAAAAGTTCTCCGACTTCCGCGAGATGCTGCACAAACTCGGTGATAAGATCGACGCCGTCACAGTCTCAACTCCGGATCATACCCACGCTCCGGCAGCTGCTCTGGCCATGAAGATGAAGAAAGCGGTCTTCTGCCAGAAACCGCTGACTCATACCGTCTGGGAAGCCCGACGTCTGTCGGAGATCGCCAAAGAAACCGGCGTGGCCACTCAGATGGGAAATCAGGGAACCGCCAACAGTGCATTGCGTCACGCGGCCGCATTGCTGAAAAGCGGGATTCTCGGAAAGCTCAAAGAAGTTCACGTTGTGACGAATCGTCCGGTCTGGCCGCAAGGGGGAGCACGACCTGCTTCCGCTCCGATTCCACCGCACCTGAGCTGGGACCTCTGGCTCGGCCCTGCACCGCTGCGTCCCTATGCCGACGGATATCACGCCTTCTCCTGGCGCGGTTACTGGGATTTCGGAACCGGTGCTCTCGGGGACATGGCCTGCCATACATTCAATATGCCATTCGCTGGCTTGAATCTGGCCAACCCGAAATCGATTCAGGCCGTTTCCTCCGGTCACAATGGGGATAGCTATCCTCAAAAA
>DATMFC010000472.1:0-9045 GCA_035556335.1 Planctomicrobium sp. | reverse complement strand
GCTGTTTTCTGGTGGCTCGATTTCTTTTTCTGGAGCTTCGTCCAGCAGAAGTTTGATCGAAACCGGTGTTGTGGCTCCTCCACCGAGCCCTTCGCGTCGCGGTCCTTTCCCGCAACCGCTGACAGGAAGTACGGATAGGGTGACAAGAAAAATCAACCAGATTCTCATCTGAGTCATCTTGAATTGCTGCAGTTCGGTTCGATCCCTCGAAATCCGCTCGGACCAAACTCGAGGCGGAGGGGCAGGTGACACGGCCATGCCGAAGGAATTGCTTCGAATTCCATTCAAATCGTGGCAGACCGAAATTAAGGGGGGATGAGTTGCCTCTCTGTGAGGCGCTCTCGGTATCAATCAGAAGATTGTAATGAATAGAGAGTGCCGGCGTCTCTCGTCTGAGTCGGAAATTCTCGCCATTGACAGAGTTTGATGTCTTAATTTCCCACTTCGGAAAATCTGGCGCGATCTTCTGGAGAAAGCATTCTGGCTGTTGTGTACCGGCTCAGCAATGGATTTCGACCGGGAAAATGCTGGTGCCTGCTTACCGGATTGACTGCCTGATTCGATGAATACGCTCTCATGGTCCGAGGAAGTTCAAGGCTGCGGTCTCGGCGTTCGGATCGATCATCGGAAATTCCAGCTCTTCCTGAATCAAGTGACAGTATCCGTCTCCAGAGGGGGAAAACCGGAGAACATTGTGCTTTGATGTCTCGCTGAGTTGAAAGAGTCCGTTTCCGCAACTCTTTAGTGATGATGAGCTTATGGGAAGTGCCAGCTGGATGGTTCCCGCCTGGATTTCTTCTTTCGGATCTCCTCCACGCAGGGTGACTTCACCGGTTGGCTCAATTTTAATGGATTGGGTTGTCCCCTTGAGTTCTTTCAGCCTGACTTCCGGAACCAGTGTCAGTCGCTCCCCTGCCACTGTGAGGCTAAGTCTTTGTTGGGAATCAAGTTCGAATCGTCCGTTGCGAGTGTAATATTCCTCGCCCGACTCTGATTTCACCTGAAAGAACCCAATTCCGGAGATTGCGACATCGAGCGGAAATCCCGTCGGGACGCGCCTCATCTCTGCAAGGTTCATTCTGTATTGGAGTTGCATCGATTCTCCGGGCTGGCCAGGTCGAGATGCAAACCAGACCGGAATCAGCGGGACAAATCCGGGAGTGTTGGCCATCAACAGATTGTCGCGATGGATTGCTTTTGCGGCGGCAACCAGATTGGCGGGAATACGGGATTCTCCGAGAACAGGAACCGCGGGGTGATCGAGTGCGTCCGGGAGGGCGGGAAAGCTGATCTCCCCCCCCGGAGAAGGTGAGACGGGGCCCCCGAGAAGTCGCCACATCTTCAAAATGCCGACAGCATCCGATTTATCAAGGTCTTTGAGAGATTCATACCAGACCTGACGTTGTTCTGGTTTGAGGTGAGACAATTCCAGATCGATCAATTCCCGGATGACATTTTGATCTTCCGGCGAATTACCTCCCAGTGGAACCGCACTGCCGACCGGAAGCTGTTGAGGCTCTTTTATGGGGTGCGGCTCGCTGACGGGGATCAGTTCTGACGGGGACTGGAGCGATATTTCGGAAGCGGAATCAAACGCAAGAGCGTTTTGCAACGGTGTTGCCCGCGACCGGTTATCAGTTGATTTCAGGGCCGATTCGGTCGGTTCTTCCTGGAAATTCCGGGAAAATGGTGACGTGAACAGAGGGATTTCCGCTGTTTTTATGGACGTGAGCCGTTCAACCGGTTGGACGGAAGGGGAGCGCCACAGGGTCAGATGACCGAGAAACAGGCCAATTCCAATACCCAGAACGATTCCTGGAACAAAATTTGATCGAGGGTTTTGCATTGCGAGCCTCCGTGCGCACCATCACCGTTCGACGAACCTGTCGGATGAGAGCCAACAGTAAGAAATCCAGAAATCTGTCGCAAGATGATTCGTGATGCTTTGTGCGAATGAAGGTTGGCGAATATGATTCCGTACTGGAATTCCGTCTGGATCACCGGATGAATCGTCTTCGACTCGAAATTCTTCCTCAGCCAAACGACACGACTTGCGGCCCTACGTGCCTGCATGCGGTGTATCGCTATTTCGATAATCCGATTCTACTGGATCAGGTGATTCAGGAAGTCGGACAACTCGAGCAGGGAGGAACTCTCGCCGTCCTTCTGGGGTCGCATGCGTTGCGACAAGGGTATGACGTCACACTTTATACCTACGACCTGAAGGTGTTTGATCCGACCTGGTTTCGGCCTGATCGGGATGTCCGGCTGGAAGAACGTCTCACGGCACAGGCGGAGGTGAAATCCAAACAGCGATTGCAAACGGCGACGGCTGCATATATTGAGTTTCTTCAGCTGGGAGGCAAGCTGAAGATGGAGGTGCTGACGATCGATTTGATTCGTCGTCATCTGAAGCGGGGAATTCCGGTACTGACCGGGCTGAGTGCCACGTTTCTTTACGGAGAAATGAGAGAATATTGCCCGGAAAATCCCCCTCCCGGGCGGACGACTCTGGCCGATGATGTGCGAGGATACCCCGCCGGGCATTTTGTTGTTTTGTGTGGTTATGATCCGGAACGGCGAACCGTTCTGGTGGCCGATCCTCTGGAGGCAAATCCGTTTGCCCGGGATCGCCAGTATGCAGTGGATATTGACCGCGTATTCTCCGCCATTATGCTTGGCATCGTGACGTACGACGCAAATTTACTGGTCGTTCGTCCCAAAAATGACACTAAGGGAGTAGAGCGGCATGCCCGCAATGATCGTGACAGATAATGTCACTGACTGGCCTGAGAAAATCCCCAACGTTGAACTGGTCGACGCCTGGAGGTACGTCACAAACGAGGAATACGCGGAACGTCGCAACGTGAAGCTGTATAACCTGTGTCGTTCACTGCGCTATCAGAGCACCGGATATTACGTCTCCCTGCTGGCGGAGGCGCGCGGGCACCGTCCCATGCCGGGGGTGATTGCATTACAGGATCTGAAAACCCCCTCCATGATCCGCTTTGTCGGCGAGGAACTGGATGATCTCATTCAGAAATCTCTGGAACCAATTCATTCTGACGAGTTCGAATTAAGTATTTATTTTGGACGGAATCTGGCGAAGCGTTATGAACGCCTGTGCCGTCAGTTATTTAATATGTTTCAGATTCCGTTGTTACGTTTTCGATTTGCGAAAAACGGAACATGGCAGATTCGAAGCGTCAAAGCGCTGGGGACAAATGATATTCCCGAGCCGCATCGTGCATTTATGATCGAAGCAGCGGAAAAGCATTTTTCCAGTGGAGCAACTGCTCGTCCGAAGCAAAAGAGAACCCGTTTCGATCTGGCGATTCTTTACGACCCGGACGAACAGGATGCCTCTCCTTCTAATGAATCTGCATTAAAGAAATTTATTAAAGCCGGAGAACAGATAGGTCTCAGTTGTGAACTGATTACGAAAGATGACTACGGTCGTCTGATGGAGTATGATGCTCTGTTTATCCGCCAGACGACAGGGATTAATCACTATACGTACCGATTTGCCCGTCGTGCGGCGAATGAAGGGCTGGTGGTCATTGATGATCCCGTCTCGATCGCTCGATGTACCAATAAGGTTTATCTTCAGGAGTTAATGGAACGGCATAAGATTCTGACTCCCAAATCGATCGTGGTGCATCGTGATAACGCTGATGAGATCGCAGAGGCTCTTGGTTTTCCATGTGTCCTTAAGAAACCTGACAGCTCGTTTTCTCAAGGAGTTGTCAAAGTCAAGAATGAGGAAGAGCTTCAGTTGCGGTTGAAAGAATTCTTCTCTCAGTCGGAATTGATTCTTGCGCAGCAGTTCCTGCCGACGACGTTCGACTGGCGCATTGGAATTCTTGATCAACGTCCCCTGTTCGCGTGTCAGTATTTTATGGCACCCGGTCACTGGCAGATTATTCACTGGTCGAAACAGGGAGACGATCGATATGGGAACTTCAAGACACTCCCGGTTGAACTGGCTCCCCGTAAAGCGGTTCAGGTTGCATTAAAAGCCGCCAATCTGATCGGAGACGGACTTTACGGTGTCGACGTCAAAGAATCCGACGGGAATTTCTATCTGATTGAAGTGAATGATAATCCGAATATGGATGCTGGTTGTGAAGACCAGATTCTTCGTGATGAATTGTATCGCCGGGTCATGGAATCATTCCTGCGCCGTATCGAACAACAGAAATCCGGAGTTGTCGTTCGATAGTATTGTGCCTTGTCCCCTGAATGATTTCTGAATCCTGACCCCTGATCTCTGACCTCTATCTCCCCTCCCCTATGTCATTACATCTTTTTGATGCTGTTGGGATTGAACTGGAATATATGATCGTGGACGCCGCCTCTCTGGATGTGCGACCGATTGCAGATCATGTATTAAGAGACGATCAGGGGAATCCGGTTTCGGATGTGGATCAAGGATTGATCTCCTGGTCGAATGAATTAGCGTCGCATGTGATTGAACTCAAGACGAATGGTCCTGTTCAGGAGATCGCACCATTAGCCGCGGAATTTCAAAAGAATATTCAGACATTAAACCGGCAGTTCACATCGGCGCATGCCCGATTGTTGCCGACGGCGATGCATCCGTGGATGGATCCTGATCGTGAGATGCAACTCTGGCCGCATGAATATAGTGCGGTCTATCATCTGTTCGATCAGATCTTTAATTGCCGGGGACATGGTTGGGCCAATCTGCAGAGCATGCATATTAATCTCCCCTTCTCCGGAGATGAGGAGTTCGGGCGTCTGCATGCGGCGATTCGATTAATTCTCCCATTACTCCCCGGCTTAGCGGCCAGTTCTCCTGTGAAAGAGGGAGTTCGAACTGGGGTCTGTGATACGCGCCTTGATGTTTATCGATCGAATGCAAAAGCAATTCCCTCCGTATCAGGGAGAGTGATTCCCGAACAGGCTTATGATTCCGCAGCTTATGATCGGGAAGTTTTTCAGCCGATGTTCCGGGATATTGCTCCATATGATCCTGAAGGACTATTGCAGGAAGAGTTTTTGAATGCCCGGGGAGCGATTGCACGGTTTGGGCGTGGTTCCATCGAAATTCGGGTGCTCGATGTTCAGGAGTGTCCGCAGGCCGACCTCGCGATTGCGGCGTTGACGATTGCCGTTTTGAAGATGCTGGTGGAGGAAACCTGGACCAGTACCGTCGAACAGCAGTCTGTGACAATCGATTCCCTGGAACCGATTCTTCTGGCGGCGATTCAGTATGGAGATGAAGCAATTGTCTCTGATGCGAATGTCTTGAGGCATTTCGGATGTTCGGCAACGGAAATGACTCTTTCCGGTCTTTGGAGAGAGCTTTATGTCGCAGCCAGCGAGAGGGATCCGGAATTGTTCTCCCGATTTTCCGCACCGATTGAAACCATTCTGACACAAGGCTGTCTGGCTCACCGAATCCTGAAAGAGCTGAACGGTCAGACCGGAAGGCACGCCTTACATGAGGTTTACCAAAGACTTGCGGAATGTCTGGAGACCGGGGAATCGTTCCGGGTTGTCACGCAATGACCTCATTACCCGTTCTCCGATTGTGACGTTCGAACGAACGATCATGCGGGTGGACGCAGTTTTGCGGTGACTGGGAGTTTTTGTGAAGATCGGTGAAATCGGCGGTCTTCGTGGTTTTCCCAGAATTGCCAGTTTGGACAAAAAGTCCGATCTGTTGCTTTTTGAAAACATCGCCTGTTTCTTTTTTTTCATTCTCGGTAGCGCATTTCGGCAGGAAAGACGTAGGATCGAAGCAGCAATGCATCATTCACCCTGAGGTTCTTTCCATGTCTCGTCTGCCGTTTGGGTTTGTTACCGCCGCTCTCATTTCCGTCGCGCCGACAGTGAACGGTCTGGAAGCGAACGACAGTCCTTATCTGCCATTCAATTCCAACGGGACGCTGATTGTCCCGGAAGAGACGCCGAAACCGACCACGGTCAATTCCCCACCGCCGACATACGCTCCTTCAAAGCCTCCTTCGACTTATGACTATACGCCCAGTCTGGGGCCGAACCTGAATCCGAATAACGGATCCGGAACGACACCTCCCAGTCTGACGCCGAATTCAACGATTCCGTTGCACCCGACCCCCGTCCAACCGACACCGGCGCAGCAGAATCCAATGCAACAGAATCCGGCCCCTCAAAATCCGGGTCAATCGAATTTCAATCAACCCAATCCGGCTCAACCGAATTCCGGGACATCGCAGCCTTATCCGACATATCGGCCTGATTCCACATTCTCTAATCCAGCTCCGGGGAGTGCCAATCCAACGGTTGTCACGCCGGGGATGATGCAGGAGTTTGGTCCTCGACCCTATACGACGAACTACGGACCGGGCTATCCGCCAGGGCTTTGGGATTACTTCACCGCCCCGTCATGGACTCCGCGTAGTCGTCCCTATCGAACGAACTATGGGGCATTTGGCGGAATGGGAAATCCCTGCGCTCCGTGCGGACAGATGAATTATGAATTCGGTCGTGGTTACGACGGCTTCATGACCGGCTGGTAATCAGACTGATCAGGGAAGAAGAGGGAAACCACGAATCAATCGAATCGCACGAATTTTCTGATCATGATCCATCAGAAATTCATTCGTCAGATTCGTTCGATTCGTGGTTTCTGAATTTCAGTCACACTCAGATGTCGGCCTTAATCCAGCACGTCGAAATCAAGTTCATTGGTTTTGTCGTCGGGATCACCGTTGTAGTTGATGGTGATCTCTTCTCCCGCCTGAATATCACGATGAGCGGTAAACGCCTTGGCCTGTCGGCCGATATCTTCATAGTACGCGTTCGGATTGAAACTATGGTTGTACATCGATCCATAGCCTAAAGCGACGACTGCTTTCTTCGGACTCCAGTCATACACATAATGGGCAAGTTCTGATTCTTCGATCTTGTCCCAGGTGACGACGATCAAAGGAACCCGTTCGAATTCGGTTCCTTTCGGAATGAAGCGACGGGCAAAGACGCCCCGTCCCTTGTTTTTGGTCGTCCGGACTTCCAGATAATCAGATTGTCGGTGTGCCATTGGCGATTCCACGAGAAACGGAAACATTGTGAAGTAGAAGATTGCCGACGCATCTTCTCGAAATTTGCCAGAGTTGCAATACTTCGGGAGAGGGAAGGATTCAGGTGTCAGGGTTCAGGGATCAGTGAACGAAAAGCGATTTCGAAGTCTTCTCTGCCAGGATGCCATGCGATTAGGAGTACTTTTTGAATACGGGACACTCAACGGCGGGGAACAGTCGATTCTCGCAGTATTGTCGCATCTGTCTGGTCAGATACCGACGCCGGTCATTCTGGCTCCGGCAACCGGCCCCCTTGCAACGGCCTGCTCGGAACTGAAGCTGAATCATGTTCCATTCGAATTGAATGCCCTCCCCGTCGATCCGGAACAACGGGCCGCGGTGCTCAATGCGTTGTGCGACGAACATCAACTTGATCTGTTGCACGCCAACAGTTTGTCAGCAGGACGGAAGATCGGTGGAATCGCTCCCCAATTGAACTGCGCGACCAGTTCCCATCTCCGCGACATCATGAAACTCTCACAGTCTGCTGTTGCCGATTTAAGTCGGCATCAGGGACTGATTGCGGTTTCGCACGCGACACGTGACTTTCATCAACAGCAGGGAGTGAATTCCGAGTTGTTTTCGGTGATCCATAACGGCATCGACACCGGACGTTATTTCCCTTGTCCGCCGACCGGTCAACTGCATCGGGAATTGGGGCTGGACGCGAAAACTCCTCTTGCGGCGGTGGTGGGACAGATCTGTCTGCGGAAGGGGCATCATGACATGGCTCACGCTGCGGTCTTATTGAAAGATCAGGTGCCGGACCTGCATTTCGTCATTGTCGGAGAACGGCATTCCACGAAAAATGAAAGTGTGGAGTTTGACGAACACTTGACAGCATTGTTCGTTCAGGCGGGAATTGGAGACCGTTTGCATCGATTAGGCTGGCGGCACGATTTACAGGAAATTTACCGCGAATTCCGTCTCTTGGTGCATGCCGCGAGACAGGAACCACTGGGACGGGTTCTACTGGAAGCGGCGGCTTGCGGGGTTCCGATTGTCGCGACCAGAGTGGGAGGAACCGAGGAAATTCTGACACATCTCGATTCCGCCTGGCTGGTCTCCCCTGCCGATCCCAACGGATTGGCGGAAGGAATTGCAGAACTGATGAAGAATCCGGCCTGTTCCCGTCAGTTTGCGGAGTCGGCACGCCGAACAATTGAGGAACGGTTTACAATTGAACAGGCGGCGCGGTGCCATCTAGAGTTTTGGGAGCATCGGTTGTTGAGACGCTCTGGGGGCTTTTGAAAATTCAAAACAAATTCAAAATAAAAAATTCGAAAGGGGATAAAATCCTCGTTCCCAAGCTCCCGCTTGGGCACGCACTCACCCAGAAGCTCTGCTTCGAGATTTGTATTTAAAGACAACCTCACTCACAACTCCTTCCCTCGGTTGTTGGGGGAAGAAAACTACCGGCAGGTCGCAGAGTGGCCAAGCTGGAGCTTGGGAACAAGGGAAGCAACCACTCCAAATGTTCAATAACGAACATCATCGATGAAAAATCCATTCCGAGCGTTCTTTCGATCGCGTGAACAGACCGAAGCCGAGTACATGGAAGCGGCCCGGCAACTGGTTCATCATGCGCCCGTGCCGCTTATCTGGCTGTTCGGAAAAACCGGGAGCGGTAAGTCTTCCATCATTCGTGAATTGACCGGAGTGGAAGAAATTCAGGTCGGAACCGGTTATCGCCCGCAAACCCGATACTCTGCCCGATATGATTTTCCCAATGAGAATGAACCGTTACTCAGCTTTCTCGATACGCGGGGATTGGGTGAAGTCGACTACGATCCGACGGAAGAACTGAAGGCCTTCGGCAAAGAAACACAATTGATGATCATCGTCGTGCGGGCGATGGATCACGCACTCGATGACCTTCTCAAAGCTCTGAAAACCATCCGCAAGGCCTCTCCGGACCGGGAGATTATTCTGGCTCTGACCGCGTTGCATGACGCGT
>DATMFC010000471.1:0-2111 GCA_035556335.1 Planctomicrobium sp. | reverse complement strand
GAGTTGGTTCGCCATAAAACCCTCGGCCTTGATCGTCAGTAGAGGGTGATTTCCGGGCCGCAAAGTGGCGTTCGCCGGTTTCCGGCTCATCACGTTTTCGGCACCTTCCTTGCCACTCCTCTTCACTGATGCTGTTTCCTGGAAGAAGCGGAGAAAATCCGTCTCTCATGTCTCAACCGATCAGGGATGGAGTCGGGCACGAAGATCTTCCAATGCTCCTTTCCAGAGATCCCCTTCGTTCCCTTCTCCTTCGTACCACAACTCCTGCAGCTCGGAATCTTCTCCAAGGATGCGATCGATGGCGGTGTCTGCCCTTTTAAGAAGTCTCGGGGATGGATTGAGCTGATGGTTGGCCACCCATTCATCGACTTTCTCCGTGTAGGCATTCGTATACCCGGGGCGGCCCAGTAAACGAGCGAGAACTTCGCAAGCACCAATCGCGTTACAAGCAATGTCTTGGTCGAGATATTCCGCTCCGACGGCTTCCAGCTCATCAAACGCGGATTCCACAAGCGACAAGTCAGCCACTTCTTCCAGACCGTATGCCCAGTCATTCGTGGTGTCGTTATCGAACGGAAGGTAACCCCATGCTCCCATGATCGACTCCTCATGAATGCTGCCCGACGACGACACCCATTGGCCCGCGCCGACGGGTGAGAGACACTTCGATGAGTCGATCATCATTGGTCAGCAGTGAACAAAACAAACCGCCCTTCTTGTGCGGCTCTTGTGTAAAGGTCTCGAACCCCCTGAAACCATTCCCAGGTAGAACGGAAATCTTCCTCCGACAACGGGAAGCCGTAGCTCGTGGCATCCATGGCCAAGTAACGCTCTCGGAACTCCTCCTCCGTGATTGCGGACAATGCGTCCGCAATATCACGTACCTGCTGCGGAGTCTTGAGGCTCATGATGTAGTCCTCCTCCGTGTAGAGCAGCTCTCCTGCCAGGACGACGTGGTTGAGCGGATACTGGCCGCCATCCCAAGTCAGTTGGCCATCTGCCAGGACTCGGTGCATGGCGTCCCATGTCTTGTCACTCTCCGCTTTCAAATCGGGGTATTCCCCGAAGTAGGTTTCTTCAATGGTTTCCTGCAAATACTCAAGCCGGGCCTGGTCACTGTTGAGGGATCGGAGGTGTGTCACTTCATCTTCCGTCAGTGCGAAATGAATGCCAAGACAACTCATGGTGGTGTGCGAGGAATGATCTGTACGAATAGTGGTCTGGAGTGAGTATCCGTTTGAGGGGATTGGATATCACAATCCCAGCATTGTCGTCCGGGGATATTATCTGTTCGTGATCTGTCTGTCATTCAAATCCTGAGAACAGGGCAACCCCATTCTATCAATCTTCGGTCCCAGAGACTGGATGGTCTGGAGAATGCCGTCATCCGTAAAGAAAATGCCCCTGATCCGATTTCTCGAATCAGGGGCCGCCGTGGGCGGATTGTGCCTGCGCACCGCTTCGCGGAGCTTCGGCGGTGCAGAAGCAAGCCATCACAACAGATTGACCACTTTATCGGCCAGGCCCTTCTCGCCGAGTGATTTCTCACCCAGGACGATATTGAGCTTGCCGTTGGCGGCGATCTTTTCCAAGACTTCCAGTTCCCGCAGCCGCATCAGGACCGGGTTGTCCGCCAGCAGTTTGGCCGTGTTGGCCTGCGACCGCATGGCGGCGGTTTCCTCGCGCCGCGAGATCAGGTTGGCTTCCGCCGCCTTTTTGGCCTCCGTCACCTTGTTCATCAGATCCTTCATGTCTCCCGGCAGAATCACGTCGCGGATACCGACCGAAGCGATCTCCAGACCCAACTCACCGGCCCGACGACGTACGTTCTCCTCGATTTCCTGTGCGACGGCATCCTTGTCCGTCAGGAAGGCATCGAGTTCCCGGGCACCGATCACGCCCCGCAGCACAAGCTGCGTTTCGCGATACAGGGCCTGTCGAACATCATCCGTCTGGCTGACTGCCTTGCGGGCATCGACGATCTTGTAGGTCACGACGGCGTTCAGCCGCAGCGTGACCTTGTCGGCCGTCATGATTTCCTGACCGCCGACGTCGACCATCGTCTCTCTCAGGTCGATCTCGACGACCTTGGCGTCCGACTGTCCCTTCCA
>DATMFC010000470.1:0-13704 GCA_035556335.1 Planctomicrobium sp. | reverse complement strand
GAATTCCTGATGGACGCTGATCAAAAAATTCGTGCGATTCGTTTTATTCGTGGTTCCTTCTCTTCTCCTGATCCGGCCCGAAAAGCTGGTGGCATTCGGATCAGAGAAGATTGCGACTTTGCCGGAGTGCCAGTCTGTATTGAAGCATTGCAGCCGAACTTGTGTTACGTCTATATTGATTTTACCGATGCAAACTGGTTACGAGCATGGCAACAACCGTGCAATCCACGTTCGAGACCGGTCACTTCAATAGGGTCACACCACTCATGTGTGCCTGATCTTTCAACGCTTTATCTTGAGGGGCTCCAATGAATCGCGTTGCTTTCTTCAGTCTCACCGTTTTTCTACTGTCGGTCCCCTCCCCTGCTCTGGCTCAGTCGCAACGAACTCCAGGGGCCAATACCGAAACCCGTTCCGGGACAGTGAAAGAGGTGATCTATCGAGGCAGAAATGCAACTCTTGTGGTCAACAGTGATGGCGAGGAATTGTCGTTTCCGATGACTGCCAAGGTTCAACTGGAGGTGAAGCTCAGCGGCGGAGACGCCACAGCACTGCAACCGGGGGCATCAATCGAGGGAGAAGGATTCGTCTCCAACAGTAATCTCATCCTCGGCAAGGCAACGGTCTACCTGCCTGCGGATGCCGGTACTATAAAGGGAACTCCACTCGTCATCGAAAAACCAGAGGAAAAGGTGATCGGTCAAAGGGTGACCGCCCGACACCTGACCGGCCAGATTCTCCAGCGACAACCTTCTCAGAATTTCGAAGGCTATGACGAACTCATATTCAAAGCTCCCCCCAACTCGCCGAAGATTCTCTTCAAAAAGGGGATTGCCATCGAAGTCATCAGTGCCGATCCCAAAGAGATTCAACCGGATCAGGCAGTTGAACTCGAACTTCTCACCAGTCGAAGTCGAAAGCCGACACTGATTCGGGCCATCATCGAAGGAGGAAAATACTCGCCTCCCGCAGAAGGGGAGACGGAAAAGAAGAAGACTTCCAAATGACGGCAGGGCTTTTCGCTTGATTGAAAAAGTCCTGCAAATGACCGCAGGGAGAGCCCGATCAGTAGTAAAGATACGGGAGAATGGTGGCGATGACTCCCGGTTGAGAATAGTAACTGGGCCAGTAATGTGAAGGTCCAACAGTATTGGTGATATCCACATCTCGTATCTTGGCCGCATTAGGCCCCAGTTGTCTGGAATCACGACCGGTGATGCCGGTTCGTGCGATGGCCCGATGGGCGAATGGACGCGACAGGGGGTAAAACGCCAAGGCCCGGTCGCTCCTGTTCTGAAGATTCAGCAGACATTCCAGCCGGTTTAACGCACATCCATAGGAGCGATTTGGGTTTAAGCTGTTGTGGTCCAGCGCTCCCGCCGCCAGAACTGCCCGAAAGCGGCGGTTTTGCCCCATTGAATAAGGGAAATAATGTCCTTCGATTGTTCCCCCGCCCGCCAGATGCATCGTGGAGAGAAGTAATCGTCCGCCGTGACTGTGACCGATCAGGGTGACAGGGGAGCTTTCCGGAATCTGCGTGAGCAGGTATCCCAGATGGAAACCATTGAAGTCGGCACGCCGTTCACGAACCGCAACATCCACCGGGAAGAGATGCGTTCGCGGGCCGTCGCTCGGCCAGGTGAAGAAAATCAACTGGAAAGAACCATTGGAACAGGCTGCCAGCTGCTGGTAGAACGCATGGGATTCCTGGCACTGACTTTCCCATTTTACAAAACTGCCATGGATGAAAATACAAACCGGAAGATTCGGGTTGAGCTGTGACGTCAGTGTGGCCATGTCGCTGTTGATCATCTGGCCGTCGCAGAATCGTTGATAAACGTGCAATCCCCAGGCGCCGCGAGAGGCCTCGTGAATGGTCTGTACCGAGTTCCGGCTACTGACCATCCAATAATGATTCCCTTGTGTCGGCGGAGATTCGGGAAACGGGAGAAGCGGTGCCTCGTCCGGAAGAGCCGCAACCTGCGTTGGCGAACCGATCGCAGGAATTGGAAGCGGAACTTCGGCAGGGATAAAGAGTTGATTGTCTTTGGCGGAAGCGGGACTCTCTTCCGCAGTCAACGCCTCGGGCGCAAACAGGGATTGAGGTTCATCTGCAGCAACCGGCCAGGCAATCAGCGCACAGGCGAGAAGTCGGAGGCCGAAAATGAGAATGCGTTCCATAACGACAATTCACAACCGAAAACGAATAAGGAAAATAATCGCTTCGGTCCGTGAAGCCGTCTGACTGCCCGATGCAGTATACAATCCTCTCCCATGGTTCAGCGAAATGACGCACTGCCAGCGTCCAATTTTCTCGCCAAATTCCGGCCTGAAGCGGTAGACTCAACCAGATCGTTCATCATGTGATTCGGCCAAGGCGAACACCGATATCCCTGACCCGCCATTGGGGGCTGGTTGAGAAAACGCTCTTGTTTGCAGACGTTTTGCCTTCAAATCGGTACTTACCGGCAGAAGATGCAGCCTGCTCTCTCATTTTCGGCGATTCTTGCCGAACGGGAGAACAAAGTCACCTGATGCAGGTGATGCAAGAACTGTGCGCAAGATTCGAAATTTTCCGATTAGATCGGTTTGGGGAATCGTGCGACGAGGCGGCGGGGGTCTGATTGGGGAAACACCGGTATAAAAGTTTTTACCGCCAGGAAAGAGATTTTTCCCCGTCTTGTCTGATTTTCTCGCAATTCATTCGTGATATCTGAGTGTTGCGTCAGCATTCAAAATTAGGGTGATAGAATCGAAACGGGAGCGGCCAACGAGCCGCGGAACAGGTGAGACAACCCGAAGTTTGAAGCCTGACAAGGCACGAGGGTTCCGAACTTAGAACCCCTAACAAAACAGACCCCGTTCCGCTCGCGGAAAGGAAATTTTCATGGTTTGAGAGGTTTTGTTCGCGGCTCTAATTTACTGGAAGTGAATCATCCGGGTTCACGTTCCTTCCAAACAGTTGGATCGGTACGTCGAGACGCACTCTACTCGGTCACTTTGCGTAAACATCGGGATCGAGTGGTTCGAAGCTTGCTTTCTGGACTTTCTGAACCTGTTGTTGTGTCGCTTCGAATGCGGCCTGTTGATTCGCCATGCGGCGTTGGGCAGCGGGTCCGATGGAGCCTTCTGCGATCATCTTTCGTAGCTGCGGCATCAGCTCCAGTCGTGCTTCCGGATTGTCTTTTTCCAGGAGTGCCACGTCGTAAACGACAAACTGATCTCCTTCCCGAATCAACTGAATTTCACAATTGATCCGGCCATCGGCTGTCCGGATGAGGCTCATGCCGTCGGTCAGTTGAATCGAGGTGACTTCTCCGCGAAGAGGACGCAGGAACTGTTGAGTCACAGTGGGAACTTCGGCCAATTGACGCCAGGCGATCCGGTCAAGTCCGTCTGCCGAATGTCTGATCAGTCCGTTGAGATCATTCCGGTGCAACGCCGAGTAGAACGCCTGTACGCTCAGCAGCACTTCCAGACTCGATTTCAACGAACTCGGTTTATCCATGGCAGGAAGAAGAACATCGTCGACAACCATCCAGCCGCGAGAGGTGTGCAGGATCAATGTCAGTGGAGACCCTCCCTGATCAATGGTCACTTCGGAGACATCTCCTCGAAAGTTCGTCTCCAGTATTTCCAGCTCTCCTGCCGGAAGTTCCGGATCGGTCATGATGGCAAAGTGGGACGATTCCGGTCGGTTCCAGACCCGTTCACAGAAGTTGGTCGAAGAGAGTTCTTTCAGTTTGACGAGATCACGGTCCTGCAGGGCTTTGACGTAGACGTTCACGATCGCATGAGTGAGGAAGACCGCCGACATTCGCCGCACGTCCTTATCCCCTTTTTCGAACATGGTCACTTCATCAACACGAAGTTCAGCGGTTCCGTTCGTGCCATCTGCATTTCGCGGTTCTTCCTCCCGCAGGGTGACCATGTAAGTGGTTTCGCCATGCTTGAGCAGCATTTCCACTCGTTTCACCAACTTCCCCCCATCCGTGAACTGTCGGGCTTCGTAGTTATTGTCTGCCAGTAACTGTTCGACCGGGAGCGGAATCTCTTCAAAGCTGGCTCCTGACAGGCAGGAATTGTAGAAGTTCCGAGTGGTTTTGCTGGCGAGTGCATCACGGTTCTGATCCTGATAGGCACTCAGGAATTCTGCCGCCCGATTCAGGGCGAACACCATCTTCGACAAGGCACGAATTCCTGTCGATTCAGCAGACGTGGGTTCAATGGCCAAATCCTGCAGAATCCAGCGATTGCCGGTCTGCTTCATTTCCAGAAACAGGCTTCCCTGTGGATGCGGAATGACGACGAACGCTTTCTGTCCGTTCAGTCGGGCATCTGGCTTGAATGAACTTTGACGGGAAGGACCGGCCACCTCTTTGGAGAGCTTTTCAAACCAGGCCTGTGGAATCGGTTTCAACTGGGTCTGCAGGTCTTCACTACAGAAGGAGAGTTTCTCATCACGTGTCCCCTCACGCCAGGCAATCAGCAGTTCGCGGCAGGTGAGCAACAAATCCATCTGTTCGGTGACAGAACGTTCGACAACGGCTCCACCGCCGGAGTCCTGTTTCAGAATCACGTCATCAACCACCCAGGAGCGGCCGTTCTTCGTCAGCCGGTATTCCACTTCCTTGGCGGAATCCTTCTCACCAACTTTGACAATCGCTTTGCGTTTTCCGTCTCCTAACTCTTCAACGGAGACAATCTCCACTTTTCCCGTGGGGATCTTCAACGTCTTCAGACCTTTGGGGGAGTCTTTCTGACGCAACGCTTTCTGTTCGAATTCTTCGGACGTGGTCCCTTTCAGGCCGTCCAGATCCTGAGCCTGCATGCTGTCGGCAAACTGTTCAATCACGCGCCGGGTGAACATGCTCGTACAGCCTGAAGTCAGACTGCCGAACAGAACACAGGTGAACAGAACTGTTGTTAATGGCCAGGAGAGACGCCGAATCATGGTCATTCCGAAAAGGTTCAGACCGATCGCCAGAGTGAGCACGTTCAAAAACGGAACTCCATCCGACGGAGAAAATAAGACATCGATGTTCCCTGTCAGTCATGGTCATTCACATCGCTCTCTTGGTGAACGATGGTCAGGACATTCGACTCGACAACAGGAACTTCGAGACAGAACCGGGCTTCTCTCACATGCGGCGAAGTCTGGTCAAGACGCTCCCGACGGGTCTGACTGCTGAATTTGCGGCTTTGAGAATCGTAAGAAATCTCAAAACTGCTTCAAAACACTGGGTTTTTATCGAAAACCCGTCTAGACACAATTGGGGAGATTCCTGATACTCCCCGCGCCTGCCTTCCGGCAGGATTGGCCGCTCTCTGGAACTCAACGGCAGCAATCGCCTGTTGTTTTCCCTGTGAATCCGTTCTCACTCCCTCCATCACCTCCTTTGTCGCGATGCCTTTGAGTGAACGGTGTTTTCAAGTTTGTTCCTGAATAAAATCGAGGTAGGTCATGTTCCGACCGCTCGCCCTGACCATGATTAGCAGTGCGTTGATCGGCGTGCTCTCCGCATCCGGTTGCCATCATTCCTATTACCAGCAACCCTACGGAGGGTTTGGTGGTTATCCGACGATGGGTCCGTATGAATCTTATCCTCCCGGCGGCTATCAGGCTCCCATTCAAACTCTCACCCCAGGACAGCCATCTTATGTCCCAGGGGGAATGTCCCCGACGACAATTCCTCCGGGAGGCCAGCCCTATCAGCCGGGAACCGGAGGAGGACTCCAGCCAATTCCTGACACCGGGCCGCCACCAACATACAGCCCGCCGGGGACTAGTCCGTTAGCTCCGAGTCCCTACTATGGACCAGGGGCGTCAATGACTCCATCATCCGCTCCTGTTTACAGTTCCGTTCAGCCAGCTGCGGCGGTTGGCGGAATTCAACAAACCGGATGGAACGAACCGTCTGCACTGAGTCCCCCGACAGCCAGTCTCCGCGAAGTCCGCTCTCCTGTGGTTCCCGGGCTGGCGAACGCTTCAGTTCCAGCACAGCCATTGCCAGCGATCCCGTCTGCGATGCCCATGGATACGTTTGCTCCTCCCAAAGTGGGGCCTCCTCCTGCAATCAATTCGATGAGCGGATCTTCGGAACCATTCGGACATGTGGCTCCCGCGTCACAACCGGCTCCGGCCGCTGCGGAAGGGGTGTTTGATTTGAAAGCAAACAAGGTCGAAAACGCAGTTCTCTCTGCATTTGCACATGATGCCAAATTCCGCTGGCTGCGCGGTGTCGTGAGTCGCGAACCACAGAATGGGACGTGGAGCATCATCTATAATAATGCCCCGGATGCCACAGACCGCTGGGCCGGACACCTGTCCCTCTCTCCCAGTCCGGAACTGGAACGCTTACGTAACGGCGAAGTCGTGACCCTGCGAGGCCAGATCGATAATGTCCTCAAAGACCACCTCGGAAAACCGGTCTATGTGGTCACCGGAGTCGAGAAGGTGACCGTTGTTGAATAGTGGGTGACCGCCCGTTTGTTGTCATGCCAGAGGTCTCTTACAAGGCACCCTGATCACCATATTTTGCAGCGGTTCCGATACGGACTGGCAGCTTCTGCAGGGGCCAGCAGGAAAAAATTGAGATCCACATCGTTTACTCTGGACCAATTTTCGATTTCTGATACCCTGCGACACGCAGTCAACATGCGAGATGTTTGTTGGCTTTGCCCTGATTCTTTCAGGAATCCGTGACAAAGAACCGATCTGTGTTCAGTTGTCACAGGCAAAAAATCGAATAGACTTCACAAAACACTCGGAGTGTAGCTCAGCTTGGCTAGAGCGCCTGGTTTGGGACCAGGAGGTCGCAGGTTCGAATCCTGTCTCTCCGACTTAATGAAACAAACAGCCCACCGACCTTATGGCGGTGGGCTGTTTTCGTTTCATGGCAATGCTTTGTACCAGGATTGTGTTTCCGTTGGATTTACTCGAAGATCGTCACTGACAGCATGTATTCATCAAACTCCATGACAGAAGCGGTTTTACTGGTGAGATACGAGCCCCATGATCAGGTGGCAACCGAATCGGTCTAAAGGATTCATGCAATGGCGGAAATGACACCCACGCAGGGGCGATATCTCTCTTACATTCATGCCTACATCACAGGCTTCGGATTGTCACCGTCAGAGGCGGAAATTGCTGCAGCCATCGGTGTTTCTCCACCGTCGGTGAACCAGATGATGAAGACGCTTGAGAAGAAAGGGTTCATTCAACGCCAACCGGGTGTCGCCCGCTCCATTGAGATTCTGGTTGCAGACAATCTCATTCCCAAATGGAAAGGGAAACGCATCTCTCGAACCACCTGGGAATGGAGATATACAGGATCAGCACCCGAAATTCTCAAACTGATCAGCGACAAGCCGACAGTTGTTTACCGGCTCAAGATCACCCTGCAAGAAACCGCTCCGGTGATCTGGCGACGGATTGAGACACATGACGTCACTCTCGAAAAACTGCACGAACTCATTCAAACCGCAATGGGCTGGACGAATTCACACATGCATCAGTTTGAGATTGCAAATGTTCTGTATGTGAATCCCCAATTCATGATGGAGGAAATCGACGGCATTAATCTGATCGACTACACCGGCATTCGCATCAGCGATCTGGTTTCCAAGCATGGTTCCAAACTGCAGATCGGCTACGAATACGACTTTGGAGATGGCTGGCAACATGCCATCGTCCTTGAAAAAGTGACCGAGTCTGAACCGGGAATTCAATATCCACGCTGTCTCGAAGGGGAGCGGGCGTGTCCTCCGGAAGATGTTGGAGGCACCTATGGCTTCGCTAACTATGTGGAGGCGATCACCAACCCTAATCACAGTGAGCACGAGGAATACCTCGGCTGGAACGGTCCCTTTGATCCCATGAAATTCAGTGCGGCAACGGCGACTCGTCGCATGAAGAAAGGACTGCCGAAGTGGTGAATGACTTCTTCAGTTCACCCGTGACCCCGGGATTCTGATGCAGAATCACCCGTCCAGTCTACCTTGTATTTACCCACATTTTTCTCGTTGACTCTCACCATAAAGATGAAGAGCGGACTTCGCAAACATCTGCCCTGAAAGGGCTTTATAACACAGCCCAGGGTTGCTCAAGAAGTGAGCCTACCCTGGGTTGATAGAGTCCCCATGTCGGGTTTACCCCGAAGGGGTTGTACAAACACGCTTCCCTTGTGCAACCCCTTCGGGGTTGGTTTGTCAACACGATGCTCTTTCACCCAGGGTGCGCTCACTTCGTGAACGACCCTGGGCTGTGTTGTCAAAACCCCTCCGGGGTAAAATGGCCGGGGCATCCATGAGAACTGTCAAAAATGTGGATAAAAACAAGCCCGTCTACTCTGCCTCGTCCGTTTCCTGTGAGTATTCACATTCCGGGGGAGCAATGCCGTCCAGTTCACAGAGCGCGTAATGGGCCGCACGCTGTTCGGCCATTTTCTTGCTGGCTCCCCAGGCGGGATTAAAGACTCGTTCTCCGACAATAGCCGAGATATGGAAGCATTTGCTGTGGTCGGGGCCCCGTTCGTCAAGAACGCGATAAACCGGCGTCTCACCAAAGATCCGCTGCGTCCGTTGCTGAAACAGGCTTTTGTAATTGACTCCGATGGCCGATTCCGCGGCATTGTTCACGTCATCGGTCATGATACGACGAATATACTCGCGCGCGGCGGCATAGCCTCCATCCAGATAAATCCCGCCAATGATCGCTTCGAACGCGGTCGCGAAAATCGAGCTGGGAACGTTCAGATGTGCTGAGATCCCTTTGCCGAGAATCAGAAATTCATGCAGCTTTAGATCACGGATCAATCGGGCGCATGTCGTCCGACTGACAACCACAGACTTAATTCGAGTCAGTTCCCCTTCTGAGCTGGAAGGAAACATTTCAAACAGCATTTCACAAACCACCGCCCCAAGAATCGCATCTCCAAGGAACTCAAGACGTTCATTGGAATCGAGTCGGGTGCGGGCTGCGGAAGCATGAGTCAGACATCTCAGAAGGAGATCGGACGACTGGAAGTGGTATTGAAGAATCTGCTCACACCCGCTGACACGGGATTCGATTCCAATGGATTCCTGCGTATCGTCCGCATCTGCCGTGCTGAGATGGGATTCGTACTCAATCTCGGCGTTCTCCTCAGAGAACAGGATTTCATCTGACAACGGTGGTTCCTTCGACTTTGACAAACTCGAATGATTGCGGAACCCCGAAAATGCCAGCATCTTCCGGCACCATGCTCTCCAGTGGAATGTTTCCATCAACGTTTCGGTATCAATGCTGCGATCAGTATGGAACCCGGTTGACACACGAGCACTCGCGTTTCACTGGGAATGTCAGAGTAGACTGGCAGATCGTTGAACGACACGATGATTGAATCGGTCTCGACAACTTCCGGAAGGGCAAGACTCCGAACGAGTGTCTCTTGAGAAAACGAGAGACGATATCGACTCATACGGAGCGTTGGCCTGGCGCGGAAATGGCAAGCACATGAAGAGAATTGAACTTCAGGAATTCACTTTCGCTCGAGGTGTTTGTTGAACGGGATGATCCGCATTACGATTCGGATCGTCTGACGATCATATCGGTTTTCCAATAACCTTTCAGCTTTTCCACCAGTTCCAGGAACTGGTCCAGATTTACCGGCTTGATCAGACATCCCTGAATATCCAGGGATTCGATTTCTGCGGCATGAGCCTGATCGAGTGTTCCGGTCATGATAATTGTGGGAACCTGCCTGAGTTCCGGCCGTTGGCGCAGTTCCCGAAGCAGTGTTGTTCCGTCGACTTCCGGCAAGTGCAGATCAAGGAGGATCAGATCGGGTTGAGGAGCCCGGGCATACTTTCCGGTCTGCATCAGGAAACTGCGGGCTTCCAGACCATCACTGAGCCAGGTCAGGCGATGTTCGATCTTACTGCGGGCGAGGGCGCCGGTCGTCATTCTGGCGGCGACCAGGCTATCTTCAATCAACAGGATTTCCATTGGGCGGCCAATGGCATCAAGCGTCATGATTTGGCTCTCTGAGGCGTTTGGCGAACAGCTTGAATCAATGGAGCGGAAGCGACCAACTCGCCGCGAAACCGCTCAGGCAACACGCAAATTAAGGCCGAACACGGCACTAAACGGATTTCAGTTCCGTGAGAATATCATCCCATCCGGATTCGGATTCCTGTTTCATTTCAAAAAATTCGTTGCCATTGACGACGCGGACTTCACGTGATTGAAACGCGTCGAATTCATCAATGGAATATCTCTGCAACAATGTATTGATTCGCATTTCAATACGAGTCAGCTCATCTCCCTGTTCAGGGGTGACAAACGTAATCGCACGTCCATCGGAGTTGGAGGAAAGTCGACCGGTTCGACCCACCCGGTGAACGTAATCGTCCGAGCTTTGAGGAATATCGTAGTTGACGATGTGCGAAATTCCGCTGATGTCAATTCCGCGTCCGACAATATCCGTCGCCAGAACCAGCCGCGCCTGACCTTCTCGCAGACGTTTAATGACCCTGTCCCGTTCCCGTTGCTGCAGGTCCCCGTGAATGGCGGTGACCTCGGGCAATCGGCGGGAAAGCCGTTCATACAACTGATGGGCACGGCGCTTTGTTCGGCAAAAGACCAATGCCTGGGCAGGGCGTTCGTTGAGAAGGACACGAATGAGAAGCTGAAATTTCTTCTCTTCTTCCACCGTACAGAAAAACTGTTCAATCGTTTCCACGACGACGCTGTCTTCAGACAGGTCGACCCGAACCGGGTCCACCATGAATTTTCGAGCGAGTCGTTCGACTTCTTCATCCAGCGTGGCCGAGAGAAGCAGCGTCTGATGTTCAGTGGAACAGGACTTCAAGATCCGTTCGATGTCCTTCCGAAAACCGATATCGAGCATCCGGTCGGCTTCATCGAGAACGACGAACTGGACCTGAGAAAGATCCATCGCTCGTCTCTGAATGAGATCGATCACTCGCCCAGGCGTCCCGATGACCACATGAGCCCCCTGCTGGAGACTGCGAATCTGGGGACCAACCGCCCGGCCTCCCACCACCAGCACCGTCTCAATTCGTGAGCCGTCAGAAAGGAGTTGAAACTCCTGATCGACCTGTTCGCTCAATTCCCGGGTCGGGCAGAGAATCAATGCCTGAACCGTTTCCTTCATCAGATCGAGCTTTTGCACGATCGGCAGAACGAAGGAGGCCGTTTTTCCGGTTCCGGTTCGAGCCTGTCCGATGCAGTCGACCCCTTGCAGGGCGATCGGAATTAAAGATCGTTGTATCGGCGTGGGGGCCGAATATCCAATGTGATTTAAAACGTCGAGGATTCGAGGCTCCAGCCCCAGGTCGGCAAATGTGCACGACCTTTCACTTGTTTCCATTTGTTCCGCTTTGTTGGGAAAACCAATACAGATAAAGAGATACAGAAAATTCGCCGCGACGCAGCCTCGTGCTTTCACCGCACGTGATCACAATCCGCAGCACTGGTTCACCCGGAACGAGCCGCTCCAGTGACCAACCAACCGTCAACTATTGACGGAGAGATTCGCACAAAACCTCGTCAGATTCACAATTTCAAACCTGAGAGTCTGGAAATCTGACACTTCTTCAGCGTTTTTACCACAGACTTCCAATTGCCAGCCTGACTGCTGACCGTTGCCAAATGACTAAGTCGCACTTCAGTTTACATCGAAAATTGGAAACGAGTCAAGAAAACTCCCCGAAACCGTCATTCTTGTACTAGATTTTCCGGGACCATTTTTTTAGAGCCGCGAACAAAATCTCATTGAACAGTGAGAAATCCCCTTCCGCGAGCGGATCGGGGTGAGTTTTGTCAGGGGGCTTAATGCCCATGGTCTACTTGGAACCGCACGGATGCCGTTATTCATGACCCAGGGAGGATTTTACGAGTTGTAATGGCCTCGTCGACGTCAATGTCTCTTGAAACAGTTTCATCAGAATCCGACACGGATGACTCACAGGATCGGCTGACCCGCATCCTCGGGGCCGTCCGTCTGAAGAAAGTGAAGGTCGAGCGGCCTGTTCCTGCTTCGGTTGATGCCTGTTGCCCACGATGTGGCACAGTGATGCCCAGAGGGGCAAAGCCCTGGTGTGTCGAATGTCGATATTCTCCTCAGTTAGGACGTGACGTCACCGACTCGGAAATCTCGGACGGACTCGGTGCGGAAAGTCCGAGGAAATCTCTCCTCGTTCCAGAACGAATCTGGCAATTCCGGCTGGCTGCGGGGTTCCTCTTTATATTCGCGATCGGCATGGCCTGCCGTATGATCTGGCCCGACTCCATTGAACGGGCCTTTTATGGCCGGATTCTTCTTGCAGCCGGAGCCCTGACATGGGGGATCGCCCATGCCCGAGCCTATCTGGTGGTCTGCCGACTCCATCGTCATGGACCCATTACAACACTGACGGCCATGTCGGTCTTTCATCCGATTCGCGTCTGGAGGGAAATTCTCCGATCACTTCCCGTCACACGAAATGTGTTTTGCCTCGGAATGACCGGAGTCGCTGTCATGGTGATGGCCTGCACATTGGTGGGAATCGATGCGGAAGAGATTCGGCAGGACGTGGCCCGATCATGGCAGAACCAGAAGTCAGGATTGCTCAGTCAACTTGCCCCCAAGGCCACAACTCCTCTGGAAGAAACCAAGGCAATCTCTACCGTCGAAATCCCGAACGAGACAATCTTCGCCGATCAATCCCCTGATCAGGAAGTCATCCCTCGCACTTCAGATGGACTGCCTCGCGACATTGTGGGAGAGTTTCATATCGTTGGATATCTGACAAACGCCGATGGAGAAATACGTTCGGTGCTGGTGGCACAAGTGGAAAACAACCGCGGAAGATTCGTCGGTCGGGTCCCGCTGGATGGAAGCGATTCCACCTTGATCAACGACTTGCAAACCGTGCTTGAGCAGCACCGTAGTTCTCGCCCCCCCCTCCCGCTCAGCTATCAGGCTCGCTGGGTGAAACCGGTCGTCGTCTGCCAGGTGGCGTTCGTGGAATGGACCAGTTCCAGAACACTCAAAGATGGCTACCTCGTCAACTTCTCGACCATGTCCACTCCCGCCAAACTTGCAGAACGCTCGAAGGGGGAGACTCCCCAACGAGAGTCTGAGTAGTGAGCGTAGGTCAGGCAATGCCTGACCTACCGGAACTGCCGAGCCGCAAACCATGGAGAGCGTCATCTTTCATGCGGCTCAGCTAGAGCTTCGCCCTCCGGGAATTTGCCCATCTTAAAACAAGCAAAAACCCTGATCAGTCCTCTAACTCGGAACCGTGAAGCTTGCCACGAAGGAGTTGCGATTCCGCCGCCAATCGTGGTTCCAACTCCAACAGTCGGGCGGGAAGATCCGTGCTGGTGTGAATCACGGCCAGCACGATGATCAGATCATTCTGGGAGTCACAAACCAGAAAGTGCTTTTTTACTCTGTAGAAGGAAAGGCCCGGCACGAAATCTGGCTCCAGACGAAGAATTTCGGGGTTCTCTTTCAGCCGGTCAATCGCCGCGGCGATGTCATCAAGATATTGATCAGCCGCTTTGCGGCCCCATTCTTTGATGGAGAACTTCTCGATTTCGTGGAGATCGCTCAATGCTCGCCGAGTCAGTTCGACCTGCGCACCACGTCGACGGGCAGTCACTTTCCCGCCTTCTTCATCAATTGTCGAAGATTGCCGTGATACGAGACGGTG
>DATMFC010000469.1:0-7639 GCA_035556335.1 Planctomicrobium sp. | reverse complement strand
CTGCACGGCAGTTACAGCTATGTGCTGCAGGATGAAGACGGCCAGACACTCGACGTTCATTCGGTCTCTGCCGGACTCGACTATCCCGGAGTGGGCCCGGAACATGCGTACTGGAAAGACTCCGGCCGCGTGAATTACGTCACTGCGAGCGATGAGGAAGCGCTGACGATGTACCAGAAGGTGGCCCGACTGGAAGGAATTCTCCCCGCCGTCGAAAGCAGCCATGCCATGGCACAGGCGATCAAGTCAGCAAAAAGCCGCTCCAAAGACGAAGTGGTCGTGATCTGCCTCTCCGGCCGGGGAGATAAGGATATCAACGAAGTGGCACGGCTGTTGAAGCTGGATATTTAAGGCGTTTTACGTCGGTGATCCAGATAGAGCATTCGTTTATAAGGCGACTCAGCGATGTCGACTATTGAGAAACTGATGGATTCAGCAATTGCGGATGTTGATGTCCTGCGGTCTCTCAATTCGCAGGGGGATGACTTCAGGAAATTCCGCGGGGTTGATTTTCTGTTCGTTTGCCCCACCCAGGAGCGAGCTGAACTCGTTGCCAGCTTTATTAATGATTACCGATATGGGGACGCAACAGCTCATGAATCAGATGGAAGACACCTGATCGAGGTACGAATTGTCATGCCCGTGGAACAGAATCTCATCTTATCTGTCTCGGGATTTATGACCTGTCTTGCAGACCTTTATGGAATTGACTTTGATGGATGGGGCTGCGCTTCGTGTGCTCCGCCAAGAGACTCGTGACCTTTCGGTTATAGACTGGATGGCACCTTCAATAAAGGCTCAATGGGTGTCATGCTCATGTCGCGTCAGCAGCATGAGCATGGCGAACGGAATAGGGATGCCCATTGCATACTCTCCCTGCTGGGGCGATGCGAGCATGGCACACAGATGCAATTCTCTTAGCAACGCCACTCTGCCATCGTCATAACTGAATGTCGTCTGATCTCCTTGCCGACGAGGGTGGCGAAGGGTTCTCTGCGTCGAAGTGTATCGTCCGGTATAGTTGGCCATCATCGTCCGCTCTCCCAGTGTCGAAGCTGGGGTTACGTTGACGCGAATCCAGCCTTATTGTGCGCCACCCGCCTCGGCTCCCCGATCGAGCCAACTACACAGCGCCAGCGTTGCTTCTTTTTCGTCAAGCCACTGCCAAGCGGCGGAAGTAAAAAGTAAATCAACACTGGTTGCAGCACGCCTGACGACTGAGCATTGAGAATCGGAGCCTTTCGGGAGATGCATAGCTTCAACGTCTGGTAAACAAGACACAATTAACGCTAGGCACATTGTGCCATGTTGATCGATTCTCGGTTTGAGCTTCATTGACAAGATCAGCTGCCGCGGGATCTTCAGAATGTAAATCGCACCCACAAACTGCGGATCACCCGGTTCTATAAAGACGAGCGAGTCATCGTCTAACCACAGTGCTACGCTACTACGCCAATGACTCACAAAGAAGCCACCCAAAAAGAAACAAGAAGCCGCAATTGCAACACCAATGACATGCAGCCCCTCTCTTTGAAGTAAGACTACGATTGTGGTGGTAAGGCAAGGAAGTGAGAGCCAAATCGCCAAAGCAACTAGTGTAAATGGCCGCGAGCGTGCAATGATTGTTCGCATTTTTTTCGATCAAACAAAAACAATCTGTACATATTGCTCGCCACCCGATCCGCTTGTGGCCGGGTGGCGCATCTTCAATAAAGGCTCAATGGGTGTCATGCTCATGTCGCGTCAGCAGCATGAGCATGCCGAACGGAATAGGGACGTCCATTGCATGCTCGCCCTGCTGACGCGATGCGAGCATGGCACACAGTTCAAGTTCTATTAGCACGCCACCCTGCCACTTGAGGCCAACGGTTTTCATCCCGAATGGCTGCTGGATGCGGAATAATCACCATCTCCCCGTGACTCAGAGGATGGCTCCGCTGGACCTGCGTTCGGTTGACGCTGTTCTGAATTGCTCGTGCAGCCTGTAACAAGTAGAAGCAACCCGTATGTTGCGATCACGATAAGAAGCCCTCGTATTATCATCGGTTATCCTTCTATCAGTGGGAACATCGATTTCAGATCCGGAGGATCATTTGGTCATGGAAGCTGGTCTGGTCCCCGGTACTGCCCGGAAGGATCCCAATGTGACTGACTGTCACGGTCGGCCCCCTTCGCCATGA
The DNA here is from genome assembly GCA_035556335.1 of Planctomicrobium sp. GTDB lineage: Bacteria > Planctomycetota > Planctomycetia > Planctomycetales > Planctomycetaceae > Planctomicrobium. Next base: position 5,459 of record DATMFC010000469.1, on the reverse strand, counting down.
CGACACGATCCGCATTACTACTGATGAACCGCACGGAACCATCGGCGAGCAGGAAATGGAGTCCCCCTGTATGCTGGCTGCTGTAAGACCATTGACTGGTTCCAAATAAGGCGCACTCATCGTTGTTTCTAATGGAACAGATGTTGGATGCCCATCTGTCATGCTGCCATTTCCCGACCCAGATCGCCCCTCCAAAAGTCCTCGTGCCAATCTGGCCGAACGCTCGTTCACCGATGGCGAGCACATTACTGGTTCCATCGACGAGATCACGCATGCGGATATTACTGTTGGCAAAAAACATTCCATCCCCGCGTCGCCAGTCATGCCCGCAGGAATAGGCAGCAGCATAAGCTGTTCCATCAGGATCACGTCCGGAAGGAGTGCTGTTTCCGAACACGCCGGAATAGTTCGATGTGCCGTGATTTCCCCGATCAGAGTTGATCCGCGGGCCAGTGTCTGAGGGACAGCGATAGACGGAAATCGCCGTTTGCGTTAATGGCGACCCGTTTGCCGGATACGTCCCCCCTTCCACCTGATCAATCCGGATCGTATTGACCTGCAATTGCTGAAATAAAACGCTCTGATCAAGGTACGGGAGAATCAAGGCTCCCCATCCCCACCCTCTGGTGTTCGTCATTGCATTTGAAGGGAAATTCACGAAACCACAGGGGAAGATTTGGTGAGTATCATGGTAATTGTGAAGTGCCAATCCGATCTGCTTGAGATTGTTCTTGCATTGAGAACGCCGTGCCGCCTCGCGTGCCTGCTGGACAGCAGGCAGCAGGAGTGCCACCAGAATGGCAATGATCGCAATTACCACCAGAAGCTCTATTAAAGTGAATCCGAAACGCTCACGTCGCATAAGGCACCTCTCTGCATCGGAGTAAGATCAGGATGTGTACGAGAAACACAACTACAGTCAGACTGCTGTAAACAGAATTTTCCTAAAACAGGAATTTCCTATTTTGGGAAAAATGTAACCTGACGAATAGGCTCTCGCAACTCTTTTTGCGATGAGTCGATGCAGAAATCCCAACATTCCCAGAAATACGCGCATCTCCTGCGGGTGCTGAAGGAGGCTCGTCTCAATGCGGGACTAACGCAAACTGATGTCGCAAAGCGATTTGGGGCTCACGCTTCGTTCGTGTCCAAATGTGAATCAGGCGAACGTCGGATTGACGTCATCGAATTGGCCCGATTTTGTAGGCTCTATCGCGTCAAGGTCGCTGACTTGTTGCTGGCAATCGGCATTGAATGACCTTCTGGCGGAGTGGCTTATTCAATAAAGGCTCAATGGGCGGTATGCTCTTATCGCGTCAGCAGCATAAGCGCCCGGACGCTAAGGACACGCATTTTCTGCCTCCGATTCGCTTTCAACAGGCAATTCCCGTTTCTCAATTGGCGGAAACGGATCAATCCGCTACGTTGGAAGCGACGGAGTCATGAACAGCGCCGGGCAGACTTTCTCACTAAGTGAATTTCATGCGTATTTTACTCGCAAGCTCAGAAGCAGTGCCGTATGCGAAGACCGGAGGTCTGGCCGATGTGGCGACTGGACTGGCCAAGGCGCTCGCGAATGCAGGCCATGACGTCAGTCTGGTATTACCGCTCTATCGTCGCCTGATTCCCGAACAGAAGCAGGGAGAACCGGTCGCGCTCGTGAATATCGAAATGCGACAGGCGACCGTCCGCGCGACAGTGAAACGTTCCCTGCTCTCCGGAACCAATGTCGAAGTGCTGCTGGTCGATCAACCGACCTTCTTTGATCGCCGTCAACTTTATACCGAAGGGGGACAGGACTACCCCGACAACGCCGAACGATTCATTTTCTTCAGTCGGGCCGTACTGGAAATTGCCCAGTCGTTGTGCCGTCCCAATATCATTCATGTCAACGACTGGCAAACCGCCCTCGTTCCGGCACTGATCCAGCATGAACGGACACAAGGGGGACGGTTCATCAACACCGGCACCATTCTGACCATTCATAACATGGCATTTCATGGTCAGTTCGCCCCCTGGCAGATGGAACTGACCGGGCTGCCGGAAGAATATTTCAACTGGGAACAGATGGAACACTGGGGACAACTCAATCTCCTCAAAACCGGCATCACCTTTGCAGACCTCATTACGACAGTCAGCCCGACATATGCTCAGGAGATTCAACGCCCGGAATTCGGTTGTGGACTCGATCCGGTACTTCAATCCCGCTCAGACCGGCTGGTCGGAATTCTGAACGGAGTCGACACGCAAGACTGGAATCCCGCGACAGACGCGGCCCTTCCGGTGACGTATACCACGGAAAACGTTCTCAAAGGAAAAGCCCGTTGCAAGAACGCATTGCAACAGGAACTCGGACTGCACACCAACCCCGAGTCTTTCCTGATCGGGATGATTTCTCGTCTGACCGACCAGAAAGGGCTCGATCTGATCACCGCCAAAGCAGACGAAATCCTGCGAGCCGACGTTCAAATGGCCTTTCTGGGAACCGGCGACCGGTATTTTGAGGAATCGCTGCGAGTGCTTCAGGAGCGTTATCCAGGTCGGGTCGCGGCACATATCGGCTTCGACGAAAAGCTGGCCCACCGCATCGAAGCCGGGTCTGATGCCTATTTCATGCCCAGTCGCTTCGAACCCTGTGGACTGAACCAACAGTACAGTTTGATCTATGGAACAATCCCGATTGTTCATGCGGTCGGCGGACTGGCCGATTCCGTCGTCAACACCGATTCCGAAACACTGGACAATGAAACAGCGACCGGATTCGTTTTTTGGGACTATAATTCGGAGGCGTTCCTGGATGCCGTCTGGCGCGCGTTCGGCACCTATGTTTATAAACGGAGTGACTGGAATCAGATTGTCCTGAATGGCATGCGTAAAGATTCCTCATGGAAAGCAAGTGCCCGGGAATACATCAAAGTTTACGATCGTGCGATTCAATTAGCCGCTCAATCTCCCCGGAAGGAACCATAAGTGGGGGGCGGGAAATTCTAAGAACCAAAGAAGAAAAGACGCTTCGTTGAAAGATTCTCCAGACAAATGTTTGATTCTTTTGATTTGATTTTTGGCTCTTCTCTCCTTTGGTTCTTAGAATTTCGAATTTAGAACCCCTAACAAAACTGACCCCGTTCCGCTCGCGGAAAGCAAATTTTCATGGTTTGAGGGGTTTTGTTCGCGGCTCTTAGAGTTTTTTCAAACTCCAGTCCATTAACGATATTGATTGACCCCGCTATGCAGCCTGTTTCCCTCGCGTTGTTCTGGCATCAGCATCAACCTTATTACCCGGATGATGTTTCCGGGGAAACGTTGATGCCCTGGGTGCGTCTGCATTCCACCAAAGATTACATCGGGATGGCGCTCCACATTCAGGAAGTGCCGGAATTCCGGTGTTCGATCAACCTCGTTCCCAGCCTGCTGCTGCAGATTGAACGCTATGTCAACGGGGGAAGTGATAAACATCTGGACATCTCCCGGTTGCCTGCCGACGGGCTTTCTGAAGACGACACAAAATATCTTCTCGACCACTTCTTCATGGCCAATGAATGGACCATGATCCGGCCGTTTCCCCGCTATTCTGAACTTCACCAGAAACGGGGAGCCGGGCGTGATACCGTCGAACAGGCGCTTCCTCGATTTAAAGCACAGGATTTGCGGGACCTTCAGGTCTGGAATAACCTGACATGGATCCATGATCTCGTCTTCGAACAGGATGCCGAGTTACGCGCCTTCCGTGACAAAGGACGCAACTATACTGAGGACGAGAAAAACTGGCTGCTCGACCGGCAGCGGGAAATTGTCGCGGATGTCATTCCGCTTCATAAAAAACTCTCCGATGGAGGACAGCTTGAGATTACAACGACTCCGTTTTATCACCCGATTCTGCCTCTCTTATGGGATAAGAAATCGGCCCGGGAAGGAATGCCCGGATGTCCGCTTCCTAAATACACACAAAGCTATGCCGACGATGTCGTCCGTCACCTGAAACGGGCGATCGAATATCATACACAACTCTTCGGAACTCCCCCGAAAGGGATGTGGCCTTCCGAGGGGTCTGTCTCACAGGAGATCCTCGGAGCCATCGCGAATGTCGGAATCCAATGGATTGCCACCGACGAAGAAATTCTGACTCATTCGACCGACGGCTTTGTTCACCGTGACGGGAACGGACTGGTCAATCGTCCGGAGATGCTCTACCGCCCTTGGCGTGTGGAACATGAAGGCAAAGCCCTGCAGATTCTCTTCCGTGATCACGGTCTCAGCGACCTGATCGGCTTCCATTATCAGAGAAACGATCCTAACTGGGCCGCTGGTGATTTACTGGGGAAAGTGAAAGAAATCGGCCGTGTCGTCTCCAGCCAGAACAACCAGCCAGCGATCGTGCCGATCGTGCTGGATGGAGAAAACTGCTGGGAATACTATCCTGATGGAGGCGTTGCCTTCCTGCGAAATCTTTATCGTAGCGCGGTTCAGGATCGTGATATTAATACAGACAGGGTGAGTGATTATCTCTCCGCTCATCCACCGGCGCATAAGATCAGTAAGCTGTTCGCCGGAAGCTGGATCAATCACGACTTCTATATCTGGATCGGCCATCAGGACGACCGGGACGCCTGGGATCTGGTACACGTCACCCGTGAGTTTCTGTTGAAAGCGGAAAAGAGTTCCCGATTTACTGAGGAAGATATCCGCCGCGCCTGGGATGAACTGATGATCGCTCAGGGAAGCGACTGGTTCTGGTGGTACGGAGACGATCATAACTCCGCACAGGACGCCCTGTTCGACGAACTGTTCCGAAGGCATCTTCGTAACGTTTATCATATTCTCGGAGAGCAACCACCAGGCATTTTATTAAAGCCGGTCGCCAGGACAGAACGACGACAGATCCATACAAATCCCCGCGCGTTCCTGAAAGTCAAAATTAACGGTCGCAAAAGCTATTTCGAATGGCTGAATGCCGGACATTATCAGTTCGGTAGCGAACGGGGAACGATGACGATGGTCAGCGACGGAGTCGTCCGGGATATTTACTTCGGGTTCAGTCCTGAAAACCTGCTCGTTCGGCTTGATACCCTTCGTAAAGCCGTGCATGACCTGAACGATTACGACGAAGTCCGCCTGAAGTTTATCGATCCTTATGGTGTCGAAATCCGGGCGTCATTAAACGGATCGCAGTCACACAAACCGACCGTCATGATCGACGACAAACCGGTGGACTCCGCTCTGGCAAAGTATGCTGTGAATGAGATCTTCGAACTCTCTGTCCCGTGGCGTGATCTGGGAGTGAAAATTGGTCAACGCCTGAACGTGGCCGCAGAATTGATTAAAGAGGGTCAGGTCATCGAACGGACTCCCAGTGAAGGGACACTCGACCTCACCATTCCTTCCGCCGATTTCGAAATGCAGATGTGGCAAGCATAGGTGTGGGAAATTCTAAGAACCAAATTCTAAGAACCAAACGATGT
>DATMFC010000468.1:0-1902 GCA_035556335.1 Planctomicrobium sp. | reverse complement strand
ATCGGTGTAGCGACGCCCCTGTACGAAATTGGGGGCGATCCCGGAATCCGCCATTGCCCGACTTATGGCCTTGCCCCCTCCATGGACAAGAATCGGCCGCATCCCGACCGCTTCCATGAAAACGACATCCGCGAGACAGTTGGAAACGGATTCCGGTTCGTCGAGAGCGCTTCCTCCCAGCTTGATGACCACGTAGCGATCACGAAATCGCCGGATCCATTCCAGAGCTTCGACCAGTACGTTGACCTTACTCAGTGCATCATTCAAGAGAGTGTTCCAAGCGGGCGGTGTGGAAAAGGGCTCATTTTAAGTGTGCGTGTTTGCATGTCAAACAGGGAACGCACTTCCCCGAACAAGACACTGGACTTTCAATTGATTCAGAGCCACGAACAAAACTTCATCAAATGATGAGAATTCCCTTTCCGGGAGAGTGAAGCCCAAGGCTTTCGCTTTATTGAAAATGTCCCGGGAGGGCGAGGCTCCCGCCGAGCCGCAAACTATGGAAAGCGTTCTCTTACTTGCGGCTCAGCAGGAGCTTCGCCCTCCCGAAGATTGCCCATCTTGAAACAAGCAAAAGCCCTGGAGCGAAGCCAATCACTGTTCGGCGCGAAGTTTGCTGCGTTATATTCTCCCTTCTTCCCTGCCAGACGACTCTCGTTTTTTAAGAGTGTTCCGATGGAGAGAGAAGAAATCGCCTGGCATTCTTCATGCCGAACAGTCATTGGCTTTGTCCTTCCCGTTGGATTCGCCTGTTTCAAATAATTAAGAGCCGCGAACAAAACCTCTCAAACGATGAATATTTCCTTTCCGCGAGCGGATCGGGTTCAGTTTTGTTAGGAGTTTTAAAAAGCCCTGATGGAATCTCCACAATGGCACGACAGGAATCTGATCGGGAAGATCTCTACGAAGAACTGCATCTCGTCGTTCCCCGGTGGGAGTTTTTGCCAGATGCTGGCGAAACGCCGGTCGTGGCCGGAATTCGGGAGGACGGGCGTTTTCTGCTTTATATGACGCCGGATCAGGTGTTTCAGTTCGATGCTGAAAACCGGTTATTACGGGCCTTTGACCATGGAGACCGTTATCGGACACAGGGATCCACTCTGGCTCGACTCCGTCATCAGCGAACAGAAACGACGAGTGAACTGCTGCGTTATGACTTGTCACCCGTGGAGTTGGAAAGGTTTTTCCAGTCACTTCGCGAATCGCTTCAATGGCTGATTGTCTGTCTTGAAGGGGGGCGTGCGCGGTTTCTGAGATCGACCGATCAGAAAACCGATCAACAATCGTTGCTGCAAGAACGACTTTCCGGTTGCCTGAAAACAATGCCAGAGCTTGCACCTGCCTATCGAACTCGACGAAAATAGATCAAACTATCAACCGGTCCTATGCGACAAACACTCATCTGACACTCATCAGATTCAGTCTCCGGTCTCTTTTATGCCTTCATCGATTCCCTATCCTCAGAACGCCGAACAGGAAGTTCGAATTCCTGTTATCGAATTGCATACCGTCGTCGAGAACCTGCTGGTCAAGTACAGCATGTTCCGTTTCGACGCGAAAGTGGCAGCAGCACGACTCGTTGAGGCCGACCTGTTTGGAATGCCGGGGCATGGAGTGGTCTTGCTTCCTCGCCTTCTGGATGCCATTGATCATGGTCATATCGATCCTCGAGGAAGTGTCTTGACACTCACCGATGCTCCCAGTTTTGCGATACTCGACGGCAGTCGTACGATTGGTCCGCTGGCGGCCACGCGAGGAGCAGAACTGGCAGTCACCAAGGCGAAAGAGCACGGGGTGGGTATTGTCACCGTCAGCAACGGTCAGACTCTTGGATCTGCCGAAGTGTATGTCCGCTTGATGGCCAAAGCCGGGGTGATTGGCCTGTGTCTCTCCAGTACCGGC
>DATMFC010000467.1:0-30375 GCA_035556335.1 Planctomicrobium sp. | reverse complement strand
CAATGCGAACCTGTGCAATTTGCTGGAGTCGGTAACCTTCCTGACCGCGGGAAATATCGTACTCGGCAATCTGGTCGAACATCCGTTCGAGCTGCTGTTTCTTCTGAGCGATTTCGTCTTTTCGACGCTGATCGTCCACTTCGAACATCTCTGCCTGCTTGGCTTTTTTCTGGGCATCCGCATGCAGCAACGCCAGATTCTGATTGTCCATCTCCAGCTCTTTTAATTGTCCAACCAGAGTTTCCCGATAAGCCGAGACGAGATCCATTCCCAGTGCCGCAGACCGGGAAGAGACAGGGGCACCCTCCCCGGACTTACGCTCAGGAGCCTTGAGACCTTGTCGCGTATAGAAGTCGAGCAGTGTATCAATCTGCCGACGCACGTTCCTAACCTGAGTATGTTCTTCCCCCAGAGAATGAAGCAGACGTTCTTCCAGCAGACGGGCCGTTAATAACTGGGAATCAAGTTGTGCTTTCTCTGGCGACGCCGAGACCATGGCCCCACCTCCACCCGACCCGGTTCCACCTCCACCGCCGGAGGTTCCTGTCGACATGGAATGCATCACCCAGAACTCCAGTTCTTCGCGTGATGCTTTCTCTTTCAGCATCCGATCAAGCGTGGCGACACGTGCCTGAATGCTCGAACGCTTCCGCAGGTTTTCGTTCTGTGCGGTTTCAATAGATGCTAATTCCGATTCATACTGATTCGGAGCCTGTGTCGGCATTCCATTGACGGAGATGACTGGCGAGGCCTTTAAATAAACCGGAGCATCACGGCGGAATTGCTGATACTCTCCTTCCAGATGTTTAATGTCTGTCTCGAGCATCTCCTGACGTTCAAGCAACGAACGATACAGCAACTTGGCATTCTCGTCTCGGGTGTCGTCCAGATAATCCCGATACGATTCGACAATCGCCTGTACCACCGCCCTGGCAATTTGTTTATCCGGGTGAAGATAAGCAATATCCAGAACGTTATCAAAAGACTGCTCCTGACCGGAACTGCGTGTAACGGATAAGCCTTCCGTCACTTCCTTTAATGGATCATACGCTTTTGCTAATTCCGGAATCTCATGAAGACCGTGATCTTTAAAAGCCCGTTCGACAATTAAGTCCGTCTTGATCAACTGAACGTGATCACCACGATCACCATAACGGTTCGCTTCAGCGTTATGCGCCGGAACACTTGCTTTCTTGGAAACCAGAACCTGCGTTGAAGCAGAATAAACTGGTCCAAGAAACAGATACAGGAGAACTCCCACTGTCAGCCCAAGGAACAGGCCACATGCCAGCGGAATCCAGACTCCCAGAAGAAAGCGGACAATATCCACGGAATGCCCGGATTGCTCGGAACTACCGCCGGAGGACTGGTGAAACCCGAAGGGCGCAAAGTCAAATTCGGCCTGGGGAGCAGCATTTTTAGGAGGTACTGACACGGATTGCTTCCTGATATTGTACGGCACCCGGAATCCATTCCGCAAACTCTGGTGTGATATCTAATTGATACGTAATGAACCGAATGATCAACGATCGTGAGATGACATGTTTTTATACATGAACGGTCTTCTCTGAAAATTCATTCAGATAATAATCAAGTGTCTCTTTCAGTCCCGACTCAAGTGTCACCTGAGGATCGTACCCAAGGTCATTCTTAATTGCAGAGATGTCAGCCCAGGAGTGGAGAATGTCTCCATTTCGGGCAGGATGAAAATCGGGAGCGAACGGCTTATCAAGAAACTCACAGATCAGCCGTAGCAACTCCAGGACGCTGATCGTTTCACCACTGGCAACATTATAAACCCGACCGGAAACTCCCGGGACGGTTGCAGCCAGCAGGTTTGCCTGGACGACATTTCGAATCGAAACAAAGTCGCGAGACTGCTCGCCGGTTCCGAAAATTTTAGGAGCCTTTCCTTCCAGCAGTGCACTGGCAAACAGCGGGATCACAGCAGAATAAGGACTTTTCGGATCCTGACGCGGACCGAAGACATTGAAGTAACGAAGTCTGACCACTTCCAGATCATAAGAACTGGCGAAAGACTGGCAGTACAGCTCCCCCGCAAGTTTCGACGCAGCGTATGGGGAAAGAACCTGCGGCACCTGATCTTCCCGTTTCGGCATTTCGGGAGAATCACCATAAGCACTGCTTGACCCGGCATACACCACACGCCGTACGCCTGCTTTCCGAGCGGCGTTCAGAATGTTCACTGTTCCCGTGACACAAACATCATGAGTCGCCACCGGGTTCTCAATGCTTAACGGCACCGAGGCCAAGGCAGCCTGATGAAAGATCACTTCCATCCCGTCGACAGCATGTTGCACGACATGACTGTCACGCACATCCCCTTCGATCAATTCAATCTGCTTGAGAACCGGCGTAAGATTTCTGGTGAATCCGGTCGACAGATTGTCGAGGACGCGAACCTGAACCCCTTGTTCAACGAGATGCGTCACCAGATGTGAACCAATGAAACCGGCGCCCCCCGTGACCAGACATCGGGAAAAAGTATGTGACACAAAGGCCTCTTCGATTCAGAATGGATGTCCAAACGGATGACTGGAGGGGGTAACAGACCGATGGCCTCCAGCGGGAATTGCATGGAAATCACACAATCCAACAATGCCACCATAGCCTGCCGATCATGCCGGTGTCGGAAAATGGCGACAATGTTGCGAGATTTCTACATCCGGTTGTACCGATTAGGCGCCCCAGGCCGAGATGTTGCGTCCAGCAGTCAAAGCCAGATGCTGAAGCACTTGAGTACCCTGCCCGCCTTCCACTGAGACAAACCTGGAACCGAGGAATCTCCTATCGCATTGAATCTAAATGATTTAGGATCACCTCGAACGGTTCGCTTGGGCTGAAACCAGATTCGAAAATTTCTCCTCGTCCCCATCTGAATGGACTTTCAACAAGTTCCAGGAGCCGACCGCTTTGAGAATGACGGACGATTTGATACATTCCTCTATCACCTGTCTGATCTGCGTGTTCCGCTTTCACCGAACAAGCGAATTATTGACGCAAGTCAGGGACAGGAATCAGATTGCATCCGTAGCTCAATTGGATAGAGCACCGGTCTTCGGAACCGGGGGTTGGGGGTTCGAACCCCTCCGGGTGCACTTCACTCTTCACTCGCCCGGCCATCGTGCCGGGCGATGTCATTTGGTGACAGGCAGTGTCTAACACCCTATCTGTCAGGGAGTTAGAGAGTCCGTCCGCTCCCTCCTCTTGGGCATCCTCTTCCCCCTGGTTCAGTGCCAGATGGTGCCTTTCGAAGTCGGCAGACGTCCCGGGAAGAGGTCCAAAACGGACACCACAGGGGTCCATTTTGGACACCATAGATGGGGCTTTTTCCACCTTCTCCGGACGGGCAAGACCTCCCACAATAGGGAGCTTGGAAATGGCCAGCGACTTCTCCGCTTTTGCGACATGCGTGTAGCGGTTCATCGTCAGTTCGATTGAACCGTGTCTCGCCAGGAGTTGGGCCGTTTTGGGGTGAACATCTCCCTGAGCGAGATTGGAAACAAAGGCATGCCGAAGAGAATGGAAGTCGGCATACAATCCAGCCTGATTTCGATATTCCAGGAAATCGGATTGCCGCCTGACCTGACGTTCGTCCTCACTCGAGGCAGACTCCACCCAACGTTTCTTCGCTTTTTCCAGATCTTTTTTGATCATCTTCGACGTTTTGCGAAGCTCATTTTTCGGCGTTCGTAAGTCAAAAATGGGTTGCCTCGGATCGGTCTGGCGTCCTGAAAGCCAAAGTTTCAGTTCCCTTGCAAGCTCTGGATGCAGAGGAATTTCAGCATCTCGCCCATTCTTTGTATGGCCTGCTCGAAGCATGACAGCCGGGGAATCGGGATCCAGGTTGAGGTCAGACAATGTGACCGACCCCGCCTCCTTTCTGCGGCATCCCGTCATCTGACAAAAGAGGTACAGCATCGCTCGATCAATACCTGACATGCCCTCCACAGGCTGACCATTTCTTGCTTCCTCAATCAAATAGGCCATTTCCTCCAGAGACAACGGCCGCCGATCATGTCGCCGATCTTTCCGCACATTCATCTTCTGAATGCTGCGAATCGGGTTCTCGCTCATCCGGCAATCAGTGACGAGCCAGTTGACGAAATGATTGATGGCCTGCAGGTAAAAATTACATGTCTGCGGTCCCTGGCCTGACTGATTCAACTCATAGATGAAGTTCTCCACTGGCGATCGCTGGAGATCCGAAATCCGGACCATCTTGCAATCGTCGATGATCTTTTTCAGCCTTCCAATCGTCTGCTCCACATGATCTTCGGAATCCCCCTTTGAACGGAGATGTTTTTCGAAGTCCGTGATGTGGTCGACGAGCAGCGTTTTTTGATGTTCTTTATAGTGATTGACCTCACCACATTTTCGTCGCTCCACTTCCTGTTCACGTTTGACCAGCAAACGATTCGAAACCGTTTTGTCCGTCGCAGCCACTTCACGTCGTTTCTTACCGTGCTCATCGCGGTACTCAACGTAATAGCGTTTCGACTCCTTTCTGACTTTTTCACCAGTGGTTTTATCTTTAACCCAATAGGGCTTTTTGAAGATCCTCCCCATTATTTAGCCCTCCGCTCTGATTTCTGATTACGGATTTTCTTCCACGCATCACGAGGTGGGCATTCGGCTCGTATCCATTCGACAAGTTCCTCATGCCGATAGCGGACGACCCGAACACTGAGACGAACCGGGTCCGGAACTTCCGCATCCGATTCCATACGCCGCCATGTGCGAAGGGAGACAGAACACAATTGAGCCGCCGATTTGGCATCAATAAGAACTGGCACAACACCAGCAGGGGGATGAAGGTCATCCATAGTCGACAACGCTCCTTACAGCGAATTTACGCTGCTCACGAAAGGTGATAAGGGAGGTCTGTTGTCGAAGTCGGAGAGAGGGAGCCTTCCGAGCGTGACTCACACAGGTTAAGACACCTGCGAATGATGACCGCCTCGCGTTCGACATCCGCCCCGCCACATGATCGGGCTTTAGCATTCGAGCCGAGAGCTGCACCATCATTGTCCAATTCAAGCCCAATCGTAATACTGGGAGACAGTATGTCAACGGCAAGGAAGGATATTTTATGATTTATTTTCGCCTCCGTGAGCTCCTTGTTGCCAAGGAGAATCTTGAGCAGCGTCGTATCCCCATGCGAGAAGTCGCCAACGCAACTGGCATCTCCCCCCAAGTGCTATCGAGTTTGACCGCTCCAGGAAGAGCGGTGGTCACCAATACGGCTTTTGTCGAATCCCTCTGTCGGTACTTTGAGTGCACCCCAAACGATCTCATGGTAATCGTCCCCCAACTTGAAGATTCAGATATCCATGTCGACCAGCTTTATCCTGACCGCCGCCGTCAGTGATCTGTTGGACTCAGGTGACTTCGAATCGGACTGAGATCCTGCTGAAGCAGCCTCAGAAATTCATTCAATGAAGCAGAGAAAGCTTCTCCCTCGGCCAGCATTTTCTCAATGACTGGGGCCATCTCTGGTGAGAGAGGAATCTTTTGAGGTGTCGGGTTCGATGGCTCTTCAATCCCTGGGAATTTAAAACCCGGCCTCACCCGATACGCTTTCTTGGCTTCATCGAAATACCAGGGGACACCGGCGTAGGAGAGGGTTTGGAAGAGTCGGAAGATGGTTCTTCGGGAGCAGCAGAGTTCTTCGGCCAGGGTGTCAGCGTCCCAGCGACCGCGTCCCATGATCAGGTGCAGCAGTCGCAGCAGTCTGCCGAGGCGTTCGCACTGACGAACACGGCGATCAGCATCGGTTCGTCTTGGTCGTCGCATGTCACCCTGATCAGAACTTGGAAACCACCTTCTTGATGAATCACAGGGTAATTCCCTGCGGTGTCACACTTGGGTCAGTGTGATTTCCGTGTAGAAAACCTCAGATTTCCGCATTCTCTGGAAATTTACTCCGTTTAAAGTGACCCACATGTGTCACAGCTATCGGCAACAATTCCCGCGAAAGAATCCTTGCGGGCCGGATGTCTGAATTCCCAGATTGAACGACGGCAATGGGGGCCGTCTCTGTCCCGTGAGCTTTGGTTTCAAGATCACGAGGACAGCTTCGAGATGGCAGCACAGTGGTATTACCGTCAGGAGAATCAGACCGTTGGACCGTTGACGACTGCTCAACTGAAGCAGGCAGCTCAACAACAAGTCATCGATTCGAATACCCCGATCAGAAAGGGAGAAGCTGGCCAATGGGGACGTGCTGCTCAAGTGAAAGGACTATTCGCCGCTGCAACAACCTCAACAAATGCGATCGCCACATCTTCACCGGAATCATTTCCTCCAGTGAAAGAGCTGGTCACACAGAATTCCGATGACACGAGCGACATTGCTTTCGAATGCCACCACTGTTTTCACCCGATTCGGGTTCCCTCATCCGCAGCGGGTAGAAAAGGAACCTGCCAGGGATGTGGTTCGGCACTCCTGGTTCCGGATGCTTCCGAGCAGATCATCGAGGTAGAAGAATGGGATGATGGGCATAGCGAAGAGGTTTCAGAACACTTCGAATATGTCACTCCGATTCGCCCCAGACCGAAACCTGCACCCAAACCGAAGAAAAAGAAAACCCGAGGAGAACCAGCTGGTTTCTGGAAACGGGTGATTGCCAGTGGACTCGATTCCCTGGTTCTTTCGTTGATCAGCGTGCCGATTTACTTCAGCATCGCGATACCGGCAAGCGTTGTAGCTCAGGAACTCGGGGAAGAGGCATTGATGATCCTGGCCATCGTGATCAACGTGTTCTACTTCGGATGCCTGCTCTTCGTGAGTTGGCTCTATCATGCTCTGCTGGAATGCTCATCGTGGCAGGGAACACTCGGCAAGATCGCACTGGGAATGAGGGTGACCGATCTCGACCGGGACCGCATCACATTCGGACGGGCCACCGGTCGCTATCTGGCCAAGTTTCTATCCTCGTTCCTGTTCATCGGCTACCTCATGGTCGCCTTCACCGAGAATAAACAGGGACTTCACGATCTCCTCTCAGGGTGCCTGGTGGTGAATCGAGAGTGAATCTCGCCAGAGATAAACAGTCAATCGATGCCTATTTATATTCTGGGTATACACTCCACTCTCCACGCTGCGACATTGATACTTGGTAAACAAGCACTTTCTGGATCAGCGTTCCGACTTCGGATTCAAACGTCACTGAGACATTGAAGCGATATGCTATTCGATCACCAGGAGGAAAATCTGCTGGAAGGCCAATTGCGGGATCGAAAATTACACTCAGAATCTCATGCTTGAGAGGTCGACTTTGGATGTAGCGGATAGATGTCGCCGAACTAGTTTCTCCTGCCATCCATTTGGTCATTTCTTCGTTGAATTTTGCCCGAGCTTCCAGTTCAAGTTCCTCTTTGGATGGCTTCTCCACCGCCGCTTTTAGAGGTGCTTCTGGAGCTTTCTCTTCGCCCATTGCTGGAAGCTCATTCGCCGGAGCTTCCACGTTTACCTTTGGAGGTTCCTCAACAGCGATCTTCTGGGCTTCAGCTTTCTTTCCCCGGCCAGAACTATCCACAGGAATGCAGCCAGAAGAAAACGTGATGGTCGTCAAAAACAATGCCAAACAGACAGCCCGCATGAAGACTCTCCAGGTTCAAAGGTGACAAATCAGGAGAACAATTCCCCCTTTTCCACCATTCATACCCGAAGCAAGTGACAACTGTGGGACATTCTGTTGCCAGCAATTTTCAGAAATCTGTGATGACAAGCAGATCGATCAACCGGGATTGCGGGTCTCCCGGTCAGCATCCCGGTCTTCCCGGAAGTAGATCTTCATCTCTGATTCAGACAGACCAAACGTTTTCAGCATGCGTCTCATGGAGTGCCGAATGGAATTCGCTGACAGATTGACCTCAATAAACATTCCGGGAACGACCTCTGACGGAACATTGTGGTTCTCAGCCGAGCGATCGATGAAGCGTCGACCATCGCGGCGAGCCATTTCTGGGTCATCTGGAAGTGAACGAAAGCGTTCCGGGTTCTGTGCGGCCAGTTGCTGGCAGAAGACTTCATAGAGTCGACGCCATGTGGTCAATTTTCGATTTTCTTCAATTGTGAAATGTCCAGACTTGAATGACGCTTTATACCCCGCATTATGCCAACGCCAGTTCAGGAGAGGCCGTAGTAGGCGGCGATGGCGGTGGGGATCAGTTTTCCGGCAGTGTCCAGGGTCACTTTCCAAACGCCGCTGGCAGCCTTACCCATCATTGTTCCGATCCAAGCACTGACTTGCGGACCGAACTGTGAAGAGGAAGTCGGTTTGCGATCGGCCTCAAGTGCTGTCTTTAGAGATTGAAGATCCTCAGGAGTGATTCCAGCCTCGGTCAATCGCTGCTTCAGGCTGTTGAAGTCACCGGCTTTGATGGACATGTTCAGGGATTGGGACACCGTGCTTCCGGAAACGTTCCCAAGAATGCCCTGGAAGTTTCCGATGTGGATGTTCTGGTTAGTCATCGCAATGGCCTTTTCTTCTGGGCTGAACCGCATTCCTTCGCCAAGGATGCCTTCTTGTTCAAGTTTGAGGGCCCAGTTGAGGATTGTGTTTCGGACCGCATCCATGATCCTAAAAACGGAATTGGGGGAAACACGCAGGTAACATTCCAGCGGCATGGGCATGTCGCATTGGCGATGCAGTCGTCGTTGCACCGAGTTTGGCAATCGAATCTTAAAGAATTCACTGTCGCTCTGGAGGAGTACGCTGAGTTCGCCTACCGGCACCCCCAAAGGTGCACGGCTGAACTCATCTTCTTGGCTAGGCACGTCGGTGAAGATCGGCATATGAATGCCGTTAACCGGATTGATGGCCTTTAGCGAAGTCGAGACAACGCGGTACTCTGGTACTTCTTTGTCTTGATAACCATTCAGTTCGGAGCGAATCCATTCTGAAAAATCGGAAATTTGTAGCTTGGTCGAGACGATGAGTGCTTTACGAAGGAGTTCATCCACCGGACACTTGCCGTCGCTTGCCAGTCGCTGTAGCTCGATGACGATTGGGTCTGACATGATTTTCTTCTTGTGAATTCTACGTTGTTGTTTCGACTGCTCGCCGCAGATCGTCCACAGCTTGATCTGCACCCCAAGCTTGGGCTGCGACGTATGCCGTCAGCCGTCGTTGCTCAAACGTCAATTCATTTCGTCGCTTGTACCCGATTGCATGATTCGTCTCGGACCAGGCGTATTGGAATAACGTCTTGATCTGAAGTTCGAAGAACTGAGGAATGTCATCCTCTTCAAATTCGGAAGTAATATCTGAAGGCAAAAACAGCACAAAATGCCGTCCAAAGTAGCCGAATTCATATTCAGATTCGGGTTCTTTCCTCTGCTGTTCAATCCCTCGAAACGTGTTAGTCACTACTTTCTCAACGACGGAAAGATCCGAAAGAAATCGCGTAACAATGAGTGCCCCGAGCTGATCCTGAATTTCAGAAAGAGGGTCGGTATATTTGAAATTTCCATCCTCATTAATTGCTTCAGATTTCTTTACAAAGCTGTCAATTCGCTTCGGTCGAGTGGACAGCTTACAAACGCAATCCAATGACTCGAAAGTTGAGTCCAAAAACTCTCGGAGTCTTCTGTCGAGTCGAGTCAGTACAAGATTGAATCGTTGAGTGTATTGCCCGACGATTTCATTCATGGCTTGGCCTTCCTGAAGCGTTGGTCAGCAACCATGCCTTCGGCTCGATAGATTCTTAGCCCATTTCGCCCATCGACAATCTCTTCCGTGAATACGCGATCGAATTGGCCGGTAGGAGCCGTGAGAATGGCCCCTGTATTGAGCTCCACGGACTCGAAGGAGAGAATTTCTGAGAATGCGTCTCGGCTCAGAACAAATTCTTCTCGATAGATCGCCTCGGTTTTTGCTTCTTTCTTGAGGCTCTCAGTTGCTGCTGATGACAAGCCGTACTGTTTTGCCAAAAGATCTGCACTAACTTTATTTCCATCTTGGTTAGGGATCAGTTTGGCAGCACTCGCCAATTCATCCTTGATCGTGGTGTCGGAGGTCTGCTTAATCGCTTGATCAAACATTTTGGCTAATCGACTCGATCCCAGTGATGGCGTCGTCAAGCAATCAGACGCGAGAAAATCTTTTACCCAATAGTCAGATACAGTCCGTACGACGCCGTATTGGATCTGATTATCGACAACCCATCCCTTCCAATAGCCCGTTTTCAGAGAGGTATCCTCATAGAAGGCGGCTTTGTATTTCTTTGAATTTCGCATGAACACCTTTTCAAGGTATTCGATGTTTAGGCCGCCGGAACTTTCGTCGGCTAAAATCCCGACGTCTGCAGGAAAACGAGAGATCAGCGTCCTCGTTTTCCCCTTCTCTTCACCCCGCACAAGAAACAGCAAGCTCATCCCCGGCGTTCCGTCTGTAAACGATTGCAGTCTTTTTGCCAACTTTTCGCCCGAATCTGAGCGTGGCCGATGAGCATAACTGACAATCAGATCACGAGCTTCGTTGTGTTGATTGTCGGAAGTGAAAGAAATCCTCGTTGTGCACTCAGTCGCAGCACGAAGGTAAACTCCCTCCAACATTTCGAAGAGTTTACCTGAGAGTTGCAAGTTGGTGCCACGGATTTCAGCCCGCTTTTCTATTGCGATCCCCTTACCAGGATGAACCAAAAAACTATGTAGATGAGTGACCGGCATATTTCACAGTTCTCCCTGAGAGGCAATTTTTACTGCTGAGAGAACCGGAAAGTCTGTGCCCGACTTGGCTGCATTCTGGTGATCAATCGTGTCGCGGATCTGCTTGTAGTAGTCGATCATCGGATCGTCCCCCTCTGCCAACTGCATCTTCGTCCGGCGAAGGGATGTCAACTTGGGTGATCCGCTCTTGACGGTGAAGTCAAGAAACCGTGTCAATGAAATCTCGATCATGGCCCGCCTGTTGCGTTAGAGTTGTCCTTGAAAATTCCGTTTGATAATTGGTCGAAACACATTGCTTGCATCGCATTGCCCTAATTTTATTCTTGTCAGTGCGACAATATGAAGTTTGCAGTGCTCGGCAAAGTTTCTTGAAGTGAAAGACGCCTGACAGGGATAGCCACACCCTTCAAGTTCTCTCCAATGAGATGCGGAATTGGCTTTTTCCGTATGGTCTTGGCTCACCGCAGCATTCTTTCCAGTTTTTTCGGGACCTCCGAATTCCGCTTCTTGGTTTTAATCATGTCCTGAATCAAGGATCGGCAGGTTCAGTGAGCCTCCTCCAGTCGTTGACGTTCGACTTCCAGTTGCTGTTGCAGTGTTTCCTGGCTGGGAAGTTCCAGTTGATATCGGGACACGAATAAGGCGTTATCCATTCCGGCCAAGGCGTATTTGACTAAGGCATGGTCTTTTTCTGTGCAAAGCAGAATTCCCACGGGAGGGTTGTCGTCTTCGGTGCGGACATGTGCGTTGAACCAACTGACATAGGTATTCAGCTGGCCGATGTTCTCATGCGAGAAGGCTTCCAATTTCAACTCGACAAGAACATGGCACTTCAGAATGCGATGATAGAAAACCAGATCGACGAAGTTGTAGGTCTCGCCGATCAGGATTCGTCGTTGACGAGCTTCAAAACAGAAGCCTTGCCCCAGTTCGAGCAGGAAGTTCTGCAGACGGTCAAGCAGCTGATGCTCCAGATGAGATTCACTCATCACCTCCTGTGAAGTGAGCCCCAGGAACTCGAAGATGTAGGGATCGCGAATCGTCAGGCCGGTGGATTCTCTTTCCGCTGTCTGGTCTGTCAGCCTGACCAGCTTTTTGGGATCGTGTGAAAGTCCGGATCGTTCGTAAAGCAGGCTGTTGATTTGCCGCTTCAGTTCCCGCACCGTCCAGCTTCCCCGAATGCACTCGGCTTCGTAGTAGGCCCGTTTTTGTGGGTCTTCGCACTTGAGCAATTCTGAAATATGACTGAATGAGAGCCTGGTCAACAGGTTGCGATTCAATTTGGGAGACGATGACTCCCCAATTGGCGTGACAACCTGTAATTGATTGACAGGCAGCAAGTTACGGAATTCGGGAGTCAGTGTCTCCCAAATTCGAGGATAGGTCTGATAGAACAAACGGTAACGTCGGAGTTCACGGGCTTCCGATCGACTGACATCCAGTTTGCCGAGTTGATCTGCAAGAGAATCCAGCAGGCGGTCCCCATATTGGGCACGATCATTTCCGTGTTGTTCGTATTCGTGAATGTAGAAGCCAATGAGCCAGTTTCTGAGGGTCAAACTGAGATTGACCGCCTTGGCAACATTCGATTTGAGCTGTACGTCAATCGCACGAATTGACTCTGCCAACTGGGAAAAATCAGTTCGAGTGTTTTGTGGTGGGAGAGATTTTTGGTTCATCCCAACATCCTTTCCAGCTCCTGCGAGATTTCCGATTCCAGGTTCTTCAACCGGGCAAGGATTTTCCTGGGGCGGACTTCATCGTGGACAACTTCATTGTAGCTGTTCCAAGTGAAGATCTGTTCACAGAAGGATTGGAGCTTTGCGAGCGAAGCAATGAGATCTGAACGAGAATAGGTTTCGGAAAAACCACCTAATCCTGCAGACTTCGGCCATTGAGGACGGAGAAACTCGAAATTGATTGAATTCATATCAGCCTGTTCCCGAGTGTCATCAATCAATCGGCGGCGAGTTCAATCTCTCCACTGCCCGTCACCTTCAAATTTCCCATCGGTTCAAGAACTCTGCGATTTTCACTCAGCTCTACTTTGAATGAGACTGAATTTTCCCGCTGAATGATCTTGAACTCTAATTCTGATCGAAGTTTACGAAATGGATGACGGGATTTCCATGAAGCATTCGTGACCAGCCAGGATGGAAGCGATTGGACTGAGAATGCCAGCAGAGGGAGAGACTGGACGTCGAAACGAAGCGGGACTGTCTCCTCGACCATGGCATATGCGACCATCTGCATTTACCGGGCAAATGCAGAAATCGGTGAGGTCATGGGATGGTGGCGAGACCATCGCTCGCCTGAACAGGCTGCCCGCTGGATCAACGAATTCATTGCGGCAATCAACTCTCTCCAGGATGATCCAGAACGATTCCCGCTTGCACCAGAATCAGATCTTCACCCTGCTGGCCTGCGACAATGACTCATTGGAGTCGGACGTTCGTTTACCCATCGCGTTATTTTCACAGCTCTTGGCAGGGAAGTCTGGATTTTGACCATTCGGCATCCCGCCCATCACGAATTACAGAGTGAAGATCTGCTTTGACTTTCCATGGGAGCGTCTTCCCCCGAGATGTCTTTGCCTAACCAGACTCTGAATGACATTGTGAATGTTCATAGTACATGATTGAAGACCAAAAAATCGTATCACTACGATCTTCAATGTCCGGAACAGAGCCTACTCCGCCTGAATCGATCTCAGTTAATTCTCAGTTTGACTAGCCAAACTGGAAGCGGAGTCAACAAAATTCTCCACTGGCCTGCTGGTTTGAATCTCTGAACGGAGACCGTCTCCCTGAGCCATAGCCTTCAAGCCATTCAACAACATCACCGTATTCGCGAAGTTGGAGGCGATATTGGTACTTCTTCTGGAAGTTTTGAGCTGGTGTCGTGAACGAGGAAGTCGTGACCATCATGGCACTGTTTGCATGCTCATCCGTGAGCACGCCATATAGGGACCTGACGAGACCAATGCCAACCTTCCGGTCCTCTCTGTATTTCTTCGCTTCCACAAGACAAAGGTGTTTTCCGATGCCACTGTGCATGAAGGCGAGAATGTCCCGACCTCCATCGCTGGTTGCAGGAGTTAATTTCACTTCGAGTCCCATATCCGACAGCAATTCCGCAATAAGTTCTTCAAAGTCCCGTGGTTTAATTTTGTGAAGGTCATCGGGACATTTTTTGAGATCTAAGGCGAGTTGATTCTGAACTGTGATGAGTCTGGGATTCGTATCAGGAAGTACCAGACCAGATTCCGTCTGTTGCAGATCGTAGAGGTGTCCGCCAAGAATTCGCGTAAGGCCTTCAGGGCCGGATAGGTTGATGAGCTTCGCCAGTAACTCGGCCGCCGCTGGAAGTCCTTTGATTAATTGAACAGACTGATCGAGCTGCGATTCGGACAACTGAAATTTGAGATCTCTCTGCAGAATCCTCTTCACGACAAAGTCACTGATAGGCCGAAGCTGAAGAATTTTGGATCGTTCCAATTCAATCGGTCTTCGGGAAAGGAAGTAGACTTGGTGGACTCTTTTGTAGTTAATCGATCTATAATAGAGTTCAGAGATTTCTTTATCACTAAGGACATGAGCGTCGTCGAAAATAACTGAAATCTCCCATCCCCGCCCCCCTCTGGAAAATTCACGGTCTTCCCTATCGGACTTCAGCCGTTCTTCAAGCAACGAACGGGTCTCATCGAAACTCGGAGTCACCTTGCACCAAAGAGGGGCTCCATGCTCAAAGTAATTTCTATGTCGTCGGCTGTTGAAGAACACCTTGAGCAGTGTCGTTTTCCCGACTCCTGCTGGGCCAGAAATGATCAGTGGTTCTGATCCATAACCCCGTCGACCAGAAAATCGATCTAACCATTCGAATTGTTCCTCACGGTCGATTAGAAACTCACGATCGAAGCGGTCATCTTGGAAAAACTCTGAGTCATTCATGGCGAAATTTCTTGAAATCCAAAATTGAGAAACAGTTCAATCGGTCAACCTGGTTCCGTGGAGCTAGCTGATTCCCGCATTCAGTGCCTCCGAATTGAGCGAAGATTGTTGGATCTGGATTTTGCTTGTTCTTTCAGAATCGATTTTCGAAGGCTTCTCAGTCCTCCCACTGCCAACAGTGTCGCATGCGACAGATGTATCTGCTTGTTGACACATCTGCCTTCACCTATTGAAATATGTCCCTTCTTTATTTTCAACGAGACGGGCCATGACAAAGACATTCGACCAATTGCGGCTGACGCTTTCTGAAGATGAACTCGTCAATCATGAATTGACGTTCCCCAGTGAGGCGTATCGATCCTTCTTTGTCCTGGAGCCGATCACCCATCAGGGGATCACAAGGGTTTCTGTCACCGCTCGTGACGAAAACATGAATGTCCTTTGGGGATCGATGGTTTGTGAAGGGCATTTGCCATCAGGTGAAACCACTCCGGTTGCCCTCTATTCTGCGATGCGGACTCTGATTCGCAAACATCTTCAAGAATCTAAACCCCGCCACGAAACAACGTCAGATCCCTATACCGCCATCGAATATTGCAGCAGGGAAATCGACAAGTTACTGACAATCGCAAAATCTCGAACACTGGATGTCAAGAAACGAAGTGAGAAGACGGATGACCGAGCTGCAGTCGTTGCAGATGCCCTCTGGGATACTCTGCGGCATCTCAGTCATTCACTGCGAACGGCGGGCATTGTAGGAGGAGCTGAACAGGAGCGGGCAGAATGAGAATCACCGCTTTTGATTTCGAGACCTGCAACGGGCACAACCTCTCGGCAGTCGAACTGGGAATTGCTGTGTACGAGTACCGGCAGCGATGGCGATTGGTTGAATCAAGATCCTGGCGTTTCTACCCCATTGAGGATGAATTCTGGGACCGCTGTTCGCGGATTCACGGGATCTACAGGCATCATGTGGAAGGCTTACCGACACTTGCTGACCGGTGGTCCGACATCGAGCCCTATTTCCGCGACACTTCACTGGTTGCTCACAATGCCCCATTCGACGTGAGAGTGCTGTGTTCTCATTTAGATTATCACGGGATCAATCGTCCAAATTCCCGTGCTCAATGCACGATGTTGTTAGGAGAAACGTTCATTCGCGGGAGTGTTTCAAAACTCTCCGACTACTGCCAACAGTCAAGGAATCCCCTTCAACACCATAACACCCATTCCGATGCAGTAGCGACAGGTCAACTATACTCCAGATTACATGAGCAGCACGGCACTGATTCTCGATGGGGACGGAGTGCGATCTTCTTGCAAGAATGGGCATCAGGCAGTCGACGATTGCCGGATGACTTTGACCAGTATCCAGACATCGAGTGTCCTGAAGATGACAACGGACAACTTCAAGAATATGGAGAACAATCTCGATTCCAGAGGCCAGGTGACGAACTTCACGACAAATCATCGAGAAGCACTACGATCCCAAGGAAATTCCGCGAACTAACCTTGGACTTCATGGCCAACTCTCGTAAACAAATGAACAGGAAACGATGAATTTTCAAGTACTAATCGACACATGCCTCGTAGATCTCGGAATTGCAGATGGGATTGATCCGTCGAACAACAAATCCTTGGTGAGTCTCGTCAACGACTTTGAAGAAACAGCATGGCGACATGACAACTTCAACAATTTCATCTGGGACAATATCGCAGACACTGCACTTACTCACAGGGAAAGAGAGGCCCTCAAGAGACAACCCCATTCAACTCTTGTCTCCGCTGCCAAAAACCTGCGATTAACAGACGCAAAAGACGACATAGGACAAGGCAGTGAATTGGCCGAAATAGTCCTGTACGGGATCATGAAGCATAAATATAAAGCCCTGCCCGTTGTACCCAAGATATTTTACAAACAGAACACCCAGGACTATGCAAAGGGAGCCGACAGCGTCCATATCGTTCTTGAATCCAGTGGAGATTTCTCTCTTTGGTTTGGTGAGTCTAAGTTTTACAATAGCATTGAGGATGTGCGTCTCGCCGATATTATTAAATCAGTAAAGAACTCACTTGCCAAGGATAAGCTAAAGAAAGAAAATTCTATAATACTAAATGTGTCCGAACTCGACCATCTGGACATAGATGGCAACACCCGAGAATTAATCAAAGATTCATTGAAGCCCACAAATTCTATAGACTCATTGAAATCTAAGATAAATGTTCCAATTCTGTTGTTGCACGAATGCAACATAACATCGAGTGCGACAGAATGCTCTGAAAAATACATATCCGAAATAAAGAACTTTCACAAATCAAGAGCACAGTCATACTTCAAGAGTCATTTAAACACATTAAAGTCAATTCATAAGTACGGAGACATTAAATTTCACCTGATACTATTCCCTGTCCCTAAAAAGAAACCGATAGTCGACAGGTTTGTCAAGTTTGTAGGGCAATTTAGAGAGTAGGCAATCCCAATGGAGTTCTTCGCTACCTGCCACAAGATAAACGACCTTCTCAACTCAGGAAAAGACGGACTTGCAAGAGACGAGCTTATCAAGCTTCTTGGAGAAGCCCAGGACACTGGTCGCCAGTATTCTCCACTACTTAACTCTCTGATACGCGGAGTTGGGCTATTCCCATATCTAGACACGAAAACGAGCTCTTGGGAGGAACGCTACATTCATGAACTGTTTAAAGCGGACATCGGAGAAGGTGAACCTGTAACATTGCATCGTGAGCAGGCTCGTCTTCTCAACGACTTGCTTTCTGGAGAAAGTATCGCAGTCAGTGCCCCAACAAGCTTCGGAAAAAGCTTCGTCATTGACTCGTTTATAGCTATAAAGAAACCAAATACTGTTGTCATTCTGGTTCCTACGATAGCACTTGCCGA
The DNA here is from genome assembly GCA_035556335.1 of Planctomicrobium sp. Classification (GTDB taxonomy): domain Bacteria; phylum Planctomycetota; class Planctomycetia; order Planctomycetales; family Planctomycetaceae; genus Planctomicrobium. The sequence goes on along the minus strand of DATMFC010000467.1, from coordinate 12,831 downwards.
TGAGACCAGAAGGCGATTGCAATCCAAGTTTGGCGAAACTTATAAGATAGTGACAGCTCCGGATCAATCCCTCGCAATTCATACAATCCTGATCTTTCCTCAAGAACGATCCATTGGGTACATCAGCAGGTTGAAACACATTGACATGCTAATTGTTGATGAGTTTTACAAAGCAAGTTCCAGCTTTGACAAGGATCGTTCCCCCTCACTCGTTCGTGCAATACTTGCCCTCAGCCGCCTTGCATCTCAGAGATACTTTCTCGCACCAAACATCAGTAATCTTAACGAGAATCCCTTTACGAAGGGGATGAAATTCTTAAGACTGGACTTCAATACAGTCTTTTTGGAAAAGACAGACTTGTCTGATGTAACTGGGAAGGACGAAGAAAAGAAGAGCGAAGCACTACTTAGTATTTTGGAGGCGAACTCAGGGAAAACGCTTATTTACGCCGGGACGTTTTCAAATATAGTAAAGTTGTCGAATCTCCTGATGTCTAACTTGCAGCCAGTTAAGAGTGGATTGCTTCAGCAATTTCAGTCGTGGCTATCAAGCAACTATGACGCGAACTGGTCGCTTCCCACCCTTGCGGCGAAAGGAATTGGAATACACAACGGGCGAATACACAGATCACTGGGGCAAATTCAGATTAGGCTGTTCGAGATCCCCGACGGCCTGAGTCGAATGGTGTCTACCTCATCAATCATAGAAGGAGTTAACACTTCCGCGAAAAACATCGTTCTTTGGAGTAATCGAAACGGTAGTGCAAAGATCAACGACTTTACCTACAAGAACATTATCGGTCGGGGAGGGAGGATGTTTCGTCATTTCGTCGGAAAAGTGTTCATTCTCGATCCACCTCCCGCCGACGAGGACACTCGATTGGAACTCGACTTGCCTGATGAGCTTCTTGGGGCATTTGACAAAGAGGTTTCAGGTGTCGATCTTTCTCAAGAGCAGGCTGCTAAGATTTCGCAGTACAAGTCAGAAATTTCGCAATTAATTGGAGATATTGACCAAGACAACCTTTTTAATAATACGCTTTTTCAAACAAGTAGTTCGACACTTCTCCTTCGGATTGCGACTGAGGTGCGGAATCAAGGAAGTAAATTAAGGTCTCTTCTGTTTTTGAATTCAGACGACACGAAGAACTGGGATTCGGGACTTTACTCCTTAGTCGACATACAGCGGGGAGGATGGGGAATTGAACATAGCAAGTATGTTGCTTTCGTGAAAATCATTGCAAATAACTGGAAGTTGACGATTCCTGAACTTCTAGACCAGCTCGATGTTTACGACATTGGTGTTGATCAGTTCTTTGAACTTGAGAGAAATACTGCATTCAAGCTTTCGGCTATATTGTCGGATGTATCTACTGTTTACAACTTGATGCACCCCGACAGTCCAATTGAACTATCGAAAGCTATTTCGAAGCTTTCTCATGTATTTCTTCCAACTGTCGTCTACCAACTAGAGGAGTACGGCCTTCCAAGGATGATTTCTAGAAAAATCACCAACTCTAACGCATTAAATCTGTCTGACCCAACGGTTGATATACATGAAGTGATTCAGCAGTTTCGAAGATTAGGGATGGATGCTCTATTGAGACGTGTGGGTGATCTTGATCAGTTCGACATTTTCATTGTGAGATACTTTTACGAGGGGATCGGAGCAGGTTCAGTTCAATCAAGAGATGGATTGTGATCACTGGCGGATTATTGACCAGTCGAGAGCTAATATCAGTGTAATACTTCGAAGCCATGGTTTATCGTTTGTCGCTCAATGTTACTATGGGGTGGGTAGCAACAGAGTGGTTGCGGTTTATTAGTTGGTGGAGCATTGAGAAGGAGAGTGCGGCTCTGAATGCTGGTTCCATTTACTCGATTTCTCGGTAAATGCGTCGAGGATGACGACCGACATACCTTCCAGGCTGAATGTCTTCGCGGTTGAGACAACAAGTCAGGGTGGTTTCTGGTGCGGATGTGGTCGGTGATTTCATCTCGAGATTCCATTGGGGCTGTGAATTCTCAGGGTTCTGTTGAGATTATGAACTGGAACGTTGTTCGAGTTGTTTCAGTTTGAATCCCAGATATTCCCGGAGTTTTGCCGCCAGTTTTTGCTCGGCTTTTGAGAACCATTTGTTCTGACGTTCGAGCAATTCGATCACATGCTGATACCCGAATTCGCCGATGAACGGAGATTCCGGAAGAGGTTTCAGGCGGTGGCTGTGAGGGATCGCTGATTGCAGCCGGTTGCGATCCCGGTATTCCTGAACCAGAGGATTGCCCGTCTGAGGTGCGAGCAGGATCAGGAAGAACTGTCGCTGCTGTTTCTGGAACAGACGGTCTTCTTCGTACCAGCCAGACTGATGCAGGCCGACTCGGGCATTGCGGATCAGCTGATCTCCGGGATATTTCCCCTGACCATTGTTGTGAGAGGTGGTTGCCGAGAGAGGTGATCCATATTTCATCTCCACGAACACAGTCGTCGCAGGATTCTCCCAGGTAATGAGGACATCGACTTCGGTTTGACCTTCATCCCAGTGGATCAGATGCCGGGGAAAATGAGGCTGTTTCTGCCAGAGTTCGACTTTGAAGTCCCGGTAGATCTGACGACGGAATTGGGTGGTTCCCAATGCCTGATTCAGAAAGTCCGGTAACCACCAGCGAGGATTGAGAACAGACAGCGTTCCCCAGAGATGACCGGTGATGACATCTTCGCTGGTCGGTCTCACAATCAGGGGACATCGCAGCTTTCCGTTAAGGGCGTCCTGACAAATTGATCCCCCTTTCCCTCCGAGTTCCGTCAGCATTTCGACCTTCCATTCAAATGAACGATGGGGGAAAAACTGGAGTTCGGCTTCCAGTCCTGACAGGGTTCGCGATAAGCACACCCGGAACAATTCAGGGGAGATTCCACTGGATAAAAGACCTGGTTTTCGATTCCGGTTTCAATCTGTTTCATCAGATCTCCGAGGCGATTTCCATCATCCTTATTCCGGGTGGTCTTCAATCGTTGCAGTTTCGGGGCCTTCGTTTTCACCAGGACGGCATATTCCACCGTCGGCCAGATACCGGTCTGTTCATGCAGAGCGTGGGCGTAACAGGTGGCTTGAAGAGAGCGATGGACTTCGAACTCCCCATACGATCGTCCGGAGGTTTTGAACTCCGTGATCTTGAGTGATGAGGAATTTCCGGTGACCAGATCCGCGATGGCCATCAACGGAGTTTCCAGAATCTCATCGTCACTGGTGATCAGTGGAACCAGCAGGGTTTGTTCCACCATCACAATGTCACCGGGAGGAGGCTGATTCAGGTAGAGATCGAGTAACCCGATTCCCTGAGCTTCCAGTTCCTCCCGTGATTCTCCCGGTTTCCAGTCAATGTGGGATTCCGATTCCCGTTGTGCGAGATGCTCCCGGAATGCCCGATGAAGTTCGTCACGATTCACTTCACCATGTTGCTGCAAGGTCAGGTGGTAGAACGCAAGTGCATGGTGGACCGCGGAACCCAGCAGCAGCCCGCTTCCCATGCGGAGTTCCGGCAGCTTGAGAATCCGTTTGAAATAGAACTGCAGGGGACAGCGGAGATACTGGCTGATCGCACTGTAACTCCAGTGGGGACGGGGAAGAGAGATCATGAGCATTCACCGGTTCAGAGGACGACTGAGATGAAACAGGAGTCAGTCAATGGCGTCGTGACTGGGATTTCGTTCCCTCGGTGAGGTGATCCAGAACGAGACCGGCTTCCTGTTTGGTCAGGGAATAGAGATCAGTTTGCCGACCGATCAGCGAGGTCATTCGTTCTTCCAGCTGCAGTTTCGACATCCCTTCCCGCTTGCCGATGGTCAGCAGAAATTGAATCTGCTTGTTCGTGGCTGGAATGGTTTCATTGTGATTGCCGTTCAGGTTCCCGTTGGTTCGTGAGAACCGTGGAGATTCCTGACCATTCGTTTTCTGCGGGGAGGATTCTGTTCGAGTCGAAGGTGAATTCATTGCCGAAGATCTTCGAGATTCTTCCACACTCACTGATGGCATATTCGAATTCGTTGCTCGTTCGATCTGCTGATTCAATGCCTCTTCGGCAAGATCGTAGAATTCCTTGATCCTCTCGATCATCCCTTCCGGATCATCCAGGGGCACCGACAATTCCCCTTCGAGATTCAGGCTGAATCCGGTGGAATTGAAATCCCGTGACAGTTTTTTACTGAGTCCAACATTCACTTTGAGCATGGAGGCATTCCGAGAAAGAGGTGACGAATCGTCTGATGGAAGAGGTACCCGACGGAACGGGAGGAAACTTACGTTGCCATTTCGAGAGCAAGTTTCCAGGCTTCGGCTTTGAGTCGAGCACCTGATCCAAACCAGGAAGAATCGAGCCGACGACTGAGACGTTCCATCTCCGTTCGGCCTCGGGTGCTGCGATGGTGGTCCACGAACTCGGTCACCGCATTGAAGGCGGCCCAGGTGGAATGCCGGATCTCAGGGATCTGTTGTCCCTTCCCTTCTTCGAACAGTCGAAAGAGTTCGGAACGGACATTCTGAGCTCGACGATTTTTGGCGTCAGGACTGTCGGGATAAAGAGCTTCGAAATAGCGTTCGAGCTGACTTCGACTGGGGTAATGCCAGGCAAGTCGATCGGCTCGTTCTCCCAGATCCCGATAGAAGCGATGAGCGAATCCCAGGACTTCCTGAGCCTGCCGGACTTTGGTGTCGAGATTCCCTTTATGCACGATGGAAATTCCCTGCCCCCGACCTTTGCGTTCGGCCATTCCCAGAGTGTTTGCACAGACAACACGAATCGGGGCGAAGAAGATTCGCAGCGAGGAACTCCCATCATGAGAATTGCTCAGAAGCAAAAATTGTTCGGTGACATCTTCGGAATTCTTCACCCGCAGTTCACCGGGGAGTTTGGCGAGCATCCAGACTCGTTCGCCCTGTCCGAGAGCTCCAGCGGTGTGATACCGCAGCTCACCTCCTTCGACGACGGCATCCAGAAAGCCAAAAGCTTCGGCATTCTGGACAGGGACGTAACTGTTTCCGACAACACCCAGGACTTCTCCGGAATCAGAACGGACGACCGCTTTCCGTTTGGGAACGGGAGTACCAGTGATGGTAGTCAGGGATTGCAGCGTCGCCTGATAATTCAGACCAGCCGCTTCCATCGCTTCCGCAGCGGTGGCCGGTTCATGCAGGCGAGTCCCCAGTCGATGCCAGGGAGCTTCGCCCGTAAACATCATGGCCGGTCGGCCATTCGTGGAAGCAAGGTCATGAGCCATAAAGAAATCTCCAGAGAGAATCGTGAGTTGCCTCAACGATTACCCGCTGGAGAGTGGCGTCATCTCTTAAGGGAGCGGATCTCCCAGTGACGAGTCCGAAGAGAACCGAAGTTTCCGAACTTCCGCAGCGAATTCAGGAGTGATTTGCTGATCTTTCAGCAGCCAGCGAATCTTTCCGTTCCACAACCTCCATTGTCTCTGGCATTCTGACGCCCATTCCGGGGATGGTTCCATCGCAATGGCCGTGCAGGACGGAATCAGGAACCAAGCTCTCTCCTGAAACTCACTGAGGTTGGTCTCGAACAGCTGTCTTTGTTTCTTGAAGAGAGCCTGGACCAGGAAGAGGTCGGCCTTTCCCAGAACGCGGTATGCCTCGGGGACAGGAAGCACAACCGGGGTCCCCAGAAAGATGCTTTGAGCCATGGGGAGGTCCATGAAATGGAGTTCGCGGTCAATCATCAGAACGCCATCATAGGACAGGAAGAACTGCTCCGGTTGTTTTTTGTCAATCTGTCGCATTCGACGCCAGCCATTCTTAAAGCGAAGTCGCAGTTCTCGAAAGAACGCTCCCTGCCACTTTCGGGCTTCTGCGAAGAACGCGAGATCAGGAACAGGGGCAGAGACCGTGAACATCGGATTCACATACCAAGCTTGATGATCTTTCAACTCCTCGATTCGCTGGATCTCTTTTCGGGAGGACTCGGCAAGCTGCTCCAGATCAATCAGTCGTCTGGTCACACGAGTGGTGCCGGATGAACGGGGCTTGAGATCAACGGACATCATCATCACTCCTGACCTGCATTGGTTTCCGGGACATACGGCTTCGCGGACCGCAGGAACCAGGCGAGATAGTCTTTGAGGTTCATGTTGGAGAGCCGGGCCTGATGATGTACGTGTGCGTGCACATCGTCAGGGATCGGGCTGCTCAACCAGCGATGCCCCTCCGGCAACAGGCGACTCTGAGGTCGCTGTCTGCCAGGAACAGGCTGGGGGTTGGATTTAGGTTCATTCATATTGGACACCTATCTGGAGAGACTCCGTTCAGGAAATCTCAAGAACTTCAAACAGTCAGCTAATTCGTTTCACATTCACTTAAAAGTCAAAAGTCATATCAATATTATTATGTGTCTGTCTTGGTTCGCCTTTGTCGTTATCAATTCCTTAATCAATCTCTGTCACTGTCACTGTCACTTTGCCTTCAACTTGATCTTCTTGTTCTCTCGCTTCTGCTTTTTCTTCCACTTCATCTCGGGCATCATTTTCTTCTACTACTGTATTTCGTTGCCTGACGGCCAAACTCCTCTACGGGTCGGAGCACCCAGCGTTTCTCATCCGTGCTGAATCCAACATTGATGCGAAACATGATCAACATTACTGGTACATCGAATGCTTCACTTGAAATGCGACTTGCAAAATCAAAACACTCGAAAATTAAAAGGAGAACCCACCGACCTGAAAGAGGCGGGTGGGGTGCAGAACGGATGCGTTGCCATTGAGTAATAAGCGGCGGCGACCCACAGAAAAGCAGCGGACAAAACTCGTTCTACAGTCGAGCCCTTTTAGGAATTGCCGCAGATTCTGAAATTTCTGCAGGACCGATCACGGATTCCAGGAATTCCTCAGTCACGCTACTGTTCTCCACCTGTTCTTTTGCAGAGTAAACGAAGTCAATGCAGATTCGGAGGTTCAGTTGGTACTTGCGGGCAACACGTTTGAGTTGTTCCCGCGTGACATTGATGCCAAGTTCTTTGGCTTTGCAAGTCATCAGCTCAACGGCATCGTCTTCTGTTGGACGGCGGAGATAGAACTTGTTGATTCCAAACCGGCCCCAGAGTGCATCGTTGACCTCGTTTTCATGTGTCGTGGCGATGACGATCGTAGCCCTTGCTCGTTCCAGCTCGCGAAAGAGATACTTCTGGTGCGATTCGCTGAGATCCTGGATTTCATCCACAAACAGGAAGTTCGTATCCCGTTCCAGGAAGATGGACCCATTCTGAGCCCACCACTCCCAGTTTTCATTGAGTTCAGCTCCGGTCCACTCTTGATAGGAGTGATAATCAATCTGTGTTTTCACGCAAAGATTGCATACGCCGCAAGCGTCACCAAGGACCTGTGAGTGTTCGCAGTAACGATTTCGAGCTGTAATCGTTGCCAGCGTCGTCTTCCCTGAACCGGTCGGTCCGACAAATGCGATTCTCTGCCCCTTCAAATTCGTCGTTTGATTAAGTTTCTTCAACCTCCGAATGGTCTGCTGTTGCCCAACCACATCTGAGTATTTTCGTGGGCGGCGATCATCCAAACAACCGTTTGCCCCGGGAGTATGAGTGTCGGGAATATCAGGAAAAACATCATCAAAAGTTTCTTGGGAGGGCATATTTTCTTTCCTTACAAAAAAAGGTGCAATCTTGTCAAAAAACATGGTAACTCAGGAACTGTTCAGGCCTTATGATTGCGCTAAGCATGCGTAATCACAGTGCAAACATTTGCAATTCGTCATGGGGTCAGGGGAAGTAATTCAAATGGATTCCGCCAGGCATTTGGAGGGGTGTGAATGTCGCGAAATCGGTAGTACAGCTGGGTCCCTTGCTTTCGGTGATCACTGCTGACTGAGCTCACAATTTGGCCGTCGTCTTCTAATTCCTGAAGCCTTTTTTTCACCGTGTTGTAGGCGACACCGGTCCATTTCCTGGCATCCTCACGTGTGAACCATTTGTGTCCTTCGCTGCTTCGATCCGGGAGAGCCAACTGATACGTCCCCAGTACCACTTTTGCGTGGATCTGTTCCGCCATATGAATGGCACTTCCAGAAACGTTTCGGTCAACAGGAACCAGGGGAAGATGCTGAAGCAACGCTCGCACAGCCAAGTAGTCATCTAAGCAACCACGGGGCGTGTCTGAAAAATCCGATAGTATCCGCCGTAAGTGGCAAAACACTTGGACAAAGCGATCGACAATCAAGGTCTGATCTGGACGTAGACCGCAATCGTTCAGACACTGAGGAAGATGCATGATCTCGGCCCGCAGTGGATACTTGCAGTATATCAGCATCTGCATCAGACCTCTGATTGAATTGCATTGATCAGAGCAAGACACGGTGATCGAATCATTGACAAATTGACTGATCTGCCGTCCAGAGCTGGAGCTATAGAGGCTGAGCGTTGCACTGCCTGGGTTTGTCTCAGTTGCCGATGAAGAGATCTGCCAGACACTCGGTGACCCACTTTGGCAGGGATCAAGTGTTGTCGAGCGGTATGTCGACAGTTCTTCAAAGAGACGACGACTGGGGCGGCGTGCATGGAGTACTGCTTTTTCTGGAAAGCCCTCTTTCTCCAGAGAGATGTACTGGTGATAAGTGTCTACAGTCGCCATTGAATTTGGAAGAATCTGTCCCAGACGGTCAACAATCGCCAAATCCAACTCACGTTGATCGGAGATCACAATCACTCCGACAGGAATCCGTTTAAGTCCAGCCGCCCAACTGAAAAACAGGGCACAAGTAATCAAATCTCCAGGTATGCCGAGGGAATCAAAAACCATCCTCACCAGCTTGTAAGCAGGGTGATCTCGAAATGGAGTTAACGCATCCGTTGATGGAACTTGCGGAGGTATCGACGATGCACTCATTTCTCACCCCCATTTCCACTGCCATCAGGGAGTGCTGAAGAATCACCTGCAGTCCATGGCTGGATCATCAACAGAATGGCAGAGCGGATCGACTGAGGCAGGTGAGGCCAGACCTGTAACAGATGAACACACCGGGAAAGTTCCTCAGAATTGAGTCTTTCTGGCAGGAGGTCCAAAACGGACACCACGGAAGCATTGAGGTGCCGTAAGCCATTGTCAATGTGGGAGTTTCGGAGAAACGAGCAGCAGTCTTCGGAACCGGGGGTTGGGGGTTCGAACCCCTCCGGGTGCACTCCACTCTCCACTCGCCCGGCCATCGTGCCGGGCGATGTCATTTGATGACAGACGGTGTCTAACGCCCCTTCCGACAGGGAGTTAGAGATTTGTCGATCCTCCCTCTCCTGAGCATCCTCTTCCTCCCCTTCAGCGCCAGAAGGTGACAGGTCTACGCTACTTGCCGACCTGAAGGGCGATCCGAAATGAGCACCGCCGCTGGGACTTCGTCGGTTTCTGTTGAAGAATGCCTGCCCTTCGACCAAAAACTCTTCGCAAGCAAATCTTGGCATTGTTCTCATATAAAGGTCTTCAAAAGACGCCAAGGGATTGCATCACGATGTGCCTGTCCCATGCTTTTGTTGAAATGGAGGACCGGGACAATCTTCCGAAAAAGTCAAACCAACAACACAACAAGAATCAATTTGATTAATTTTGAATCTTTCCAGAAATTCCCCTTCTAATTCTCAGACAGACCCGGGATTACTCTTTCGAGGAGAAAGTATCGCGCTGACCGCTTCGATATGAGCAACGATTCAATGAAAACTCCAACCAAGGAATTGTTCTGTCTGCCAGCGCAATCAAGTGCGAGCCGAGAGATTCTCTCTCCCTTCGAGGACGACCCGTTGCCTTCGCCGAACCCAGACACATTCTTGCGGCTCTACCTCGAGCACGAACGCCGAATCCATGCCTTCATCGTCTCGGTTCTAGGCAATCTGGCCGATGCAGACGACGTTCTTCAGGAAACCGGACTCCTGTTATGGCAAAAGTTTGACCAGTTTGAACCCGGCACCGATTTTCTCGCATGGGCCTGCCGAATCGCTCAATTCCGGTCGCTGAAATCCCTCGAAAAACGCCGCCAGTCCCGTCTCACCTTTCGACCGGAAGTGCTGGAGGCCGTCTATGAAGAAGTTCGCTTGACCGGGCCGTTACTCGAAACCCGTCATCAGGCATTAGTCCGCTGCCTGGACCGCCTGCCTTCAGGCGACCGTGACCTGCTGCGACTGCGATACACGGAAGGCTTCTCCCCCAAGGAGATTTCAACGCAGGTCGGCCGGTCGGTTCATGCGATTTACAAGTCCCTCAACAGAATACGAGAGGCTCTCCTGTCCTGCATCGAACGGCGACTGACAGGAGAATTGAGAACAGAAAACGGGGGCCATTAAGAATGTCAGATTCCATTCAACAAAATCAGCAAATGCTTCGGAAACTCATCGACGCCATGCTTGATGAAGAAATCGACGAGGCCGGGCATGCACAGCTGGAACAATTGATTCTCAATGATCCGGAAGCACGCCGCATCTATGTGCAGCAGATGGCCATGGTCAGCAGTATGCGTCGATGCCTGCAGGAATTTCCTTCCAGCTCACTGGAAAAAAGCGGTCTTTCAAAACTGCTTTCAAAGGAAAGCGGCACAAGCGCTTCACGCCTGACCGACGCTTCCAGGAAGATCGCGCGACTCTTTCGCTCACCACTTCGACATCGGCGAATCCTCGCTGGAACAGCGGCCATCGCAATAATTGCCATGCTCCTGCTTGCTTTTCAAAAGCCGGACAGACCTGCTCCGGATTCGCACTTAGCAGTCGCCTGGCTGCAATCCGACGGAAACTGTCGTTGGGGCGAAGAAACCAATCAATTGAAATTCGGTGACGGCCTGTTCCCGGGCAAGCGCGTGGAACTGACTGAAGGCATGGCGAAATTTGAATTTGAACAGGGAGCAACAGTGGTTCTGGCCGCTCCTTCTTCGTTCGAAGCCCTCAGTCCAACCTCGCTACGCCTGCATTATGGAACAGTCGCTGTTAAAGCCAATGGACCAGTCAAGGACTTCAAGGTCATCACCCCTGATGCTGCAATTGTCGACTTGGGAACCAGCTTTGGCGTGCATTGTGATCAAGACAGCGTCACGGATGTTGAGGTTTTCGAAGGAGCAGTCGAAGTTCACGGGCCAGCAGCAACCGGAGCCGGAGCGTTCCTGGGAATGGGAGCCTCCGCACGGGTTCAACTCGACAACCATGAAACCCAGATCATCCAGCATGCCTCCGATGACGACCGGTTTGGAGACCTTCTCGAAAAAATGTGGGACAACATGCGCATGGTCAGTCACACTGAATCCGATCGGGTGTATGGGCCGGTCGAACAGGGAATTGAAGCGAACTTCTCCGATCCTCCATTTCCGGGTCAGGTCGATACATTTGAAGGATCGGCCCGCGGTCGCGGATGGGTGACTCCATGGATCGCTTCAGGAAACCCGATCAGTGAGATTCGTACAGAAATTCCATTAAATCCAGACGGTTCACCTTATCTGCATCTCCGATTTGAAAATTCCTTTGACCGGACAATTGGGCGGGAATATGGAGTGCATAACCAGTTCGATCCATCACAACCTCATGTGATCTCATGGAGATGGCGGCTCGACGGAGTGCCGGAACGGTTCGGCAACAACTTCAGAGATCGCATCCATTTCTATGCAAATCCCACCTATCGCCGAAACTCCTGGCCGGAGAACAGCTGGCTTATCGGGGTATCAGGCGCCCATGAAACCGTGAGAGAACAGCGACAGGTCCTCCCCAATCACTGGTATGTCTTCGATGGTTCACAAGGAGACGTTTTCGAACGCAGCAACATGATCGACACCGGCATGGAACTGCAAGTCGGCGTCATCTACTCCTTTACCATCACTGTTTATCCGAATGAAGCGTTGTATGACGTCTCCATCACCGACGACAAACAGACATACGCTCGTTCCGGGTTAAAATTCCGCAACCAGTCACCGGCCCTGGCCAATGTGCTTCATTTTGGATTGTGCACAAACGATAAGGATGATGATATTCCATTCTCCTTTGGGTCAGTTCAGATCAGACCATTAAAAACGGGAGTCGCCCGGACATTGAATTGACTTTATTTGACAAAAACAGGGAACAATCAACAGGGTACTAAAAGCAACGATTGAAATCATATCTCTATTACTGCCACTCCATGAATTAGCGTATTGATTGAGGAGGATCTTTTAGTGCAAACGGCGACACATCTTCAAACACTCGAACAAAAGTGCTGTCCGACTCCGATCGCAGTCAGAGCAAGAGGATTCACATTAATTGAATTACTCGTCGTCATTGCGATTATTGCCATTCTTGTGGCATTGCTACTACCGGCCGTGCAGCAGGCCCGAGAGGCATCCAGACGATCGGCCTGCAAGAACAATCTGAAACAGATTGGCCTGGCCCTCCATAATTATCATGACGTGTATTCGGTCTTTCCTCCGGGATGGGTTGGCATCGGTACAAACTGGTCAACCGAATCCAACTACTGCTCAACCAACCTGGATGAGGGAGGAGCTCCCTGGACCGTTCACATTCTGCCCATGCTTGAGCAGGCTGGATTGTTCAATCTCTTTGATCTGAATCGGCGATTTTCAGATGCCGGGATTGTCGTCCCGACACCGAACCGCGACCACGTCATTCCCTTATCTGTTTACAAATGTCCGTCAGATCCCTTGAACTCCATGTTTCCCCTCCGGCTCAACTATGTCGGAATCCAAGGAGCCCGTTTTAACACCGCAGTCGACACGTTGTGTCATAATGGAAATGGACGTCTGACCATTCGCACCGGCACGCTGTTTGTGAACTCTTCAATCAGAATGCGTGATCTCAGTGATGGTT
>DATMFC010000466.1:0-8591 GCA_035556335.1 Planctomicrobium sp. | reverse complement strand
CAGCACGGAGTGTCAGTTCTCCATTGGAGGTCAGGTCATCATAAACGGCGACACAAGGAATTTCGGGATCAAATGCCTGAGGAGCGGCCAGCCAGAGATCGTTCCGGCACTCTGCCAATACCTGACTGCGATGGTCGGCCTGAGTGTCGTCGATGAGGTCTGGCAGGCTGAGGAAGACAAACGACAACGGAGCCGGTTGACCAGCCGGACAGTCGGACGATGCCTCATGGATGAACGCAGACGTCATGCCCACTCCCACTTTCTCCAGAGCCGATGCCGTTTCCTTGTGGAGTCTTTCCAGCAAAGCAGGGGACTCTTCAGAAGTCTCTGGCGGGAGCCCGGAACCACTCAAGAGATGAATCTCAGACTGTAAGCAACTTGCGAGAAAGCCGGCCTGATCGATGGCAGCCACTGTTCCAGTCGTCCAATGATCGTCGACGAGTTCCGTTTCGACGAGGATTGTTTTCTTGTGGATCATCTCCGGCAGTTCCTGTTCTGTGAGGCTTGAGCGTCAATGTTGTTAGACACGTAATCCGGCATCCTGCATCAGTTTTGCAGTCTGGTGATAGGCCATGCTGACCCATTCTTCGATTTTGTCCGGTTCTGGCGAGAATTCCAGTTCAATTGAGAGAGCACCTGGAAGATTTAATTTTCTGATCGCTTCCAGATAAGGAGGGAAATCAACAACTCCCATGCCAGGTGGCAAGTCGCCATGTTTTTTGCCGTCGCAGTCGGAGATGTGGACATGGATTGCTTTTCCCTGAAGCCGATCCAGTTCCTCCGGATCCACTTTCGCCAGATGCAGATGGGAAATGTCGATGTTCGCTGCCAGAGCCGGATGGTTTACGTCGTCAAGAAATCGGACCATGCTTTCGACATTGTTGAGCAGAGACAGCGGAAAGGGCTCCAGTTCCAGAGCGATTTTAAGATTGAGCCGGTCTGCATATTCAGCAAGCTCCCTGCAGGTCCTGGCGGCAATGGACCATTGTTCGGCGGGTGGAATCACTTCCTGATTCCAGACGTATTCTCCCAGAACCAGTAACAGATTTTCCGCTTCGAATTCGTAGGCGAGATCGAGGTGTTTCCGGCAGCGTTCGAGATGAAACTCCTGAACACTTCGGTTGAAGTCACTCAGCCCGAATGAAACACAGCAGAGGGACACAATCGGCAAGTCATGGCGTTCGCATTCCTTTTTGATCAGACGCCGTTCACGAACATCGGTCTCCAGGGGATCGACTTGCAGATCGATACAATCGAAGCCGATTTCTTTCGTTTTGGCGATTCCCCAGGATGTCGGATGTCCCGACTGACTCCATGCCGAATTGATGAGCCCTAAACGCATCGGTTTTTCCCTTCACGAATCGACTGTCTGGCTTCGACGAAAGCAAACGGCTCTGAATTGAATTAATATCCAGAGGATCCTGATGCTGCTGACAGAAAACTGAACCGGCATGATACCGGTCGCGGTGAAAACGTGATACGCTTTGGGCCGAACAGCCTCTTGGAAAAGTGGTCGCTCCCGGTGCGCTGCCGGAGTGGTGGCGACCCGGTCGTGGGGCTGACTGTACCTTCAATACACGGTGACACGGGTTTGCCGCTGTATTGGCAACCCTTTGTGTTTATTTTTTGGAGTTCGATCGATGCCCATTGCCACGCCTGCTCAGTACGCTGCCATGCTTGATGCCGCTCAGCAGGGAAACTACGCCTACCCGGCCATCAATATCACCTCCATCACGACGATTAACGGAGCACTGAAAGCGTTTTCCGATGCCAAGTCGGACGGAATCATCCAGATTTCGACCGGTGGTGGAAAATTTGCCAGTGGACTGAATGTCGGGGATGCAACTCTCGGGGCGATTGTCCTCGCCGAAGCCGCTCATCGACTGGCGGAAAAACATAATGTCCTGATCGCCCTACATACCGATCACTGTCCTCCGAAAGAAGTCGATACCTTCCTGAAGCCACTGATTCAGGCGACAGCAAAACGCCGCGCCGCTGGCCTTGGGAATCTGTTCCAGTCTCACATGCTGGATGCCTCCAATCTCCCGCTGGCCGAGAATATGGCTCTCTCGCAGGATCTGCTGAAGCTGTGTGCCGAGCAGGAAATCATCCTGGAAATCGAAGCGGGCGTGGTCGGTGGAGAAGAGGACGGGGCCGCCGGCGCGGAGATGGAACACGTTCCCGATTCCAAGCTCTACACCACTCCGGAAGATATGCTCGCCGTTTACGAAGCACTCAACGGGCTGGGGCGATACATGTTCGCCGCCACCTTTGGAAACGTTCACGGACACTACAAGCCAGGTTCAGTCAAACTGCGTCCAGACATCCTCAAGCAGGGACAGGACGCAGTGATCGGCAAATACGGCAAAGAGGCCGAGTTTGATCTCGTGTTCCACGGCGGATCAGGAACACCCCGTCATGAGCTGGAAGAAACACTGGCATACGGCGTCGTGAAAATGAACATCGACACCGACACCCAGTATGCCTTCACCCGTCCCGTCGCCGAACACATGTTCCGCAACTTCGACGGCGTTCTGAAAGTCGACGGCGAAGTCGGCAACAAGAAAGCTTACGATCCACGTGCTTATCTCAAACTGGGAGAAGCCGGAATCGCCAAACGAATGATCGAAGCCTGTGAAGACCTCCACAGCACCGGTAACACGATCTTCGGTAAAGTCTAGGGCGCAAAGATCAAACTGTCTTAACCAGAACGAACGCAGAGAGCCTGCTCTTTGCGTTCGTTTTTCTGTTGACGGGGAAGGGGATCACATCAGAAGCTGAACGAACAGTAAAAATCCGAGTAGCGTGATGAGATGACAGAGCAGAATTGGTGCAAATGTCTTTGAAGATCGCGGGATCTCACCAGGTTGCAGGGTTTTGGAAAAAGCGTGATATCTGATTGTTCCCATCAAAATGGAGAGCGCCCCCAGAATCACCAGAAATGCTCCCACATAGATCGAAAACTGAGACGATTTGCCGGCCAGTTCCGGACGAAACATCGGCATCAGAAAGCCGAATCGGGCCACGACAAACCCGAAAGCCATGATTCCAATACCGGTCCGGAGCCAGCTGAGCAGCGTTCTCTCCGAAGAGAAGTAGACGCGCGGGTCTTTTTCCGGAAGTAAGTTTTCTTGCGTCATCGCTCTTTGCGATCCTTGTTATTCCGATGAATGCCGAAGTAAAGCCAGATCAGGGAGATCTGTTTCCGGTAACGTTCCATTTGCCAGATGCAGGTGAAACTGCTTTTCAACGAGATCGATCTTCCGAATAGACTTTCTAGTCCATTCTAAAAGTAGAGCGAAATATTCTTCCTCGTCCAGTTGCCATGGGAGAGAACTGGAACGAAGACGCCGCAACAACGTTTGCAGCGACAAAGCCGCGGCAACCGAGACATTGTAGCTTTCGACGAACCCGTACATCGGGATATGTGTAATCACGTCGGCCGCATCAATGAATGACTGCGGAAGCCCCTCTTTTTCGTTTCCGAAGAACAAGGCGATCGGCTGGTCAAGCGGCACTTCGTCAATGGGCAGACTGTCGGCGTGAAGTGCGGTGGCGACGACACGAATTCCTTTGGATCTGAGAGTCGTCAGGGAATCTTCAATCGCACTCGGACCGGTGTACTGATTCAGGGTCAGCCATTGTTCGCTTCCGAGAGCGATTTCGTGATTGGTTTCGAATTCGTTGTAAGATTCAACGACATGTACCTGCTGAATTCCCAACGCGTCGCAACTGCGTAAGACTGCACTGGCGTTATGCTTCTGGAAAAGATCCACCAATCCCACCTGAATGAGATTCGTTCTCCAACGCAGGACTTCCACGAATCGGTTACGGCGTTCCGGGGTGAGAAATTGCAGGAGATAGCTGACGAGCTGTTGCTCTGAAAAAACAGGGGAATTCATGGTCGGGATCATACCGGACCAGCGATCAAAGCGGGAGGGGAGCGGGTGAGGACAGATCGCTGAAGCGGATTCCTGTTCAACTCACGATGACCCAAGAAAACCTGGTGGTTCAGGTGGAATGCGGAAGATGGGGAAAGCAAAGAGGTCGCTGTAAAAAGGAACAGGCGCCTTCAAGACCGCCTTGAAGACGCCCGTATGCTTCGGTAGGAGCGGGCAGATCCCACCGTTGCGTTGGAAACAGTATGCATAACTCGTGCCAATCAGGAATCATGAAGAATCACTGTCGGTGGCAGCAAGGAATGAGAAGTGGCGATTCAAAACAAAACAGTGCCGATGCGATTACCTGCACTAAAACAGGACATGACTCGGGCGTCGTAGAAAAGACGCCACGACATCAGTCGATCAACAGGGGAAAGCAGGCAGTCATTGCCGCTTGAAGAGAGTTTACCGCCCGATTTGGCAATCCGAAGTTGACCAACTGATCTGGGAGCAATAAGAAGCCGGATTCCGATGACTGATCTGCGGAAGCGCAGTCTGTTTGACAAGATACCGGCACAGGGCGATTTCCGATCAACCCCAGCCCCTTTGTGTCATTTCCCGTCTTAAAATCAATATGCCCTTTTCCCGATCTGTTCACCACTGGCTTGCGGTAATCGTGGCCTTGCTTCCGTTCATTACGGGAGCAGGGTGTCAGTTGTTATTGCCTGGTGCGGAAGAACTGGTCTCGGGAAAATCCCCTCTGAAACCGATCGTCGCCCCACGGGAAGTGATCGACCTGGAAGTCTATTATGTCGATCGCAGTATTGGGGATCCGCTGATTGGAGATAGTCTGTGGCGGTCGTTGTCGCCGATTTCATCGCTGGCTGCGGAGAGTGGCAAACGGCTGACTGAAGATGGTTTCCGGTACGCAATGGCTCCGTCCCGCCCCCCGCGAAACCTGCAGTCGCTGCTGTCTCTGTCGAATGATCAGGATCCTTCACGACGGGTGGTTCCGCATCGCTATTCTGTTCCTTCGGGGCAGGAGACGATGCTGATGATCTCGAATCCTCCAGACGGAACCCCCTTGAGCGTGAAGTCCGACGACGTTCAAAAGTCGGTTCAGTTATCGCAGGCACAATGCCTGTTTCGGCTTTCCGCCCGACGTGTGGATGAGGGCTGGGTCGCATTATCCATGACGCCGGAAATCCGTCATGGAGCGAATACTCTTCGTCCGGTCGCGATGGATCAGGACTGGCAGTACCGCGAGCAACAGCAGACTCTCACATTCTATCAGCACAGACTGGCTGCTGATGTCAATGTGGGAGAAGTGATCGTTCTCGGATTGGAACCGACTGCGACCGATTCCGTTGCGTCCCGCTTCTTTCGTGCCGACTTAACCCGTGGAGTTGAACGGCTCATTCTGATTCGAGTCGTCAGTATGCGGAGTGTCGACCCCGTCCGCGCCGGGCAGGAGTGAACCTTGTGCTCACCCGGAAAATGCAGAGGAACCACGGAAAACACGGAAATCAAGAGGTGAGTCGCTGCTGTGTTGAGCAGGCTGTCGTCTCGGAAATGATCGAATTCGTATACATTCGTCGTCTGAAGTGGAGGGGTGGCCGCGATTGCTTGCAATCGGGGCGGCGCCGCCGTAAGAGGTTGCGGTTCAATCGTTCTCCCTCCTGAACTGTCACCATACAGAACAAAGCGTGGGTCATGGCCTCGTATGGTTCCGCCACCTGTTTACTTCATTCCTGTTCCGACGTTTCCGTGGTTCAACATCCGATTTAATCAGCCTTCTTCTTTTTGCTGCTGGATGGTTTGGGTTCTGAAGCTTTCGGTTTCGCGCTTTCTGATTTGGCTCCCTCGGATTTGCTTCCTTCCGAAGAGGAGGACGAGGTGGAATCAGCTGCAGCCGCTTTCTTGTAGGAATCGCTGCGATAATCGGTGATGTAGAACCCGGTCCCTTTGAAGATAATCCCGGCGCCGGGGCCGATCACCCGTCGAGCGGTATTCTTGCCGCATTCCGGGCATTTCTTGATTGCAGGGGCCTTGATCGACTGGAATGCTTCCCAGGTGTGCTGGCACGTCTTGCATTCATAATCATAAGTCGGCATGACAGGAACTTCTGATAAACAGTGTGCTTTGTTACTCGGGAGACGAATACCCCGAATGATTCATGGTAGGGTGGGTCAAAGTCGCGCAACGTGAAGGTGGGTCGTCGCCAACGGCCGATTGTGCTTGCGGTGGTCTGTGTTGTTTGGAAGTGAATCCTGCGACTGAAGACCCACCACGCCATCATGTTGGCTCGACCCACCCTACAAGTGTGAATCATCCGGGTTAGAATGTTTTGATCAACGAGAGAACGGACCTTTCTCTCCAGATGATTATGCCTCGGGGGGGGCACAGGAGACAATCACCTGACTCGGGCGAATCACCCGGTCGTGGATGAGAAATCCTTTCTGGAGTTCCTGTAACACGGTCATCGGGGGATGCTCTGACGTCGGGAATTGCTGCAGAGCCTGATGCACGTTTGGATCAAACGGCAGACCAAGGGCAGGGATCACAGTCACTCCGACCTGTCCCAGTGCTTCTTCGAACTGGGACAGAACCATCTGGACTCCCTGCACGAGAGATGCGGCATTGTGATCCTGTTCTCCGGCGGCGACAGCCCGTTGCAGGTTGTCAAAAGCCGGAAGGAACTGCTGTACGACGGGCAGGGAAGCATAGCGACGTTCTTCGTCACGTTCCCGATTCATCCGTTTCCGGATATTGTCCATCTCCGCCCGGGTGCGAAGAAGCAGATCACGCAGTTCATCTCGTTCTGCCGTCAACTGCACGACAGGATCAATGGGAAGCACTTCTTCAGCCGCTGCGGCCTCGATTGGAGATTCCTGTGTCGGATCGGAAGGAAGAGGGTCTACTGAATTCATGTCATCTGATGTCATGGGAGCAATGTCTCTGTTGGGTTTTGTCGACGTTCTGAAACAGGCTGCTTACTCGTCAGCCACACTTCCTGTGACAAAGTCCTTTAACTTCTCGAACCAGCTTTTCTGATGAGGATGAACCTCCACTTTCTCATACTCAGCCAGTTTGCGTAACAGTTCTTCATGTTCGTCGCTCAATTTCTTCGGAACGACCACTTCAATTTCGACGTGCAGATCACCAGCGGGGCGTCCTCTTGGATCGGGCATCCCTTTTCCGCGAATCTCGAAGACCTCGCCAGGCTGGGTGCCGGGAGGAATCTGCAATTCATGTTTTCCGAGAAGGAGTGGAATTTCAACTTTCGCTCCGAGTGCTGCCTGCGAATAGGAAATCGGGACCTGACATAACAGATGGGAGCCTTCACGATGAAACAACGGGTGATCTTTCACCCGAACTTCGATGTAAAGATCCCCCGACGGTCCCCCGTTCGGGCCGGCTTCCCCTTCCCCTCGCAGGCAAAGGGACTGGCCGTTATCGATTCCTGCCGGAATGGTCACCGTTCGTTTGACGACTTCGCCGAGCAGGCCGCTTCCCTGACAGTCATCGCATTTATTGCGAACCACTTTGCCGGAGCCACGACAGGCAGGGCAGGTTTGTTGTACGCGGAAAAAACCTTGTGCCTGAACGACCTGTCCATGTCCGCCGCAGTATTCACAGGTTTCCGGTTTCGAGCCGGGCGCCGCCCCAGAGCCGCTGCAGGTCCCGCAGGCTTTGTGACGATGAACGTTCACTTCCTTCTTGCAGCCGGTTGCCGCTTCACGAAGATCGAGTGTGACGCTGACCTGAAGATCAGGACCACGCGCCGGACCACCGCGACGTCCCCGTCCCCCTCCCATTCCGAAACCTTCGAACATACTGCCGAAGGCATCGAAGATATCGTTCAGGTCGTTGAATCCGGCACCTCCGCGAGCGCCGCCGTTGACTCCGGCATGTCCAAACTGATCATACCGACGTCGCTTATCGTCATCACTGAGAACGTCGTAGGCTTCGGCGCACTCTTTGAATTTCTGAACGGCCTCGTCATCCCCTTTGTTCCGGTCGGGGTGATATTTAATGACGAGTTTTTTATACGACTTCTTGATCTGGTCGGACGTCGCCGTCCGGGTCACTTCAAGAACTTCGTAGTAATCACGTTTGGAAGCCATTGTCGACATCTAATGTTATTAAATCCTAAAAACTAAATACTAAGAACCAAGCATTCACCATGGGAAATTATTCTGGTTATTAGAATTTAGTATTTAGGATTTTCCTCTATAGACAACAAGCCGCCGGAACAGTCCGGCGGCTTGTCAACGTCTGCTGATTACCAACCGCCGTTATCGAACGGCACCTTCTGATTTCTTCGAATCCTTATCGGAATTCGTAATCAGTACCTGAGTCGTCAACATCAGGCCGGCGATGGACGCGGCATTGCGAAGAGCG
The DNA here is from genome assembly GCA_035556335.1 of Planctomicrobium sp. Classification (GTDB taxonomy): domain Bacteria; phylum Planctomycetota; class Planctomycetia; order Planctomycetales; family Planctomycetaceae; genus Planctomicrobium. Next base: position 306 of record DATMFC010000466.1, on the reverse strand, counting down.
CTCTTCACAACCTTTGCCGGGTCAATCACCCCTGCTTTGTACATGTCGACGTACTTGCCAGTCGCGGCATTGTAGCCGTGATTGACATCTTCCTGATTCTTCACTTCGTCAGCGATGACCGAACCATCTTCACCTGCGTTACCGGTGATCTGACGGATGGGAGCTTCCAGTGCACGAATAATGATTTCGACACCGATCTGCTCGTCACCCTTGGCTTTGACCGCCTGAATCGCTTTGATCGAACGGAGCAATGCCACACCACCGCCGGGAAGAATTCCTTCTTCAACAGCAGCACGGGTTGCGTGC
>DATMFC010000465.1:0-4813 GCA_035556335.1 Planctomicrobium sp. | reverse complement strand
CAGCGCGCCAAGCACATCGAAGTGCAATTGCTCGGTGATCAGCATGGCAACCTCGTCCACCTGTTTGAACGGGATTGCTCGGTTCAGCGACGGCATCAGAAAGTGGTCGAAATCGCTCCGGCAGTCAATCTGTCGGAATCGGTTCGAGATGAAATCTGTGCCGCGGCAGTCAAGATCGGCAAGCAGGTCAACTATTACAACGCCGGAACGGTCGAGTTCCTCGTCGATGCTGATACGGAGAAATTCTACTTCATTGAAGTGAATCCCCGAATTCAGGTTGAACATACGGTCACGGAAGAAGTGACCGGAATTGACATCGTTCGTTCGCAAATCTATGTCGCCCAGGGACTGCGGCTGGATGAACCGGAAATCGGCATTCCTTCACAGGAAAGCGTGCATGTCAGTGGATATGCACTGCAATGCCGCGTGACCACCGAAGACCCTGCCAATAACTTTGTTCCCGACTATGGTCGAATTGCCCACTATCGATCCGCCAGCGGAATGGGAGTGAGACTCGATGCCGGAACCGCATTTTCCGGGGCGTTCGTCCACCCGTACTACGACTCACTGATGGTGAAAGTCACGGCTCGGGGACGCCGATTTGAAGAGGCCGCGACCCGCATGGATCGCTGTCTGCGGGAATTCCGTGTTCGGGGAGTGAAGACAAATATCCCGTTCCTGTTGAACGTGCTCAATCACCCCGACTTCCTGGCGGGGCGCTGTACAACAACGTTCATCGACGACACCAGTTCACTCTTTGATTTCCCGACACGACACGATCGGGCCACCCGAATTCTGAAATCGATTGGCGAAACGATCGTCAATGGAAACCCGCTGGTCAAAGGACGCCCGGTCGCCATTCGACGTGCCCCGGCTCCAGTCCCGGCGTACGATCGAACCGCTCCGCGCCCGGAAGGATCACGCGACAAATTCAAAGAACTGGGTGCCGAAAAGTTTTCCCAGTGGATCAAAGAGCAACAGCGACTGATGATCACGGACACCACGTTCCGTGACGCACACCAGTCACTGCATGCCACCCGGTTCCGGACACACGATATGCTGAATATCGTGGAAGGGTACTCGTATCTGCTGCCGCAACTCTTCTCCATTGAAATGTGGGGAGGAGCCACGTTCGATACCACCATGCGGTTCCTCAAGGAATGTCCATGGGATCGCCTGACTCAGATGCGGGAAAAGTGCCCAAACATCCTCTTTCAGATGCTGTTGCGAGCCTCCAGCGCAGTGGGGTATTCCAACTTCCCGGACAACCTCGTTAAAGCTTTTGTGAAAGAAGCGGCAGACGCGGGGAATGATGTCTTTCGTGTTTTCGATGCCCTGAACTGGGCCGACAACATGAAAGTCGCCATGGAAGCAGTGATCGAATCGGGCGGAATCTGCGAAGCAGCCATCTGCTATTCCGGCGACCTGCTGAACCCGAATCGCACGAAGTACAATCTGAAATATTACGTCGACCTGGCGAAAGAGCTGGAAAAAGCCGGGGCGCATATCCTCGCCATCAAAGACATGGCCGGACTCTGCAAACCGGAAGCAGCTCATCTGCTGGTTTCCACACTGAAGCAGGAAGTGGGTCTGCCGATTCATTTCCACACGCACGACACCGCCGGAATTCAGGCCGCGTCGTTGTTGCTGGCATCTCAAGCTGGGGTCGATGTTGTGGATGCCGCGATGGCTCCGATGTCCGGGGGAACTTCGCAAGTGAACCTGAACACACTCAGTGAAGCCCTGCATCATCAGCCACGCGATACACAACTGGATCCGCATCGTCTGGATGAGATGGCGGAATACTGGCGGGCGGTTCGGGAGTTTTATCTTCCGTTCGAAAGTGTCGTTCTTCCCGGGACTGCCGATCTTTACAACCATGAAATGCCGGGGGGACAGTATACCAATCTGTTCGAACAGGCCCGGGCACTCGGAATGGCCGACAGGTGGAGCGACATCTGTCAGTCTTACGCCGATGTGAATCGGTTATTCGGAGACATCGTCAAAGTGACCCCCACCTCGAAGGCGGTGGGAGACATGGCTCTGTTCATGGTCGCCAATGAGCTGACTCCAGACGATCTGATGAACAGTGACCGTGAACTTGCCTTCCCGGAATCGGTGATCGATCTGCTCGGCGGAGCCATGGGGCAGCCAGCCGACGGATTCCCAGAAGCGGTTCAGAAACGGATCCTCAAAGATCGCGAACCATTCGTCGGTCGCCCTGGAGAAACACTCCCCCCCATCGACTTCAAAGAAGCCTCAGACAAACTCGTCTCTATCCTGGGACGCGAACCGTCACAGCGTGAAATACTCAGTTGGGTGATGTACCCCGGTGTCTTCAAGGATTACGCCCATCACGTCAAAGAATATGGGGATACCAGTGTTCTCCCAACTCCAGCGTTCTTCTTTGGAATGCAGGCAGGAGAAGAATTCGCCGCGGACATTGAACCGGGGAAAACCCTGTTCATCAAATACCTCACCACCGGCAGCCCACATCCGGACGGAACACGAACCGTCTTCTTCGAACTGAACGGCCAGCCGCGAGACGTTACCATTGACGACCGGTCGGTGGAATCCACAGTCGAAAAGAACATCAAAGCCGATCCGCAAAATCCCAGCCATATTGCTGCAAGCATGCCGGGAATGGTGGTCAGCGTGGCGGTTCAGGCGGGGGACAAGATCAAAAAGGGACAAAAACTTCTTGTCGTCGAAGCCATGAAAATGCAGACGACACTCAACGCCGATCGGGACGGCACCATCGGCCAGCTTCTGATGAAAGCCGGAACCCAGGTCTCCACCGGAGATTTGTTACTGACGATCGAGTAGGGAACCGTTTCAGCAAAAAGAACCACGAATCAGACGAATTTCACGAATCCTTCGATCAGTGAACGATCAGGAATTGATTCGACCGATTCGCTTGATTCGTGGTTTCTCCCATATTCAGGTTACGGAGGAGACTCTTTCTCCTTCACCGGAGTCAACTCAACGATGACTTCGGTATTCAAGGGAGGGACTCGTTCCGTCCACGGCTCAAACAGCAAACCGGAATCGTTGCTGGCGGTGCTTTCCCGATTGACATCGATCATGGCGTCCCCGAAATTGGCGACGCAGATCAGGCTCCCTGCATCCGCCATATAGGCTTCTTTCCCGTTAGTCAGCCTGGCAAACCCGCTTCCCGCGAAGATGAAATCCGCTTCCATCTGCCTTGGGCGTCCTTGCTCAAACAAAATACGAACCGCTTTCTGATAGTTGGCATTGTCGCTCAGTTTCAGAAAAGAGGTTTGTTGTTCCTCTGTCATAGGGCCAAAGAAAATTAATTGATGATTCAGGTCGTCAAAGATCAACTGGTCGGCCCTTTTGGGAAAAGAAACGCCGTCCGGAAGACTCGCTAACGGGGCTTCGAAGTATCGATGCGTGGCATGTCGAATCCAGTCCTGAGCCCTGGCTCGATGGGTTTTCCCTTTCTCATCTTTCCAGACGACATGGATTTCAATCTTCTGACCGGTCGGAGGCTGGTACTTCGGCTGAAACTGAACAGGGCGTCCCGGTTTGGCTCCCAACGCCAGCAATCCGGCATGAATCACCTGTGCCTGGGCGTCAATCGACAGAATCGATTCATGTTCCTTGGTCTGCTTCGGGCAAAGAAACATCTCCAGTAATCCGTCGCGCAAACAAACCGTTGTCTTGAGAAGAAGTTTCTGGTTCCCTTTGTCGAAAAGAACGGTCCCTTCCGGATTCAACGGGACCGGTTTCTCTTTCTTCTCCTCTGCGAACAGCAATGACGAACCGCCGAACAGAAGGACAATCAAAGTGAAGTTCAATCTTTGCGACATGTCAAGGCTTTTGTTTGTTTCAAGATGGGCAATTTTCGGGAGGGCGAAGCTCCTGCTGAGCCGCATGAAAGTTGACGCTTTCCATGGTTTGCGGCTCGGCGGGAGCCTCGCCCTCCCGGGACATTTTCAATAAAGCGAAAGCCCTGTGCAACATATCGTTCCTTGTTTCATGAAGACTTCCTGATCATGTACGATGAAACAATGTCTCGCAAGACTTTGAGCGGGCGGCGGCGACAGTCGCAAAAAACTTGAAGGGTTCTGCTGATGAAGAATTTCAGATCAAACTCCATACAACAACATGGCTCGTAAAACAAAACGAACCTGCACCGAAGCACATCACATCGGACTCGCGATTGTGCAGAACTTCGCGTACTACCGGAGTGCGTTACGGGGGATTCGTCGTTTTATTGAATCCCGACCCCAGTGGTCCGTCACTTCACTGACTCCGACACCGGAAGCGTTGCAGGGACGAAGTCGTCATCGGCCGGAAGGAGTGATTGCTTCTGTCACGTCTGTTCCCATGGGGCAGGCACTTGCCAACTGGAAGCGGCCGGTGGTCAACATCTCAGCCGCACTTCCGTCTCCGCAGTTTCATTGGGTCAACGTCAACAATACCGAGATCGGGCAACTGGCCGTTGACCATTTTCTCGAACTGGGACTGCGACGGTTTGCCTATGTCGGCTCACCCGACCATCTCTTTTCGACACAACGGGAACAGGCGTTTCGGCAAGCAGCTCAAAGGACCGGGCATGAGGTGAATCTCTACAAGGTCGATCCATCCAAATGGGTTCCCCTGCTTGATTCCTCCGGGGGACCAGACCCGGCCTTCGGGCAGCAATGGGACCTTGACTCCGCTCTCGCCAGATGGTTGCGGCAACTTCCCAAGCCGATTGGAATCTTTGTTCCGCTCGATTCCTGGGGAGTGCAGGTCGCAGAAGCCTGTCGGCGGGCCGAAGTCCGCATTCCTGAAGAGGTCGCAT
>DATMFC010000464.1:0-18084 GCA_035556335.1 Planctomicrobium sp. | reverse complement strand
CCCTGCTCAATCCTGGCGACGAAGTGATCGTCTTCGACCCGTACTTCGTCATGTACACACACCTGACGACACTGGTCGGGGGGAAAGTCCGCCTGATCCCGACCTATCCAGACTTTCGCATTCCTCTCGATCAGGTCAAAGCGGCCATCAACGAGAAGACCAAACTGATCATCCTCAACAGCCCCAACAATCCGACCGGTCATGTTGCCAGCAAGGAGGAAGTTCAGGGACTTGCTGAAATTGCTAAGGAACATGATATCGCATTATTAAGTGACGAGATTTACCGTTCGTTCTGCTACGACGAAGAGTTCGTCAGTGCTGCAACCTATTATGATAAAACAATTGTGATCGATGGATTCAGCAAGTCACACTCAATGACTGGCTGGCGGGTCGGGTGGGCGCACGGCCCGGAAGCGATCATGCAGCAAATGATCAAGCTGCAACAATACACATTCGTCTGCGCTCCGCACCCGGTGCAATGGGCCGCGGTGACCGCATGGAATCTGGATATCAGCGACCGTGTTGCCGACTACAAACGCAAACGAGATTTTCTCCACAAGGAACTGGCCGAAGACTTCGACCTGACCGGCGACGAAGGAGCCTTCTATATGTTCCCGAAAGCCCCCTGGGGAACCGGCACCGAGTTCGTTCATCGTGCCATCGAAAACCAGCTTCTCATCATCCCCGGCAATGTCTTCAGCAAAGAAGACACTCACTTCCGGATCTCCTACGCCGCCCCGGATGAAACCCTGCTGAAAGGTGCCGAAATCCTGCGAAAAATCGCCCGACAAGGGAAGTAGACGGCCAACCGTACGACACAGGAAGAGAAATTTTTCACCGCAAAGATGCGAAGGACGCAAAGAAGGACTGTTTTCTTCGCGTCCTTCGCAATGAAGCTTTCTTTTGCGTTAAGAGAGAAGACGGATTTGTTAAAAAAGAGAGGCAGCAAAACCAGAGCTGAGAATATCAAAGGTTATAAACGATCCTTTTTATTCCATGTTTAATGAGTTGGACGTTCCAGTTAACAAGAAACCCCAAGCGATGTCCTGAAAGCTTTAAGTACGTCAGAAGTTGGGCTTCATGAACGGGCAGCAGACTCTGAAGAGATTTATTCTCGATTAGAACACAGTTTGCAATCAGCATATCAATACGATAACCAGCTTCAACCTCGATGCCATTGTACCGAACCGGCAACTTCAATTCACACTGAACATCAATTCCCCGGGAACGGAGTTCATGTGCCAGACAGGCCTGATATGCTGTTTTCTAACAACCCCGGCCCCAATGCACGATGCACCTTAAGCATGGCATCCACGGCGACATTGGCAACCTGCTCAATCTCTTCCCGGGATCTGCTCATAACAGCTCGGCGTCCGTAAAAACATAATGTCATCCAACACCAACGCATTGACACAAAACATCTCTTACATTTCTTTGCGTCCTTCGCGTCTTTGCGGTAGAAAAATCCACTGCGTCACGTAAAGCAAGATTTCTCATGCACCTCTACTGTTCCGCGACGATCGTCGGCTTCGAACGGGTTCTTAGTACGCTATGGCGAATACCGTACAGGAAGTAGATGACAATCCCCAGCATCAGCCAGCCGGCCAGACGGTACCAGGTGTCCAGCGGCAGGAAGAGCATCAGGGTCAGGTTGACCATCATCCCCAGTGGAGCGACGATAAACAGAGCCGGGCATCTGAACGGTCGAGGATAATCCGGACGATGGATTCGCAAAATCATCACCGAACCACACACCAGCACGAATGCCATCAATGTTCCGATACTGACCATTTCTTCCAGCATACGGATCGGAAGGAATCCGGCCGTCAAGGCGATGGCCACTCCGGTGAGAATCGTGGAACGATGAGGCGTGCGAAACTTCTCATGAACGACTCCAAAAACGGATCGGGGAAGAAGCCCATCTCGTGCCATCGCCAGAAAAACCCGTGATTGACTGAGAAACATTACCAGAATCACGCTCGTCAATCCGGCGAGTGCTCCAACCGCCAGAAACGCTGCGATGGAATTCAGCAGCCAACTGTCATGAGTCACGGCCTGACGCCGGAACGCTTCCGCAACAGCCGCCTGAGGATCGATCCCATGATAGGGTTCCATCCCGCTCAACACTCCGGACACAAGGATATACAGGATCGTGCAGATGACGAGTGATGCAATGATCGCCAGGGGAACATCACGCTGAGGACGGACTGCCTCTTCCGCATGAGTCGAAATGGAATCGAATCCAATGTAAGAGAAAAAGACGATGGCCGCACCGACCATTAACCCTGAGAATCCGTACGGAATAAATGGACTGCGAATCATTTCATCCAGCGGTTCCAGCAGGTCCTTGACTCCCAGTACCGCCAGCATTCCCCATTTTTTTGATTCGTTAGGAATCCGCTTCAACTGGGCCACTTCCACCTCTGATAAACTGGCAGCGAACTCAGGGTGTTCCTTCAGAAGCGTCGCTCCGTCCATGTTGCGATAATTCACCCCCTCGGACAGGAGAGCCGCCCGCTCCGGATTGCGATTCAGGTAATCAGTGAGATCAACATAGTTCCGCTGTTCCACGGGGATACTCGTCCAGTTCTCGGTATTGACGTATCCAATCCCCAGGACGATCACCAGTAACACCACCGCAACCTTCACGATGACCAGCACCGTATTGGCGAACACACTCTCTCGAATTCCCCGAATGAGGATCATCGTCATTACGGAAATCACCAGAATTGCAGGCAAGTTCATCCATCCATGAACCACCTGTCCATCAACGACCATCGGGGTGAACGGGTCGGTCATGAGAAACGGCGGGATCGATATCCCGAAGATCGTTTTCAGCGCCACATTCAGATAATGCGACCAGTGCGAAGCCACGACTCCGCACGCCATCGAATATTCCAGAATCAAATCCCAACCGATAATCCAGGCGAGAAGCTCTCCCAGCGTGGCATAAGTGTATGTGTAAGCGCTTCCGGCAACCGGCGCGAGTGAGGCGAATTCCGCGTAACACATCGCCGCGAAAACACAGGCGATCCCGGCCAATAAAAAGGAAATCACAACCGCCGGACCAGCGTCAAAAGCCGCCACACGACCGGTCATCGCAAAAATCCCGGCACCGATAATTCCTCCGACTCCTAAAGAGGTCAGAGAAACGGTTCCCAGCACCCGGTGAAGTTTCTGTTCGGAATTCATCTCCTCTCTGAGCATTTCCAGAGTCTTGCGTTCGAACAGATGCTTCCACGCCATCACAGTTCCCCAATGAATTGAGTGTGAATGATCACCGCTGACAGAACCTGCCCGATCGACTCTCCGAAGACGAATCACGATCAATCAGCAGGCAATTCTCATGACCCTATGAAAAAGGGAGCGACGCTGGTGGAACACTGTGAGAAATGAACCGATTACAATCAAGTCAGAAATGAAGAAAGTGAGAAATCCGCGACAATGAAAGCTCTGCGGGTGCAGTCCGCCTGTGCAGAGGCCGGTCAGAAAGAGGAACCACGAATTTCACGAATCATACGAATGAAATTGAGTTGAATCCTCATCGAATGACTGGTGAAATTCGTTCGATTCGTGACGAAAGCCACAAGAATCAGAGGACAAAAAAAGGTGAAGAGACTGGCTGGTGCCAAAGCCTCTTCACCCTGAAATCAATTCGAATCCTGTTCCCTACTTCTGATAAACCTTATCCCGCCGATCGGCACCGGTTTTGAGATAGGCGATGAGATCCTTGAGTTCATCCGGATTCAGGGTTTCGATCAGTCCGACCGGCATTTGTGAGATCGGAGACGGCTGCATTTCTTCGATGTCTTTCTTCGCGACCACTTTCGGCGGAGCATCCGCATCGGGAGTATAGACATGGATCTCATCCCCCACTTCCATGGCTCGTCCCAGCAGGACCTGGCCATCCGCGGTGATTACCTGATGCGACGCGTACTGGTCGGAAATCGCTTTGCTCGGTTCAATGATGGCATCCAGCAGGTCGTTCATCGAGAACTTCTTCCCGGCCGTCGACAAGTCCGGGCCGATTGCTCCCCCTTCTCCATTCAGACGATGACACTTCCCACAAGATGTGGCGAAGTAGAGTTCGCGTCCCCGATTGAAATTGCGTCGGGTCGGTGCCTCTTCCAGAACGGCCAGAGCTTCTTCTCTGGTCCACTTCCGTCCCGGTCCTTTTGGTGGACTGACTTTGGGAGGAGCTTCCACCAGTGACAGGGAAGTCAGTTCCTGAAGCACCGCCTGTTCTGCAGGAGGAGTGTTCAACAGCGCATCATCCCGCATCTGTCCAAGGAATTTTGTATAGCTGTTTCCACCGGGTTTTTTCGCCGCTTCGATGAAGAATTTGTAGTATTCTTCCCGCTCGGCCAGAGTCCAGTGATCCTTTTGATTCCGTAGAGCAAAGATATAGTGAATCGCTCGAGTCGGAGGCATGTCCGCCAGCAGTTTGCCGACCGTTCCACCAAACCGGTCATTCCGCCCGACAAGGTGTCCCCATTCCGGAATCGGTTCAGGGCCCAACTCCCGGACCAGTTTCAATGTCTTCGCCACAACTGTTGGAGAGTTTAACGACACCAGCAACTGACACAGTTCCGCATTCGTCGCGTCTGTTGTTGATGGATACCAGCTGTCAAACTTTGCAAGGAGTTTTTCTCTCCATTCTCCTTCCGGCAAGCCCAGGCGAATGAACACCAACTCATACGCCCGTAACAGGGCAATGCGAGTGGTTTCATCAGCAGATGCGTAGTCGATCATATCCAGAGCCTTGAGAGCAGCAGATTGATCTTCAGCCGAGCCTTGTCGAGCCAGAGCAATGATCGCGTAGATATGCCCCAGAGGAGACAGCGACTCCCCTTTCAATGCTCGTGCTTTCCAGCTGTCGATCGGCTGCCATTCCAATGCAATGCGTGCGGCATAACGCAGGAATCGATCTTCAGAACTGAGCTTACTGAAGATGAAGTCCAGGTCTCCCCCAGCATGACCATGCATCGCTTCCAGACGATGACGTTCCGCACGGGGGGCTGCTTCGCGCGAATCACGTGCATCGACTGATTCTGTCGATTCCGTGCCGACGTAACGAATTCGATACAATGACGATTGCGTTCCTCGTCCTCCGGCGGTGTAGTACAACGCGCCATCCGGTCCGACGACGGCATCTGTCACCTGCATCGGCTGACCAACAGCAAACTCTTCACGAGTCGCTGCATAGGTCGATCCTTTCGGTGTCAGGTGAATCGCATAAATAGTGCTATAGGTCCAGTCGAGCAGATAGAGTGCTTTCTGGTACTTTGCAGGGAATTTCGTTCCGTACCCGAACGTTACTCCCACAGGAGAACCGGGGCCGATATCAATCGTTTCCGGCAAGGAATCTTCGTAGTACGCCGGCCAGTTTCCGGTGCCGCTGCGCCAGCCAAATTCACTGCCGCTGGTGGCATGATTCACTCGGGTTGGACGATACCAGGGGGAACCGAAATCCCATTCCATGTCGGAGTCGTAGGTGAAAAGTTCGCCATCAGCATTGAACGCAATGTCGTACTGATTTCGATACCCCATACTGACGACTTCACGGGTCTTCCCTTCCGGATCAATTTTCATAATCCATCCCCCGGGAGCGAGAATTCCGGCCGCGTGTCCATTTGCATCCCAGCGACGGGGAAGAATCATATCTTCGTCCCAGTTCTGCGGAATCAAACTTCCGGTAATTCCTTCAGGCAGTTTGGTATGGTTCCCCGCACAGATGTAAAGAGACTTTCCATCCGGTGAGGGAATCACCGCATGGGGTCCATGTTCCCCTGCCCCTTGGATCGGAATCAGGAACTCGCTGGTATCGACAAGTCCGTCTCCATCAGAATCGGTGAGTCGGTGTAATCCATTGTTCGGGCCCCCGTTGATCATGCCGTACAAGGCTCCAAAAGCCCAATGCAGACCCTGAAAACCACTCAACTGAACAGGCAGTTTTTGAACCGTTGTCGGTTGATTCTCTGTGCCGGGAACGATGAGGAACAGACCGGCCCCTCCCTGATCCGACGCAATCAGGCGTCCCTGCGGATCGAGCGATAAGGAGACCCAGGAGCCCATGCTTTTGGGAACTTCGAACAAGACTTCGGCAATGAAGCCTTCCGGAAGTTGCACATGTTCGGCAACGACCGGCAGGAATTCATCCTCCTGCCCGGTGCTCAAGGCCTTTTTCAGCGTTTTTGCATTGATATTCTTCGACCATGGTAATCCTGAAGCACCCAGATCTCCCCGACTGGCCACCGGCTGCCATGTGCTGTCATCAAAGCCAGATTGCTCCCATCCGGAAGCGGACTCCGCCGATCCCACCCAGGTGGTATCCGTGACAACATCGACAGCGTCAGTTCCTTCGTGAATGATTCTCAATACCGCCAATGCTCCGGCAGCACCAGAGCCATTTTTCGCCTGAATGGCGATCACGTTTTTGCCCCCATTGAGCTGCTTCGTGACGTCAGCGTTTTCAAACTGCTGCCACCCCTGGCTTTTAAGGACCTGTTGACCGTTCAGGAACACGACACACTCATCGTCAACACTGGCGGCAATCTGGGCGATCGAAAATTTGCCGGTCACGTCAAACGATTTGCGAAGATAGATCGTCGAGTCCGGCTGGGAATCCCCAAACCAGATCCACTGTGGAGTCGGTTCCACCACAGTTTGAGCCATGACGGCCTGTCCCCAGGAAAGGGGGACCAATCCAATGAGAATCAGTAACGCTTTTAGACAATTCAACTGCATCAATGTCTCCTCGGTGACCGTGCAAATCCATTTCGAGCCAGGAAGTCTGCAGGTGGGGGCGGGGAATGTTGCGTGGTGTCACATCATTGCGAACCACGCAGAATTCAGCAACAAAACAAATAGCACTTATCAATTCGTTTTCAGGAAATTATTCACTTTGATCCAGTCGGCCAGACGTTCTTTCCAGGTGGTGAGAACAGGATCTTTCTGTGCCAGACCGACGCCATGTTTCCCGTTCTGGTACACATGCAGTTCCACGGGCACTCCGTTCTTAACACAGGCTTCGTAGTAGACCAGCGCATTCTGAACCGGAACTCCCTTATCTTCAGTCGTGTGAAAAATAAAGGTCGGCGGAGTTTCTTTCGTCACGCGTGTTTCATTGGACAACGAATCGACCAGTTCCTGTGGAGGATTCTCTCCCAGCAGATTTCTCTTCGATCCGCCATGCGTAAAACTGGATTTCAGACTGATCACCGGGTAGCACAGAATACTGAAATCGGGACGGCTGCTTTGCTGTGCCACCGGATCACTGCTGGAAGCATCCCCGGCATCAAAGTGAGTCGAGACGGTTGATGCCAGATGCCCTCCGGCGGAGAACCCCATCACACCGATCCGATTGGGGTCAATCTTCAATTCCTTCGCATTGGCTCGCAGGTAACGGATACCACGCTGCGCATCCTGAAGCGGAGCGGGATGACGATACTTGGGGCCAAGCCGATAAGAAACGACAGCGGCAGAAACACCGAAGGAGTTGAACCATTCGGCAACCTGCTTCCCTTCATGATCCATCGCCAGATGACCGTATCCTCCTCCGGGAAGAACCTCAACACAGGCTCCTGTCGCGATCGCAGGGTCAGCCGGATAAAAACAAAGTTCCGGAATATCTTTGGCGTCAGTCCCCAATGCCCCCGGAGCCCCTTCCGGCCAGAGCGGAATCGGCGTCGGTTCAGCAGCAGAGAGTGCTGCACTGGAAGAGATGACACAACTGACAGCAAACATTCCGACAACACAGGCAACCAGCGCACGGTTCATAGGGTAACTTTCTTATCGATTGCATTGAGGTCAATAAACGATGACGTGGTGTCAAACAGACATTAGCTGTTTCAATAGCGAAACTCGCAAGGCGAAGACACACGATGAGTAGACTGCTCTCAGGTCGACTCTCGCATTTTCACCCCACCCCTTCCTCTCTTTTAACAAAGAAGAAGATCTTACCGCAAAGACGCAAAGAACGCGAAGGGGGCATTTTCTTCGCGTTCTTTGCGTCTTAGCGGTAAAGAATTTTCTCTTTCTGGTTCGGGAATCCAATGATCTTCACTGTTCCTAGTCGATCACATTGCCCGGCTTTGCAGGAGGGGTCGGAGCGGGGGGATTCTTCGGTGGTGGAGGAGGAGGTCCTAATCGAATATTGGGAACGGATGTCTCAAAAACCCAGTCCTGCGGTCGTGGCTCCCACCCCGCTTGAATCCCGGAAAGCATCAAGGCCTGACGGGCCGTCAAGTAAACATCATAGCTATCTGGCAACACATCAAAGACGACGTAAAACTTGTTCGGATCGATCGTCGTAAAGAAACGTCGCATCGTCGACCGGGGATTCATTAATTGATCGACGGTGACCCCTTTATTTTCCTTAGGAACAAACTTAATCCGGGGCCATGTTTTATTGTTAACAAAGTATTCAGTCGCCACAAACTCATCCGGAGAGGGAGGAAGTTTAGTGAAATAGTTCTCAAACTTTTCAGGATCGATTCCTTGCGCCGGATCCTGCAGAAGGCGATAGCGAGCCACGATCGCTTTGGACTTTTCTTCCGAGTCCTTACGGATGTCATCGACGCTCAATGGATACAACTTATTATTCGCGCACACCATGTACAGACGCTTTGCACCTTCAGGTGCCGGACGGGGATTCGGGATACTCACCACTTTCGGAGGCGGGGCCGGTTTTACAGGGGTCTTATCAAGTCGGGCCTGCAGATCCGCTTTCTTCTTCAGAGCTTCGGTCAGTTCGGTCTCAAGCTTTTCCCGTTGCTCCTCATTCAGTTTGATCTCTTTCTCATTTTTCTCAGCTTTTTTCTTGTCATCTTCAATCTTCATCGCGAACTGGTTCTGCTGCTTTTTCTGTTCTTCCAGCAGTTTCTTTCTTGCGGACAGCGTATCCTGCATACGCGCCAGTCGCTCCCGTTCTGAAGCAATATTGAACTCATCCAACTGGTTATTGAGTGTCTCTTTCTTTTGAGTCAGTTCTTCGAGTTTCTTCTGAGCTTCTGTCAGATCGGTCTGAGTCACAGTCGAGTTTGAGATGATATGACGGACGGCTTCCTGCACGTTTAACTGCGTCATTAACAACACCAGCACCAACACGCCCACCACGTTGGTCATGGCGTCCATCAGAGCATCCAGATCGAGGTCATCACCGAGTGGTTTGGGACGCGGCTTCATTTCACTGTGACCTTAATTTCTGCGGGCTGAATTCTTTTCAATAACGAATATGACTGAACGTCGCCTACTTCTTGTCTGCGGCGCCTGCTTTTTGAGTAAAGTAACTCAGATCGATTTTTCCGGCTCCGACAACCGGGAGGCGTCCATTCGGAATCTCCCGGTCGGTACAAAACTTTCTCGCAGCGTTATATGTACTCAGCCCGTCACTTCGAATCAAAAACACAACGGTGTTGGAAATATTGTTTGCCGCCTTTTCCAGAACCCCGAGGAAATCCTTATCTTTCGCAATGTCAGCCGCACGAATCGTTTTGGGAGGATTGAGGTCATGTAGAACCACAGCTCCATCCTGACATTCGATAAAGTGCGGGGTGAAGTTCAAACCTGACCCACTTGGGAGAATCGAAACATTCGCCGGTGGAGCGTCTTTCCGGCCGGAGATATCTTTCTCCAGTTGAGCGATCTGCTCGGCCAGTTCCTTGGCCTGAGCCTGCATCGAACTCACCGTCTCCCGTTTTGACGGATCGAGCATCGGCACGGTAATTTTCACTTCTTTTAGTTTATCCAGTTCCGCCTGAGCAGCTTCCATTTGCTTGATCAATGCCTGGATTTCCCGATCAGTCGCTTCCGTCTGAAGCCGAGTGAGCGCGGCCGCAGGACCAATCCGCTCGTCGATCAGTTTCTGAAGTTCCTTCTGACGTTTCTGCTCTTCTTCGATGGCTTTCGTTGTATTTTCATATGCTTCAATCAACGCCACATCCTGACTGTCCATCTGTTCCATGGCAACAGTGGCAATCATCAGGGTCAGGATCCCGACAACTGTGGTGATAATGTCCATAAACGGAAAGAGAGAGACATCGTCTTCCTCCTTCTGCCGTTTCACTGCCATAAAACCCCAACTCCAGCATGACGAACCCAGAGAAACATCAAATCGAACCGGCAATCAGACCAGAACCTGCAATTACCAGCGACGAGAGCCGAACCAGCCTTTTTTCTTGCCTTTGGCGGGAGCCCCATTTTCCGGAACCTGTTGGATGACGATGCTCTGCTCTCCCAGTTTGACCAACACATTGTTGAGACTGCCGAGCCCCTGCTCCAGCCCTTTGAAACGTTCCTGAAGAATCGTCTGGGCCGCCCCGAAGGAACCGTTCACGTCGGTCTGCATTTTCCCGGTCTGATCCGCCACGGTCGAGAGGACCGATTGAATTCCTGCAGCCGCCTCGGCCATGTGATGTAACTGGGCGTGCAGCTGAGCCTGTTGTTCTTCCTGCTGCACCTGCAGTTGAGCCTGCAACTGCTGTTGCTGCTCAACCTGCTGTTCATACAACTGGGCAGCGTAGTCTCTCTGCTGCTTCTGGAAGCGAACCGCTACTTTCTCCCAGTTCTCTGCCATTTGAGTCGTCATTTTTCCGCCGAGAGAATCGAGCTTGGAAAGCCATTTCTCCAGTTCACCATGATGCACCTGCATCGCGGCTTCGACGGCTTCACGAAACGCAGAGGAACTTCCGCCGGACGCCCCCCGTTCGGCCCCTCCGTCACGCCCGTCATTCAGACGGCGAAGGAAGTTTTCGTTACAGTATTCATCCACCGTCGAGATGAGGTCTTCTTCACTCTTCTGCAAGGCGGAGGTCGGAATTTTGACGATGATACTCATCACCAGCGCGAGCAGCGTCGTATCGAACGCAGTTCCCAGACCGTCGAAGACGGAGTTCATCGCTCCTTTGAGTGCTCCCATGTCCGAAGCAGCAGCAAGGCTGGTCGCCAGACTGGCAACAGCCACGCTCAACCCCAGAACGGTCCCGATAAACCCCAGGATCGGCAAGGACCAGAGAAACACCTTGACGTGAGAATAACTCCCTGCAACGTTGTTGGCGTCAATCGCCGATTGCGATTCCATCATCGTCACCGTTTCCGCAGCACTTTTACGGACACGGAAATGTTCGATCCCACGCATCACGCGGTTGATCAGAAAGCTCTTTGAAGACGACCCCGGCAGTTCCTTGATATGGCGGACGAACTTGTCGAGCGACTTCTGATTGATCTCCTCGGAAATCTCTGTCGGCAAAACGTCCAGCAACATCGATTCTTTCTGGCGTTTCAGATGCAGCCATTTCAACAACAGAATCGCCATGGCCCAAAAGAAGACAAACGTCAGGTAATACGGAATCGCTCCCCGGTCCCAGAAGAGTTGCCCCAGCAGAAATCCCCGAAGCGGGAACATGATGGCAAAAGTAACGACCGTCCCGATGACCGCCATGATCCCGGTCACAAACAAGCTGACGTCACTGGACGCAGAATCGGCTTCCAGAAAACTGCTGGAAGCGCTCTCTGATGAAGACTTTCCTGCGATCGCAGACGAAGGAGAAGTCTCTATCGCTTCCCCGATGGGGGCCTCTGTGAAGCTGGGAAAGCCCATTCCACTGGAAGAGGGATTCACACCCGGAATTTTGACGTTCCCTCGGCAATAGGGGCACGTTCGGGTTTTGCCAGCCAGTTCCTCGGGAACTTTCAACGTTTTATTGCAATGCGGACAAGCAATTTTTGAAAAAGAAGACATCGTTACCTGGGGTTCCATCTACCAACGCAACATTGCTGCTGCGCCTTGGGTCAGTCAATCGATTCGATACCCGTTCAGAAAGAGCTCGGTCCATTGGAGAGAAGGAGAATCCCCTGACACTCCCTCAACAGGAATGCAAGAGCCTCAGACAGACTTCTATCAGTGGTGTGCAATCAGGCAGGACGCCTCTCCCTGGATTTACAGATCTCTTGCGCTTTTGATCTGAAAGACAGGATGAAGACGCTCCGAACAGGAAACTTGAGTGTTTTTTGATTTTATCTGGATGAACGACCAGAGAACACTGTTCCGAACCGATTTTCCCGCCACCTTCCCAATTTCATCAACTCATTTAGCTGTATTGAGTTGTTGATCGGGAGTTGCCGGCATCTCAAAAAATTCTGGCGCAAAGTCCCGTCTTGACCCGTGTGGTGGATTTATTCGATAACTCCCAGAAGGTTGCGGAATTTGTTTGTCCGGTTTGAATTTTTGATTTTGAACTTGTTTTGAATTTCGTGCTTCGAATTTTGAATTTCCTGACGCACTCTCATCCATCAACTCATTTTTCGCGGTCCCGAACGTGATGTGGTCTTCCATTCCGTTATTACAGCGTTACCTGCTTCGTGAAATCGCGAGAACGTTCGCGTTTGTGCTGACCTGTATCACGGTTCTGCTGGTCTTCGTCGGAATTTTTCAACAGGCGACCGCCAGTGGCCTTGATGCCATTCAAGCGTTGACCATTATTCCCTATGTCGTCCCCAGCATGCTGCCGTTCACCATTCCGGCCGCATTATTATTGACCGTCAGCGTCGTTTACGGGCGACTGGCGGGGGATCAGGAGATGACAGCCGCAAAAGCCGCCGGCATTCATCCCTTCTCACTGATGCTTCCGGCACTGTTTCTGGGAGGGGTCCTGAGTGTCTGTTCGCTCCTGCTGACCGATCAGGTGATTCCCTGGTCAATGGGGAAAATTGAACAACATATTGTCTCCTTCATGGAAGACATCTTTCTCAGTCGATTACGGACCGAACACCACTTCAGCGACTCGCGCCGCGGATTACTGGTGACTGTGGAAGGCGTGGATGGGCAGCAATTGCTGCGTCCCACGTTCCGATACACAAAAGGGCAAAAAATCTGCACACTTCAAGCAGAGTCGGCGGAAATTGATCTGAATGTCAAAGAACATCTGGTCAACATTCGGGCCGTCAACGGGTGGATCGACATCCCTGGCCAGTTCCGAGGCCGATTCGACGAAATGCCGGAACAACTGCGATGGAATCAGGCCGGCAGGAAACCCAAAGCACAGCAACTCCCCATTGAAGTGATGCGTCAGGAACTTCAGGAGATCGAACTGGAACGGGACATCAACCGGCAGTATGCCCTGATGCATGCCTGCTTCGCCCTCACCACGGCCGATTTTCCCAGAATCGCCTCCAATTGCGGCACCCGACTCCAGGAAATTGGCCAGAGACAAGGCTGGGCCAATCGACTGAACACCGAAATGCATTCCCGTTACGCCTTGTCCTGCAGTTGCTTCTTCTTCGCCTTGCTGGGAACCCCGTTTGCAATGCGATTCGGGAAAAGCCAGGCACTCACCAGTTTCCTCCTCTGCTTTGTTCCCATTGTGGCGGGGTACTATCCGCTGGTCCTCGGGTTGACCACTCAATGTAAACGGGGATCACTCGATCCCTCATGGTCGATGTGGACCGGGAATGTCATTCTGGCAATCCTCGCCTGGTCGGTGTTGCGGAAGGTCATTCGTTACTGACGGAGGATTTTGAGGAACCACGGAAAGAACGGAAAACGCGGAACAAGGGAAAAGTGAGGCTTTCGCGTACCGAAACGCACCAAACACCTGCCCCCGGTAGAGCAATCTGCTCTATTTCCAAAGTGTCCAGTCAGATCAAGTGAGATTTAACCTGCCGATTCACAAGCACTTGCAGTCTTAATCGAAGTGGCATTCACGTTGACACCCGGAATGTAACCCTATAATTTTCAGCGTTTGGACGACTTCCAAAGTAACGCCGAATCAAAACAAGCAGATTCAGTACTTTCAGAGAGCGAATTGAGGATCAGAGTTATGGCTGGGAACCTTCAGGAATTCAGTGACGCAACCTTTCAGGACGATGTTCTCTCCAGCAGTGAGCCCGTGCTGGTCGACTTCTGGGCTCCCTGGTGCGGTCCCTGCAAAATGCTGACCCCCACCATCGAAGCACTCGCCGAGAAATACGCCGGAAAGGTGAAAATCGGCAAGTTGAACACCGATGACAATCGTCAGGCCGCAATCAATTATCAGATCAACAGTATCCCGACCCTGATCGTCTTCAAAGACGGCAAACCGGTCGACCGGATCCTGGGTCTGCAACCACAAGACCGCATTGCCCAACTGCTCGACAAACACATCGGGTAGTGCCGCATCACGGCTTAGACAGGAGGACAGGGCTTTCGCTTTATAGAAAATAGCTCTGGAGGGCGAGGCTCCCGCCGAGCCGCAAACCATGAGCTTTCATGCGGCTCAGCAGGAGCTTCGCCCTCCCGGAAATGGCCCATCTTGAAACAGGCAAAAGCCCCGGACAGGGGGATTCTTTCGATGTGAAAGAATCCCCCTGTTTTGTTATGTTCATCCCTGTGATGCATTTCAGGGCTGCGAATCTCGATCTTCTGACTCTGCAGAAAGTGAATGGATGACTCGTTTTTCCGGGATGACACCGTTTCTACCACTGCTCCTGCTGACAGCAGTTTTCGCTACGAACTCTGTTGTTCAAGGAGAAGACTCCGCCTGGTTTCAGGAGATCATCACTCCTCCTCAGATGGTCCCTGCCCCGTCACCTCCTCTTCGTCCGTTGTTAGAAAAAACAGATGGCTCTCACATCACAACACTGGAGGAATGGAAGCCGGTTCGTGCTGAACTGAAACAATCCTGGGCCGATTTTTTAGGACCTCTCCCTTCCCGCCCCGCCACGTTTGATCTCAAGAGCATTCAAACCGATGTTCTGGAAACCGTGACACGGGAACTGGTGGAATACAACGTGGAAGATGGCCGGCGTGTTCAGGCTTATGTGCTTCGCCCCAAGGAAACCACGGCAGCAAAAAGACCGGCTCTTGTGGTCTTTCATGGAACAACTCCGGACACCAGTCGCTCAATGGTCGGACTCGGAACGACCAAACCAGGAAGAGACACCGGTCTGAAACTCGCCCAACGGGGATTTGTCGTGATCTGCCCCGCCAATTTCCTGTGGGAAGAGTCGAGTTACCTGAAGTCAGTGGCAGCCGCGAAGAAAAGGAACCCTCAAAGTCTGGGGATGGCGACAATGCTGTCGGACGGAATTCGGGCCGTCGACCTGCTGCTCACGTTTCCAGATGTGGATCCTCAGAGAGTCGGGACAATTGGTCATTCCCTCGGAGGGAAGGAAGCACTCTACTTGATCGCTTTTGATGATCGAATTCAGGCCGGAGTCGCCAGTGAAGGAGGAATCGGACTCCATTCCACCAACTGGGAAGCGCCGTGGTATCTCGGGCCAGCAGTAAAAGAACCAGACTTTCCCCGTAATCATCACGAACTGGTGGCGCTGATCGCCCCTCGCCCTTTTCTGGTACTGGGAGGAGAAACCGGCTCAGGCTGTGCCGATGGAGACCGTTCATGGCCTTACATTGAAGCGGGACAGCATGTCACAAAACTCTACGGACTCCCTCCCCAACAAGGACTCTTCAATCACCATGAAGGGCATCTCTTCTCCCCGGAATCACAGAGACGCGCCTTCGAATGGCTGGAACACTCCCTGCCGAAGTGAGCAGATTCGCAGGGTGACCATGAATCGGCACCCCACCTGAATTCGACATGCTCATGCTGCTGAGGCGACATGAGCATGCCACTCAGTTCACAACTCTGTCTGGACAAGCCACCAAAAGTCTTGAAAACCAACTGTCCAGTTCTCTTTTGGCGCCTCTCCTCTTCATGAGAAATTGGAACATCCTGTCCAGTGAAAACGATTGTAGGAGTCTGATGCATCCGGGAATCCGGGACGTCTTGGAAAGAATTCAAGTTCATTCCGGTCAATCAGTTGCGACTATCATTAGTTCCAGTATCTCGCTTCGAAAAATTTGACCGGGCTTGCATTGGGTGTAGAGTTTCACATCCCCGTCCGATGTTGACAGACTGGACATCAATCAGAACACTTGTCCACTTGTCAAAAAGTCTATTCGATGTGACAACTTGTGACGGTTGTTGCAATTGTCTGGGGATCAACATCCGTCTGACTGCTGCGTTCCATCCTCTGATTCAGGTTCTCCGTGTCCTATTCGACCCCACAGGAATTCCGAGAAGCGGTCCGGTCTCAGACCGACCTTGTCTCCCTGATTGGAGAGTCGATTTCACTGCAGCCAAGGCACGGAGGGCGCCATTACGTCGGCCTGTGTCCGTTCCATGAAGACAACAACCCGTCATTAAACGTCTATCCAGATCGCCAGACGTTTCGCTGCTGGTCGTGCCAGACCGGGGGAGACTGTTTCACCTTCCTGATGGAGCGTGAAAAAGTCACTTTCCCCGAAGCGCTGGAACTGCTTGCTCGTCGGGCAAATCTGCCTATTCCAACAACACTTTCCCGGTCGACTCCCGATCAGGAGACCAATCGGGCAAAATTACTGGAAGTTCTTCTCTGGGCAGAGAATGAGTTTCATCATGCCTTGAAAACACTGCCTGTCGCCGAGAAAGCCCGGGAGTATCTTGCCAGTCGTGGTTTTCACGACGACATCGTTTCGAAATACCGACTCGGATTCCATCCCGACGACTGGACATGGCTCTTGAAACGGGCCGAGTCCAAATATCCCGTCAAATTGCTGGCAGAGGCCAGGCTGATCGGAAACCGGGACGGGAGACATTACGACAACTTCGTCAATCGTGTCCTGTTTCCGATTCACAACGAACGGGGACAACCGGTCTCGTTTGGTGGTCGTATTCTGCCGGGAAGCAGCGACGAAGCAAAATACTGGAACGGCCCAGAAAGCGTTGTCTTTCATAAGAGCCGTTTACTTTACGGCATCGACTATGCCCGCGACGCGATTCGCAAGACAGATCAGGCCATCGTCGTCGAGGGATACACCGACTGTATCACCTGTCATCAGTATGGTGTTGAGAACGTCGTCGCGACACTGGGAACCGCTCTGACCGATTCCCACGTCACCGCCCTGAAACGCTACGCCAGACAGGTCGTGCTGATTTTCGACGGTGACGACGCAGGGCAAAACGCAGCCAGGAAAGCAGTTGAGCGATTTCTGGCACAGGACGTGGAACTCCGGATTTTAACTCTTCCGGAAAAACTCGACCCTGCCGAATTCCTCGCGGCCTACAATTCAGACGAGTTTCGTCAACTCACACAAAACGCCCCGGAAGCTTGGGACTACCAGCTTCGGGCCACATTGACTCAACACGGCACCACTTCCGTCGCCGGACGGCAGTGGGTTCTGGAAGACATGATTCGTCTTCTGGCACAGGTTCCGAACCTTTCCGGAAGCCTGCGGGAGTCGATGCTCATTGCAAATCTTGCACAACGGGTGCAGGTTTCGCAAGAGACCGTCAGAGACCAACTGAAAGAAGCTCGCCGGGACGGAAAACCGGCCTCCCGATCGGTAAAACCCACGGGAGACCGCACCGAACAGGCACGGGAGATTCAACGGATTTTTCAAGGTCGACTCTCTCCGGTCGAGCGAGTGGAATACGACTTGCTGGAACAGGTCCTGGGGGTTCCCGGATGTGTTCCGTTTGTTTCACGCAAATTGTTCGACTCCTCGTTCAGGAATCCGGTGTTACAAACCATTCTGGATCTCTGTCTCTGGGAAGCCGAAGAACAAGGGGAATTGAGTCTGGCAGGATTGCTGGCCCGGGTGGAAGACCCGGAACTCAAAAATCTGGTCGTCTGGATCGACGAACAGGTCATCGCGAAAGGTCTCGCGACGAAAGTGAATGATAGTGGATTCGATGATGATGGTTGCCCGAACTTCGTCAAACAGTCGCTCGAACGATTGAGCTGGTGCGAAGAAGAACGGAACAACTCATTCATCACCGAACAGCTGACATTGCAGGGGACAGGGCCGGGACGACTCGACGACGCCGCGCAAGAAGCATTGTTAGAACAAGCTGCCGAATTTCACAGAAAACGAGCAAACAGAGCAACACTTTGAAACTTCCAGTCTCTGGATTTTCCATAGCCTGAAACTTTCTAAGTTGCGGAGACCATACCGATGCATCGATTGAACGAACAACTTCAGGAACTGACCGAACTCGGGCAAGAGCAAGGCTATTTGACCTTCACCCAGGTCAATTCCTATCTCCCCGATGAAGACGTCAATCC
>DATMFC010000463.1:0-7853 GCA_035556335.1 Planctomicrobium sp. | reverse complement strand
CCCGATCGGCATCATGGGAATCATGGCCGCTCCAGTAGCCCTCGGACGGGCAGGAAACATGAACCTTTCCTCCGGAACCGGACAGCAGCGTATTCAGCTTTGGGCAGAGGGACTAAGTGCAATCCGCGGCAGCAAATTTTTCTTTGGAATCGGTGAAGGAACCTATCAGAGCCTGGGAGATCATGTCGCTCATAACTCCTTCGTCCACTCATTTGTGGAACTCGGATTCTTTGGCGGTACGCTGTTCATGGGCTGCTTCTTTCTTCCGGCATTCACGATCTATCTGATCAAACGACATAACTTTCAGATCACCGATCCTGAACTAAAGCGTTTGCTCCCCTATATTGCAGCAATTATTGCGGAATGGTGTATGGGAATGTACTCCCTTTCACGCTGCTATGTCCCTCCCACATATATGATCGCAGGATTAGCGGCGGCATATATTAATCTGGTTGGATACTACCGTCCGACACCTCGTCCCATGTTGCGTCTGTCACCCCGTGTCCTGCGTCCCTGGATCGCCAGTAGCGCTGGACTACTGATGTTTACTTATGTCTTTGTTCGTGTTTTTGCCCGTTGGGGATAGCGAATTCATTGTCACTGTTTCTGTCCGCGATAACGGTCAGGAGATTCCCATGCCAGTTCCAAAAATCAGCGCCGTTATCCCCGCCTACAATGCGGAGGCCACTATTGCACGAACGCTGGAAAGCGTGCTTGCTCAAACGGTTCAACCTCATGAGATCATCGTCGTCGACGACGGTTCACGCGACCAGACAGCACGAATCGTCCAGACATTTGGTCCCCATGTCAAACTGATCCAGCAGACAAACAGCGGACCTTCCGCCGCCCGAAATCACGGAGTTCGAGTCGCCACCGGCGACTGGATCGCCTTCCTGGATTCCGACGATGCGTGGCTTCCTGAAAAGCTGGAACTTCAGATCAAAACTCTGAACTCCGACGTTGCGCTCTCCCACACATACACACTGCAGGATCTTTCCCGCTGCAGCGAGAGCCTGAACTTCGACCGTCTGTGGGACAGTAATTACATTGGAACCTCAACGGTCATTGTGAAGAAATCCGTCTTTAATAATGTCGGCGGATTCATCGAAGACCGAAAATTCATTGGAGCTGAAGACTATAACTTATGGCTCCGGATTGCGGCTCGTGGCGAAAAAATTGTCACGGTTCGACGGGAATTGACAGACTATACTCCAGCAGAGAACAGTCTTTCTCAGCAGATTGAAAAAGTAATTAAGGCGGAACTGCTGAACATGGAGAGTTTGGCACGTGATCTGAACTTGCCCTTGGAGAAAGTTACGACAAAGCGTGCTGCATTACTGGAAGAGTATGCCGCCGCATTGTTCTGGCTTCGCGATCTCCCGTTAGCACGACAGTACTATCGCGAATTACTGAACGACCGTCCTTCGGCGCGGGCCTTCGGTTATTGGATCGCGACTTACATTCCAGTCAATGTTTTAAACATCCCGAGACGACTGTCCCGAAAACGTGTAGCCACAACTCCCTCAAAGACTTCAGCACAGCTCGCAGGCTCACGATGACCGTTCGCAGGAACATATTGGCAGGTTGGTCGGCGCACCTGATTACGGTGTTGATCGGCTTCTTCCTGATGCCATTTATTCTCGGAACTGTCGGGGAAGCTCAGTACGGAGCCTGGGTCTTCATCAACGCTGTTGCCGGCTACTCGACTCTGATCTATTCAGGGCTGGGAGCCACCATCTGCCGGTTTGTTGCAGATCTCTCTTCTCGCCGTGACTGGACCAAGCTGAATACGATCGTCAGCACGATCCTTGCCATCTACTTTGTGACCGCAACTCTCGTTATTGCGATGACCTCCCTCTTTGCATGGTGGGCACCTGCGTTGAATAAATGGGGAGAGTTGCCGATTGGTGAGATCCAGATCTCGATCTTTATCGTCGGATGTACAATCGGCCTGGGAATGATTTTCAGCGTGTACGGGGGGGTTCTTGTCGGGACACAACGAATTGCCGTCATGCATGGAATCGAAGTGACGATGGGAATCGTCCGACTTCTCCTGACTGTCCTCTGTCTTCACCAGCAGTACGGTTTGATCACACTCTCGTTAATCTTCTTCTCCGCCACGACAGTACAACACCTGATCATTGCCTGGTTTGCCTATCGACAGATTCCCCAGCTTTCAATTGCACCATGGAAGGCAAGTCGAGCAGCGTTCTCAGAATGCATGGGATTCAGCTTCTTCAATGCCATTGCCCAGTTCGCGGAGTATCTGATCTATTTCACTGACACAATTATCATCGGATTGATCCTCGGACCACTGGCCGTGGTTCCTTATCAGATCGCATTACGTATTGCTCAGATGATACAAATTCCCATCGCACAGATCGGGGAGGCTGTCCTCCCAAAGGCTGGTGAACTTTACGTATTAAATGACCGCAACGGTTTAGCAAATCTGGTTCATCGGGGAATGGGCATTGCTTTTCTTCTATCCGGTGGATTTCTGATCGGCTCATGGTACTTCGGAGAACTTCTCATACGCACTTGGATCGGGCAACAGTTTACGGACAGCTATACCATCCTTGTCATACTGGTCGCGTCGCAGTTGATCGCCCTGCCGATGGTTGTTGTACGTAAAGCATTACTGGGGATCGGACAGGTTCGAGTTCAGGCATGGATCGATTTGTTCGAGGCCTTTGTGAATCTGGTGTTCTCGCTGATTTTCATCTACTGGTGGGGTGTGATCGGTGTTGCACTGGGAACATTAATTCCCCTGTATTTAGTGGAAGTCTCTTTGTTACTTCCATATGCCATGCGCCAATTGGGTCTTTCGAGACAGGAGTTGTGGAGAACCGTTGTCGCCCCGCAAATCCCGGCATTTGCGGCATTGATTGTCTTCTGCGATTTCGCTTTCCCAAGAACGCCACAATCGGGTTGGATCCCGCTTCTCTGCGTGACCGTCGGTGGAGGGATTGCACTCCTGTCCGTTCGAGGAGGAATGATGCTGTTAGAGCGACGTTCTCAAAGAACGTTTTTGAATCATGACATGAACCCCTTGTCGGGATCGGTATAATGTCGATAGCTATTCATCAGGAAAAATCAACGACATCCCAGGAGCCGCTAGATCACGCTCCTCTGGTTTGGCGTAGCTATACGTCGTCGCAACTCGAAGAGGCCCTCGTTTTATGGCGAGAACTGGAACGGCGTCTTGATTCCGCCACAGTCACTAATTCCGCAACATGGACAGCGTCCTGGATTAGAGCCTATGGAGATCTCATTCCCTACAAGATCCTTGTCGCGGAATCATCCGGAGTGATCCGTGGAATTTGTTTAGTGACAGAAGGGGTAGGACAGAAAGATGGTCCATTAACAGTCCGTACACGTCATATTGGAACCGCCGGCGAACCACAACCCGGAAGCGCTTGCGTGGAATACAATCGCATTCTGGCCGAGCCGAAATTCTACACACAGTTCGTCAATGATCTTTCAGATTCCCTGAATTCTGATTCAGGCTGGGAACAGCTGCGATTCGATGGATTTGAAGAACGGGATCTTCAGGATTGGAAGAAGATTTATCCGAATGCAGAGGTTCGAATTCGTGAGAGCCGGTACTTTGATCTTTCATTCGCTCGGCTTTCAGAAACGGATGTTCTCACGCAATTAGGACGAAGCACACGATCAAACCTGAAACGCCGCCTGAAACAATATGGTGAACTGACCTGCCATTGGGCCAGCAGCGTCGAACAGGCAGATGAGATCCTGAACGAATTGATTGTTCTGCATCAAGCCAGATGGAACGCAATCGGTGAACCGGGAGCTTTTGCCAACGAGCGATTTCACAACTTTCAAAGAGAAGTCGGCCTGAACCTCTTCCTGGAAGGAAAGGCTGTTCTTTTTCGAGTCCAACAGCAGTCTGAAACGATTGGATGTCTGCTGTTACTCAATGACGGAAATCGATTGCTCGACTATTTATCGGGGTTCGCATCATTTGAGAAGAAGCCGAGTCCAGGTTTAATTTCACATTATCTATGTATGGAAGAAGCCCTCCGCCGGGGATTCAACGCTTATGACTTTCTGGTCGGGGAAAAGCGTCATAAGGAAAACCTTTCAACGCATTCGAATCATCTCTGCTGGATGACCGAATCCAGAGCCACCTGGAAGCGAGCCCTGATGAACTCATGCCGTGGTGCAAAGCGGTTTCTGCAACGATGGAGAGTCTCACCGCCAGACAGATCTGACCTCGAAGAGAATCCGAGTTCGAGATGAAGCTTGGAATAAGAACGCTTAACAAAACTGACACCGGTCCGCTCGCGGAAAGGAAATTCTCATCGTTTGAGAGGTTTTGTTCGCGGCACTAAATCATCTCGGGGCTCGGGAATTACGGATTCAATGGATAAAGGAACTCAGTTGTCAACTCAGATACTAAATAACAGGAAACCGGTGAGTTCCGCATCAGCTGCTGCGCGACCGATACGTGTCTGCCATGTGAGTATGACACTGAAAACGGGCGGGCTGGAACGTTTACTTGTCGAGTTTGGACGCTTCTCTAACCCCAAGTCGGTCGATCTGACATTCGTTGCGCTGGGTGAAATTGGCGCGCCGGCGGACGATCTTCGGGCAGCCGGGTTCGATGTGATCTCACTGGACATGCCGCGGACGTCGAAGCTGTACGCTTTGAAGCAGCTTCGAACCCTTTTTATGGAACGAGAGATCGACATTGTTCATACACATAATACTTATCCTCAGTTCTATGGAGCGCTCGCAGCTCGATTAACAGGTGTTCAAGCCGTAATTAATACCCAGCATGGACGCGGCTGCGGTGAGCACTGGAAGAGCTTATGGCAGTTTCGAATCGCAAATCGGCTGTCGTCACACATCGTCGGAGTCTCTGAAGACGCGACAAAGTTGTGTCAATCACAGGACAAGGCTTGTGCGCGACAGATGCAGACGATCTGGAATGGGATTGATGTCGAACGTTTTGCCTTTTCCGGGCCGAAGATAGAACCAACCGCGATTTCGGTCGCCCGACTTTCTCCAGAGAAAGACTATGCAACACTGTTTCGGGCTCTCCCGCGCGTCATTCAGGAAGAGCCCCAGTTTAAGCTGCGACTCATTGGAGACGGCAGTGAACGTCCGGCGTTGGAGCGACTGGCTGATGAGCTGAATATCCGGAGCCATGTTGAGTTTCTCGGAGAACGGAAAGATGTTCAGGACCTGCTAAGAACAGCAGGCTTCTTTGTCTCCTCTTCTCGAACAGAAGGAATCTCCCTGACCCTTCTGGAAGCCATGGCGGTTGGTTTACCAATCGTAACGACACGAGTGGGCGGCAATCCGGAAATTGTAGTTGAAGGAGAGACTGGAAAACTCGTTCCGCCAGAGGATCCTCAGGCATTGGCACTCGCGATGATTGACATGCTTGATGAACGTCCACTCTGGCCGGTAATAGGTGATGCTGCGAGAGCGCGTGTTGTCACCAATTTTAACGCGCGCGTGATGGTTCGACGTTACGAGGAACTTTATCAGTCCTGTATAAAACAAGCATAAGTACCGATCCGTATCCTATTCATACATAGCAAGTCTTTGGATTTTTTCAGGATGAGTACAAATCGAAAAACACGCGTTGCACTGCTGGGATGCGGACAGATTGCAGACGCTCACCTGACGCAGTTGAAGCGGATTCGCTCTGCAGAAGTCGTCGCAGTGTGCGATGTTCATGAAGACCTGGCATGGCAGGCGGCGACCCGTTTTCAGATTCCGCGATGGGACGTTCACCTAGAACGGATGTTAAAAGAAGCACAGCCTGACGTTGTTCATATTACGACGCCGGCACAAACACACGCCCCCCTGGCAACTCAGATTCTGAAAGCAGGGCATCATGTTTACGTTGAAAAGCCATTTACGCTCGACGCTATCGAAGCAGAGGAAGTTTTAACGGTTGCCGAGAAAGTCAATCGATTCGTCTGCGTTGGTCATGACCAGATTTTCGACCCCGCGTGGGTTCGAGCCAAATCATGGATTAAACAAGGACTGATTGGTGACGTTCGCCATATTGAATCGATTCTCGGCTATCCGGTTGATGGAAAGTTCGGGTCTCTGGTGGCATCGAATCCGAATCATTGGGTCAGGCGACTTCCCGGAGGACTGTTCCAGAACACCATTTCACATCCGCTTTACCGCATCACTGATCTGATGCACGAGGAACAACCGAAAATAGTGGGGGGTTGGCATTGTCGTGAAGGATGGTCATTTCCAACGGAATTAAGTTTGTCATTCCAGACCGGCAATCAGAGCGGAAGCCTGACGTTTTCAACATTCCTGCCGCCGCAGCGGATCACACGGGTTTATGGAACCAGGGGATGTATCGATATCGACTTTGATTCCCAAACCGTCCGCTTTCACAAACTCACTCGATTGCCGGGGGCATTTGCGAAGCTCGAAGCTCCGTGGCAGCAGTTTGGGAATGCTCTTTGGAACCTGAGTAATAATGTTCGACGGTTTGCCATGGCGGACATTCATTATTTCGCGGGAATGAAAACCCTGTTCGAACGGTTTTACGAAGCGATTCAGAACGGAACCCCACTCCCTGTTCCACATGCGGAAACGTATCGGGTGACCCATTTAATGGATCGGATCTTCGACCACTGTCGACCACAGGAAGTCGGCGACAGGCAACATTTAGCGGATGGTGCTTATCCCCGTCTTTCTCGTTCCATTTCGTAATTATTTCAGTTCTCGTATTTCGTTATTGTTATCACATCTGAACCACCATGTCTAAAACAGCATTTGTCACCGGCGGAGCGGGATTTCTTGGTCGACGGTTTGTTCGCAAACTTGTCGAACAGGGAGTAACTGTGCGTTGCCTGGTACGGAACCTGAGAGATCAGGACGGGATCTTTGCATCTTTGTCAGATAAGCAGCGTCGACTCGTCCATATCGTTCCGGGAGATGTGGCGGATCGGGCGTTGCTGGATACTGAACTTCCGGAAGTCGACATTGTTTACCATCTTGCCGCAGCGCTTGGTGGCAGTACATCGACGATGTTTTTAAACACTGTCATTCCGACACGCTCGCTACTGGAAGCTGCTGCATTGGCGGAAGTCAAGCGATTTGTCCTGGTCAGTTCACTCGGTGTTTATGGGACAGGTAAATTGAGTTATCGGGGAGTCCTGGATGAATCGACTCCTGTCGATCCCTGTCCTGAGTTACGAGACGCTTACACATTCAGCAAGATTCGCCAGGAAAGCATTGCCTGGGAAGCTCGAGAGAAATGGGGTTTGCCGCTGGTGGTTGTTCGGCCTGGGGTGATCTATGGTCCGGGACGGTCGTTGCTCACCAGCCGAGTGGGGTTATCAATCGGTCCGCTGCTGGTTCGCATGGGAGGAGGGCAACAGCTTCCTTACACGCATGTAGAGAATTGTGCGGAGGCGATCGTCATGGCCGGGCTGACTCCAAATATTGAAGGAGAGACCTTTAATATCGTGGATGATCATCTTCCCTGTGGAAAGCAAATAGTCAAGTTTCTCAAACATCGCGGGAAACGGGTGCGGTCGGTCTGGGTTCCTCGCCCGATGATTGGCCCGTTATCTGCACTCTACGAATGGTATTCCAACTGGTCTGAAGGACAGCTTCCCTCGGTGATCACCCGATATAAGAGCCGGGCGATCTGGAAGTCGGTCCGGTATATTAATACGAAAGCCAAGCAAAAACTGAACTGGGTCCCCAGGATTTCGATGGAAGAAGGACTCAATCAGACGGTTTCTACTGAACTTTGATAAAACCGGTGCTATGGTTAGAGCAAGTTCCGAATCATTATGAAACGAGTTGAAACAATTGGGACGATTGTAGTGAATAAGCTGTAA
>DATMFC010000462.1:0-3876 GCA_035556335.1 Planctomicrobium sp. | reverse complement strand
GAGAATCGTTTTGTGGCGGGCGTCGATGTTATCGCAGACCGCCTGACCAACGAGATGGTTGGAGATGGAAAACAGCTTCAGGTCATGCCGTTCCAGCAGGTCTCGTTTTCGGGCGCAATAGGTATCGTCCGACAAGGCTTTATCGACTTCGAAATGGTCTCCCCAGCAGGCGAGTTCAAGGCCGTCGAAGCCGAACTCTTTGGCTTTCTTGCACAACGTTTCCAGCGGCAAGTCGGCCCATTGTCCGGTGAACAGCGTGACTGGACGTCCCATTGTCGATCTCCCTACTGTCGTTCGAGTGCGTTAATGTTTGAAGTTGGCTGTGGAACGCGAGAACATTCTCTCGCGTTCATTTCCCCAAAGAGGAGGCTTTATCAATCTTGATTGATCTGGTGGAAACCTTAGCCAAGGACGGACCAGATTTCAAATCGATGTGGCTTCTGAAAGGTGTCTGGTCGGCTCCATTCGTACTTTGTATTGAAGAAAAAGAGGAGGCTCACGCAAAGGCGACAAGACGCAAAGAATTCACCATGGCTCCGTTCTCTGAAATCATTGCGCCTGAGACAATGTGCATCATTCAGAAACCAGGGCTTTCGCTTTATTGGAAATGGCTTGGGAGGGCGAGGCTCCCACCGAGCCGCAAACCATGGAAAACGCGACCTTTCATACGGCTCAGCAGGAGCTTCGCCCTCCCGGAGATCGCCCATCTTGAAACAAGCAAAAGCCCTGATTCAGGAACCATGAATATGACGAATCGCACGAATGAATTACGATGGAATTCGCTATGAGAAATTCGCACAAGACATGAAATAGAACTCTTTACGTCTTGACGCCTTTGCGTGAGGCTCCTCTTCTCACCTTGAAAACGGGAAACTGACTCAGGAGTTGACGAAATCTCCGATTGTGCGGAAGTCGGCTTTCAGGGACTGGTACAGCTTGCGATGGATGGGGTAAGCCTGATTGTATCGGGCTTGTGCCGTGGCATCGGGTTCGGTTTTGGAAACCACACGGATTGTCGTTTCGCAGGCTTCCACCACATCTTTGTAGGCCCCGGTTCCTGCGGCCGCCAGCAGGGCGACGCCATACGCTGGGCCTTGTTCTGCGTTGATGGTCACGACGGGTTGCCCATAGATGTCAGCTTGCAGTTGCTTCCAGAATGGACTGCGGGCTCCTCCTCCGGAGACGCGAATCTCGTTGACCGGAATCTGCATTTCCCTGGTTACTTCGAGGCAGTCTCGCATGGTATAGGTGGCCCCTTCCATTACGGAACGAACCATGTGCGGGCGACCGTGTCGCCAGGTTAAGCCGATCCACGCTCCCCGGGCATGCGGGTCGTTCAATGGGGACCGTTCACCGGTCAGATAGGGTAGAAAGAAGAGTCCTTCTGACCCGGCCGGAGCCTGTGCGGCTTCAGCGGAGAGGAGAACATACGGGTCGACTCCCATGGCGTTCGCCGTCGTGATTTCGGCCTGACCGAGTTGATTGCGATACCATTGCAGGCTTCCCCCTGCAGAGAGGACGCATCCCATGACATGCCATTTCCCACGAACGGCATGACAGAACGTATGAAGCCGACCGTCGGGATCGATCTGCACTTCATCGCTGTGTGCGAAGACGACTCCACTCGTTCCGAGTGTCGCGGAAATTACGCCGCGAGAGACGATTCCGTTTCCGACTGCTCCGGCGGCCTGATCTCCTCCTCCTCCGACAACGGGAACACCGGCGGGAAGGCCGAGTTGCTGGGCGACGGTGGGAGTCAACGTGCCGCTCACTTCTTCCGATTCATACACATTCGGCAAGAGGGAAGCGTCGATTTGAAGAAGGCCGAGAAGCGTCTTGCTCCACTGGCGGTTGCGGACATCGAGCAGGAGTGTCCCGGAGGCATCGCTCACTTCGGTGGCGTACTCTCCTGTCAGTCTGAACCGGATGTAATCTTTTGGAAGCAGAACCTGAGTCAGCTGTTCGTAATGCTGTGGTTCATTGTTACGCAGCCAGAGAATTTTAGGAGCGGTGAAGCCGGTCAGCGCGGGGTTGGCGACCAGTTCAATCAGCTTGGAACGTCCTCCTGCTTTCTCTTCGATTTCAGCACATTCGCGAGTCGTCCGCTGATCATTCCAGAGGAGTGCCGGCCGGATCACTTTTTGATCGCGGTTCAGGAAAACGCTGCCATGCATCTGCCCGGAAAGACCGATTCCACGAACGTCTGCCGGTTCGATTTTCCCTTCGTACAGTGCCGCCTGTACGGTTTCGACGACTGCGGTCCACCAGTGTTCAGGGTCTTGTTCAGACCAGCCGGGATGGGGAGTCGACAGGGGATATTCCCGCGTTGCGGAAGCCAGAATTTCACCGGTTTCCTGAATGGCCAGTGTTCTGGTTCCACTGGTTCCGATATCGATTCCCAGAAAGACACTCATCGCGACAGCTCCTGACTTTGATTGCGAGACAAACCAAAACCGGACGGGGGGAATACTCACGCAAAGGCGCTAAGGCGCAAAGAAATCAAGCGGCTGGCTGGGTGTGATACAGATGATTCGTATGCCGGCCATTGTCGAATGGAAGCTAATTTGGGTGGCATGCTCACATCGCGCCAGCAGTGTGAGTATGCAACGGACGTTTCTCTGACACTCGACATGCTCATGCTGCTAGCGCGACATGAGCATGCCACCTAACCCTGACAAGACCGACCAGTTACAGATCAGTTATTTGCGTGCGGCAATTGCTTTGGCCATAGCGGTTCCCATGTCGCCGGGGCTGCGGGCAACGACGACACCAGCGGCTTCAAGTGCGGCCATCTTTTCTTCAGCGGTTCCACTTCCCCCGGAGATGATCGCTCCGGCATGTCCCATTCGTTTTCCCGGAGGAGCGGTTTGTCCGGCGATGAAGGCGGCAACCGGTTTGGTGACGTGAGCTTTGATGTACTCGGCGGCCTTGATTTCAGCGTCTCCCCCGATTTCGCCGATCAGGAGGATTGATTCGGTTTCAGGGTCGTTTTCGAACATTTCCAGAACGTCGATGAAGGTTGTACCGATGATCGGGTCTCCGCCGATTCCGACCGCGGTCGACTGCCCCATGTCCAGATTTCCAAGCTGCCAGGCCGCTTCGTAGGTCAGGGTTCCGGACTTGGAAATGAGTCCGACGGTTCCCTTTTTGTGAATGTACCCAGGCATGATGCCGATTTTGGCGACTCCGGGAGTAATGACCCCGGGGCAGTTGGGACCGATCAGGCGAACACCGGGACGGGAACTGAGGAAAGTTTTCACCTTCACCATGTCGAGAACAGGAATTCCCTCGGTGATGGCGACGATCAGGCGGATCCCGGCGTCAGCCGCTTCCATGATGGCGTCGGCACAGAACGGAGGAGGGACGAAGATCAGTGACGTATTGGCACCGGCCTTTTCAACGGCTTCGGCAACGGAGTCGAAAACAGGGAAGCCGTCGACGGTTTCTCCCCCTTTTCCGGGAGTGACTCCGCCGACAAGAATATTCTCGCCTGGTCGGTGTTCCTCGGCGTATTCACGGCATTTCTGCGAGTGAAACAAGCCTGATTTACCGGTGATTCCCTGTGTGATAATCCGGGTGCTGCGATCGACAAGAATGGCCATTGCGAAACTGTGCCTGAACTACGATTCCAATTGGATGAAGAAACACGTTGAGGTTTCTTGAGGCGATTTCCATCTGAACGAACAGTGGTCGGCCCCAGTATCTGAAACAGACAGTAGGAAAAGTGTACGAGACCGCCAATCAAGACGGAAGTCTCACAACCGCATTCGTCGGGGCTTTCGCTTGATTGAAGCTTCAAGCGGGAGGGCGAAGCTCCTGCAAGCCGCAAGCAAGTGAATGCTCTCCGTGGTTTTCGGCCCGGCAGGAGCCTCGCCT
>DATMFC010000461.1:0-1701 GCA_035556335.1 Planctomicrobium sp. | reverse complement strand
CCCGAACCTGTTGCAGAGCGTCGTCAAAATCCCCTTCGATCTGGAGTGTTAACGCCCCGTAGTCGAGTGCCTGCGACAGTTTTCCAAATGCAATTTTGCCACTGCCCACAAACACAATGACTTTCAACAACCCGGTGGTTCCCGCGTAAATCGCGAGCGACGCACTGGTATTTCCGGTCGACGCACAAGCGGCAATCTTCGCTCCCACCATTCGAGCATGAGTCGTCGCCGCTGTCATTCCGTTATCTTTAAAACTGCCGGACGGATTGAGACCTTCATACTGCAGGAATAACCCACCGGAATTCACCCCGACATACCGAGCCACATGTCCGGAGTTCTGAAGAATCGTTTGACCTTCACCGATCGTGACAATCTGATCGTCCGGCGCGAACGGCAAAAGTTCGCGAAACCGCCACACTCCGCTGAAGTCCAGTGGATTCCCGCGATTCGACCACTTTTTTTCAAACTCCTTCAGCGATTTCGGCACCGGAATCCGGTCCCAGTCGTACTGCACGTCCAGCAGTTCTCCTGTCTGAGGGCAGGAGGTGAGCACTTCCTGAATTCCGTATGTGTGCGAAGCGCCGGCGCCGATGTTGGTTTGAAAAGCAAATTCCTGTGACATAGATCGATTCCGGCTGGGAAATGGAAAGAATTCTAAGAACCAAATTCTAAGAACCAAGAACCAAGGAAGAAAAGGCTCAACGCCGAGCAGTTCTCCGTAAGAACGTTTGGTTCTTAGAATTTTGGATTTTAGAATTTCCCCCACCATTCAAGACGCATCCTCTGAGCGGTTACTCGTGACTCCTCTTGGCTCAAATGGCCTAAAGTCGCTAATCTTCCGAAAACTGGCTGCCGGAGGAAACGATAACCCCGGATGATTCACCACGGAAAAGACGGAAATTACGGAACCGATCACTCAGAAGAAGAATCAGGAGAGTCAGCTCAAATCGCAGCCTGTTTTTCAGTGCCCCGCTGTCTCCAGTCTCCTTTATTCCGTGATTTCCGTCCTTTCCGTGGTTCCTCTGAATTCTCCTGGAGAAGGCAGTTCAGTCGTCGCTTTTACATTCACGGAAATCGATCCGCACGGAAGGTCGGAAATGTCGCTTCGCGTTTACAACACTCTGTCCCGTCAGAAAGAAGAGTTTCAAACCATCGAGCCGGGAAAAGTCTCGATGTATCTCTGTGGACCGACGGTTTACAAACCGGCCCACATCGGCCATATGGTCGGCCCGGTCATCTTTGATACCGTGAAACGCTATCTCACCTATTCCGGGTACAAGGTGACCTTTGTCGTCAATATTACCGATGTCGACGACAAGCTCATCAACAAGGCCAACGAACTGGGAATGGAAGTCAAAGCTCTTGCCGAGCAGATGACCGAAGACTACTTCGACAACCTCAAACTGATGGGAATCGACTCCATCGACCACTTCCCGTACGCCACCGACTACATCGGAGGGATGCAGGAAATGATTCAGGAACTCATCGACAAGGGCTCCGCATACGAACTCAATGGGGACGTCTACTTCGCCGTTACCAAAGATGCCGATTACGGCAAACTGAGCGGTCGCAGTGTCGAACAGATGCTCGCCGGAACCCGGGTGGAGGCGAACGACCGCAAACAGAATCCAGCCGACTTCGCGTTGTGGAAATCCTCCAAAGCAGGGGAACCGGCCTGGGACAGCCCCTGGGGACCAGGCC
>DATMFC010000460.1:0-24464 GCA_035556335.1 Planctomicrobium sp. | reverse complement strand
TTCGGTCCAGGACCGGTCCCGTACGGAGGATCCGGAACCGACTCCGGTCGGAGCCGGAGACGATCAGCCAACTGAAGAGAAGGTTTCGGAAAAGCCCGCTGTAGAAAATGCTCCCACTGAGAAAACCTCTGTTGAGAATGTTCCTCCTGAAGGAGAGAAATCACAGAACGACAATGGAGGGGAGCGCCCAGCGGGACGAGGACCGGGAGGGCGGAGCTCACGCCGGGAGGCATTTGCCAATAACATTCTGCACCTGTGGAAACGGACCGATCTGTCGGTCACGGAATGGACGGAGAAGCTGGACAAACTTCCCACGGACGTGCCGATCATCGCGGTCATGGTTCAGTGCTATAGCGGTGGCTTCGGCAACTTCGTCTTCAAAGGGGGGAACCCCGCGAACGGTCTGGCGGGTCATGCCCGTGCCGGATTTTTCTCGACCGTGCCGGATCGGGTCGCGGCCGGATGCACGCCGAAAGTGAACGAGGCGGAGTATCGTGAGTATTCCTCATACTTCTTCGAGGCGTTGTGCGGCGAATCCCGGACGGGGCAACCGGTGACATCTCCGGACTATGACCAGGATGGACAGACCTCGTTCCTGGAAGCTCATGCCTACACGGTGCTGACCGCAGACACAATCGATATTCCGGTGCGCACCACGGACGTCTATCTCCGACAGGTCTCGACCATTAACGGAAAGGAAGGACTGCTGACGGCGAATTCCCCGATTACCGCACTGCTGGCCTATGCCAACCCGACGGAACGGGCGGTCGTCGAAGGACTCAGCCAGCGGTTTGACTTGACCGGAAGTGATCGTGGCAGGGAAGTGGATGATGCCATCAAAGCGAAACGGGCCGAGAAGCAGAAGGTCGAAGACGAGTTACGCAAGCACCGCCAGAAGGTCACCGACATCAAGAAAGAGATTGGGAACGTCGTCAAAAATCGCTGGCCGGAGATTTCGAGCCATTGGCATCCCGGAGTCGCCCGAATTCTGACCGAAGAAGGGGAAACTGTGCGCAACACCATCCTTGAGCACCCACGGTATACGGAACTAAGGAAGAAAGAAGACGAGATCAAGGCTCTGTCTGCGGAGAGCGACCAGCAGGAACTTCAGGTGGTCAAACTGGAACGCCTGAAGTACTGGCTGGAAACACTCGCGCTCAAAGCGAATCTGACCGACAACGCCAAGGAAGCTGGCCTCCGTCGTATCGGTGAACTGGAGTCGACGTTCCTGACGACCAAGCGAGCGGTGGCGGAGATCGAAAGCTGATCTCTTCGGCCTGCAGGATTTGCCTGATGCCACGACGCCGTTTTCTATCAACCGACAGGAGTAACCTGTTCGCCTCGCGAATCGGAAAACGTGAAACACCCCCCCGCCGTTTCGTCGATTCCGATTCGCTGGGGCGGAACAGTTCCGCCCCAGCCCCTCACACAACGGATTCTCCATTTTTCAGAACTCATCGGCACGATCACGCCGGTCCAACCTGATGAAATCCAGACGAACAATGAACCTTCGACGCACCTTCTTTTGCTGTATTGCGACCACCGGAATGGTCACATTGGTCACTCCCTGTCTGCTGGCCCAGGCAACTCATACCTCACAAGACTGGGCGCAATCCCCTGCTCCCTTTGAGAAAGGAAATTCCCTCAGGGATTTTCAAATCCGTTTCCATGCGGCACTCACACAGCTGAAAGGGGAACCAGAGTTGGAACAGCCTCTTCCCCTGTCAGCAACAGTGACCGCGGAAAGCCGCACCGGCGTCCGACGCCTTCGCATCCGGAACTTCCAGATTCTGAGTGACGGTGATCGAGGTGTTGCGGAATTTGAACTGGGGGCCGGATCCTGGCCGAGTGTGGTCGGAGCGCTCGGAAGTGCGGTCGCGGGAGATTTTCTGACTCAGGCTGCCTTGAAGGGGATTGTCCTTGACGAACTGGAAGTGATCTTCACCAGTCGCCCCGGTCGGGCTCCCTCACAGAGTACCGGGACACAGGTGTTCTATCCCCGAAACCTCGCCTATACCGTGTTCATCGTCTCCCCCGCTTCGGATGAAGAACTGGAAGAACTGCGGGAGACAGTAGAGCGAGTCTCTCCGGTCCTGAATCTCGTCAGTCAGTCACAGGAAATTCCACACGGGACACTGACGTACACTCCGACTCCTGCTCAACGAGAACAGAAAACGCTCGCGGGACTGCGGGAATTTCTGCAAGACAAGTACGCCGCCACTCAAGGGGCCGTGCCACCGGAAGGGCGTCGCCGTTCCGGAACCCGCGACCGCAATGACTGGCGTCCACCGCTCCGTGCCCACATCAAAGTGGAAGGAGGGACCGGCATTCGGCATGTTCGTACCGACTCCCGCAACTTCCAGGTGATCCATGACTATCCTCGCTATCTCGCAGGAAACAACCTCGGTCCGGTTCCGGAAGAACACATCCTCGGAACGATGATCACCTGCCTGACCCACATCTACGAAATCGAAGCATCGAAACGACAGATTGCGTTGGATACATTGGAACTCGACGTGGAAGGAACATTGAGCACTCGTCTGGGAAACACTGACAATCCGCCGAGCTACAAAGACCTTCGCTACGTCGTCCACATCGGCTCTCCGGAAACCAAAGAAGCGATTGAAGAACTTCAGAAAGCGGTCGAATCCATCTGCCCCATCTACAACATGCTGAAAGATTCCCAGCCGATTCAAGGAACCGTCCTTCGTGGACCGTATACTGAAGAGAAAGAACGGAGGGCGGCAACGACGACAGTGGCCAGGTAAGTGTCATTCCGTCAGGTTCTTCCATCGGAAACCGCTTCTTAGAGCCGCGAACAAAACCTTTCAAACTATGAAAATTTCCTTTCCGCGAGCGGATCGGGGTCAGTTTTGTTAGAGGTTCTTAATGAACCCCGGACAGTCGACAATTGGATGGCAAAGTGCCGCCACCTCCGGCACTTTGCCCTATCGAGTCAGCTTGCCACATCGATACGCCACGTCTCAGGCAATGCAGTCTGTTGGAATGTTTGTTGAATGACCGATCTTTCTCCCGGGATCTCTCGCCTGGCTTCGTCGATCGTTCTCCATCGGGTCTCACCTCAAGCTGGGTCTGATGGAGAATGGCCAGAGAAGCCGAGTGCATCCGCTAACCAATGCTGTCTCCAACTCACTTCCTCTCTCCTGGCTTTGGAGGTTGAACTTCGGAAGGCCTCGTCACCCAGCAGGAATCCGTTCCTGTTCTCTCCAAACCGTAATCGTTGCTCCACCCCTGGTTGAGCATTTCCTCAATCCATGATAAAGGTAGACCGCATTGCTCTGCCGACCACTGGTGACCTTGCAACGATGGTCCGACTCATTACCGATTTCAAAGTCCTCAGTCACAATGGGTCGACGCAAGGGAAAGTTCTAGGCTGGGACCTGTTTAACCTTTATTGGCCCTCTTTTGCCATCAGGTTCCGCCAGAGGATACCGACGCAGTGTCCGATGAGCTTGCCTTTTGCTGGAAGAATTCCCGGTGCAACTCTCTCCCACTGTCCCGCCTGATTACGGCGCGACAAAAAGTACTTGCCGTTAGCGCCCACGACACCAATAGTGGCCTGTTCTAAGGCTTTTTGAGAGATCAGCAGCAGATCACCTTTGTGTAAAAGTCCTTGCGGATCGGCCCTGTCATATTTCAAGACATAGGGCTTTTCCGCTTTGGTCGCCGCAATCACAGCAACTCCGCACACTTCAATCACCGCCCCGTCCCAGTGAGGGAACTCCTCCGGAATTCCTTTGACGGGATGAGGAAGCAGGGGAAGGACAACGCGTTTGCCGTCACTGGGAGGCAATGCGGGGCGCGGCTGCGGTGAACTCCCTTCTCCCCTCAGCCAGAGGTAATCATAGCCGAATTCCTGAGAAATTCTGCGGGCGAACAGTTCGCTGACATTGCGGGTGCCGGACTTCACGTCGGAAATATACTGAGGAGGCATCCCGGTTCGGGCTCCCACCTGGATTTGGTTAATCCCCTTTCCTGACAGGTCTCCCAACATTTTTCGGAATCGTTCTGTAGACAGTGTCTGTCGGTCTTCCTGCGACGAATTTTCAGACATTCTTCACTCCATTGTCTTTGGAGAATTGCGTTCCTGATCGGATAATATTTTCATAAAAGTGTACCACTTTAGTGAATTCTTCTTGCGGCGTGAATCTTCCGCCGATACGCTGGATGGAATTCCCAGTATCAAGGAGAAGGCAAGGATGCCACAATCTTCTGAAGTTTACCGACGATTTTTTGATCAGTGCTTACCGTATCAGCTGCCGGATCCGTGGCATTGCCTGGAAACCGCAGATGTTGCGGTCATACGTCCGGAGAACTTGCAAGATATCGTCAACGAATTGATTCATGAGTTTGGGAGCGATGTCGTTGCCCATGCAGGCTTCGCTGTCCAGACCAATTCCGGTCCGGTGACCGCAGCACTCTTACCGCCTGTGATGGAGTCTTGGTTCCGGTGTACGATCACACCGGGACAACAATCAATGATTTTATCACGTCAAAGGGCTGTCTTTCCGGGCAACCGGTTCCTGTCATTCCTGCCTGTAATGATGAAGACGTGTTGGAGGATCTGGGCAGCACGGTAATTGATGTCACCGTGGCTTGCTCCATTCCTGAACTCGTCCTCTTCCTGACGTTGGGAATGCCTGTCACCTTCTATTCCGGTCCAGATAATCACGCAGATGGATACAATCTCATCGCCGGGTGGATGGAATCAAAATACACACCACGACGTCGGCCCGTCTCCGCCGATCAACCGCTCCCTCATGAGCCAGAAACCGAACTGGCACGAAACAACAATCATCCTGACTTGGGCGAAACTGGTTGCGAACTGATTCTCGTCGCTGCAGACCTGATCAATTTCACATCGTCGCGGTCGGCGCAATCGGAGCATCTGGAGGCGCTGGTTAAATCTCATCCCAATCGGCCATATCTGGATATCTCACGCTGGTCTCTCTCAGAAGAGGAGATCAAGCAATTGAAAACAATGCTCGACACGGAGTCACCAAGGAACCTGAGGAATTGGATTTTAGACTCTCGAGAATCATCACTGGTGGCTCTGGATCCTGATGAAAATCTGCCTGCAGAACCTGCCAGACCAAGTCTCCCTGATAACCTTCTGGGGATGCTTGATCTGATTTATGCAGCCTCTTCTGATGGACCAACTTCACTGGAGGACGTGAATACGATGGAGGCTCATCAACACCTGAATAGCTTGATTTATCAACAACTGACTCGCCCGTTATTAAACGAGGCCCTGTATCAGCCGGATCCGGCCATCGCGAATCTGCAAATGCAGCTTGCAACGCTGTCACAACTCTGTCTGCAACAGGGCGCTGTCATGCTTGCGCAATCACACAAGAGCCCCCAAAGGGCAGCCCAGAACTTCGCTGATTCAACAGAAAAGCTACTACCAACAATGAAAGTGTGCCTGCAGCAATACCAGACGATTCGGGCTGCTGAGCGTTCCGGAAATCGGACGATCGCAAGTCGACGTCGATTGAGCCATTGATGTGTCGGTGTTTTCGTGATGATCACCACCAGCATTCTGAAGACACTGCGTCTGACCGACCAGCAATTAACAAACCTGGCTCGGCAGGGGTTTGTAGCGTCTGAATTGAGAGGTCAGAAACGGATTTACAAACTCCGATTCCGTGATCACGGGAAGCAGGTTGTCCGCTACATCGGACAAGACCCAGAAAAGGCAACTGGTCTTCAGTCCGAATTGGAAGAACTGCAAAGCGAACATCGGCGACGCATAAAGATGCGGCAGCTTTGCCGGACTGGCCGACGGATGCTCCGCCAATCGAAGCAACTGTTAACGTCGCTGCTGGAAAGCAAAGGCCTCAAATTCCACGGTTATGCGATACGACGGAAGCAGCGGGGAATGGAGACAGCCGTCCCCGAGATCGCTGAATCTTCACCATGTATCACGGCTTTAACAATCAGAAAGGCATCGAACGATGAAAGACAATCCCCCGGTACCAGAACTACCGGATCTGCACTCACGACGGCTCCAGAGAATTCGGGAGTATCAGGCGAATGCGCTGGAGAAGGACGATCCCCTGGCGGCTTGCATCGGTTCGATCAACGCGGAGATGATGCAGATCCAGGCGATGCTGGGGGAATCGATCGTGGCGGAACTCAAGGAAGAAACTCGGACTTTCGAGCTGTTTCAAACGTTAGAAAAACCAATCGAAATGCACCAGCGCATTGCTCGTCAGGTCGAACGATACGTCCGCGTCGAACGTCAGCAGGAGCGACAGACCGAGGCCAGCAAATTTCAGCCTGGGATTCCCGCGTTTCCAACAAAGGACCACAGTCTCCCCAAAAGCGAAAATCTGGCAGATTGATACCCACCACCTGTCGCTTTTATTACCTTCTGCGCGGTCCGCCAGGAGGGTGATTTAAGCGTGACAATAATTGTG
The DNA here is from genome assembly GCA_035556335.1 of Planctomicrobium sp. Lineage (GTDB taxonomy): Bacteria > Planctomycetota > Planctomycetia > Planctomycetales > Planctomycetaceae > Planctomicrobium. The sequence goes on along the minus strand of DATMFC010000460.1, from coordinate 18,021 downwards.
TCAGACATGTGTCCGGTGGCCAGCTTTTCTGTCAGAGTCGTGACAGTTATTGTGTCAGAGAAAGTGAAATCTTCAGTGTTTCAGAGTGGTCGGTGTGACAATATTTGTGTCGGGCACCAGCTGTGGTGTCTGACATAAATACTGTCATTTCCGACATAACGCCTGGCCAAAACTGACACAATTATTGTCACGGTTGCGAAATGTCAGTGCCAAATTTGGCACGAACGAAGGTTCAAACACCGTCGAAGTAGTTTTCACAATGAAGCGGCGATGGGGCTGCGATCACTACAGCCGACGCAGGCGGTTCGTTTGAGACCATCCATGACGGCCAGTGCGTCTTCGCTCGATAGATTCGTTTCAATTTTCTTGAGCTGACAATACCCCTTGAAGTCGGAAGGAGAGGTCCAGGCTCGATTTGGATCTTTTCTGTCGCTCAGATCCATGGTGACGGCAATATGACGGCAAAACAACCGTTGTTCCGAGTGCATTTGCACGATAGAGAGAGCTTCGGCTGCAACATTGAGACGACGATCCTCAGGCACATTGAACTGTCGCATGATCGATTCAGTCAGATCCGCGACATCCGGCAGGTCTGTAATCGATTCCCATGATTCATGCTCAGCGTCCTCGACATTCTTCATTATCGCCATGACATGATCAGCCGGGGCAAGTTTATGAACTACGTCTTCGCTGATGTCTGAGAGAGTCAACAAAGTCGCCCTCAGAGCTGTCTCGCCTTCACCATCGTTAAGCGATCTTAGAATCGCTATCAATTCGGATGCAACTGGCAGAACCTGTTCAGGTGCGTTTTTAACTGCGTAATGTAGGCGATCATTTAGAGCATCCGCCGCCGTCCGCACCAACTCTCTGGCGATGTCCTGGTATTGTTCAACTATTTTGATAGCGGCCGACGACTGAAGAAGAGTCTTTGCTTTCCCATCCATCGCAGCCAAAACGACGCCCACGGACTTTGGGTTATTTCGTCGAGAGCCTATCAAAGAATCCAGTTCCACACAAAAGGCTCGCATTGCCGCCAAAGATGCATCAAATTGCTGTCGCTGCTGTTCCCTTGTCTGGAAAGGTCCTACCAGATTTGACTTCAGGTGGACACAGCTTTCCCGTAAATTGCGAACAATACTGAGCTGCTTGGCGATCAAAATGGTTGCCAATAGCATCTGCTGCGTTGATCTCACAACAGACCGATTTTCACAAAGCGTTTTACAGTCGGTCCGTAGTAATCGATCTACCACTTGAGTTTGAAGGACGCGATCTTCAGAGTTGATCCCGATAACGAAGCATTTCGACAAAATGTCAGCTGCGCAGCTCGGGAAGATATCACTGATGTCTTCCATGAGCGGCAAAATCACCCTTACGTCGGAGATGTCCACAACACGCTTCTCAACGATTCTAGTTAGATTAATCAGTTCTTTGATTGTCGGTGCGACGAATTCCGACAGATTCGAAGCGACAGCCAATGTTTCTGCCGTCTCTTTACATGCAGTGGCAACGTCATCGAGCTGTACCGGTAGGTGCAGCGAAAGGATCTTCGGGATGAGGCTTTGTCGGCAGATCTGAGTGATTGAAGAGTCTCTGGGCAAACTCGAAATGCTCGCTACCAACCCGACTAAGATCTTTGTATTTATCATTTTTGCGGCAATTTCCGCCACTCGCCCCAATCGTGTCAGCGAAGACCCACGTCGGTCAGTGATTGAGGAACGAAGTATTGCTATTTCGCCGTCGTCGTCTGCAATTTGAAGTCGGCTCCAAAACACATCAAGCCATTGAATTCGCTCATCAATATAGTCAGCTGCAATGGAGGTTTGCTCGATTACGACTAGATATCGTAATTGCCAGATGAGGATTTCTTGTAAATCTAATCTGTCTGCCTTTCCACGCCAGATCAGCCAATAGCGGGGTAATTCCTCAGCAAACTGAAACACTCCCGCTTCTATGGCTGCATTGTAGGCGGAGTCAAACGAATCTTGTTGCCCGTCAATCCGACCGAGGAGTGCACGAAGGGCCTGTAGAAGTGCCTGGCTCGCAGCCGACTTGGGGGACATTTCGACCACCGCTTCAATTGCTTCGTGAATCGGTTCCCGCTTGGTAGAAATGGCATTAGGACCAGTGATTCCCGACAGAAGCCTCTGAAGAAGATAAGATTCGGTTGCCTGTCGTCCCGCACGAAGCTGTTGTGGGCAGTCGATATCGATGTGATCAAAATACTCCACTAAGGCGACAACAGCAGCAGTGAACTGCTCAGCTTCAACTAAGGGAATGACCTTAACCAAATTGATGGCAGGGATTTTGAGACTATCGGGCGTGAGCTTGTCCGCATGATCAAAATACATTGCAGCGCGATGTGGAGATCCGAGCTTTGCTGCGAGCGTGGCGAGTGAAAAGGGAGTCGCGACCGGTTCCATGGCCTCGGCTAGAGGGTCCTCGTCTTGCATTCCAATTGTGAATCCAGGCTCCGGCCGCGGTGCGTCACTGGGGGCATCGCCTGCGAACATTCGAGCCAAGACTGCGACGTTCGCCCAAAATGTCTTTCGATGATCCTGTGGCCCCAAGAGGTCGTAGCAGCGATAGAGCAAGCGTGCGGCACGATGAGGTTTGTCGGCATTGAAGTAAAGCAGTGCTGCTTCCACAAGCAGGCGTCGATTTATGTCGTTACGCACAGTGAGGCCATCATCATTTTCCGCCAGTTCGACAGTCTCAGTGAGGAATTGGCCTGCTTCCAAAGGTCGGCCCAGTCTTGCGACGCAAACAGAGAGTGAAAGCCGACTGTCATACAGCAGCGGATCATCATTAACGTCCAGTCCATCGATTGCTTGCTTGTAAATCGATTCGGCATCTGCCCATTGACGCAGGCATCGAAATGCGTCTGCGGCATGGTGCAGTGCGATTGAATAAAGCGGATGATCTGTGCGGATCGACGATGCTACGATCGATTGAGAAGTCTTGAGCGCCGCATCGAAGTCACGAAGTTCATCAATTTCCAACCGGACAACGACGCACCGTAGGATACCGGCGAGTGCTGGATGCGACTCGCCTTCGCAGTAATTCGCTGTTTCCCTGAGATCAGAGATGAACTCTGCCATGGAGCCACTGACATGACGACGCGTCGTGATCGACAAGGTCGTGTTCCAGACTCGAAAGCCCTCATCGGTCTCATCGCCCCAAGTTGCCGATTGTGGAATCGCCTGCAACCATGATCGAAACGCATTGACGTCAAATGTGCTCGATTCAACAAGTGCCTGTTGAACGAGACCAACAGCAATGTTTCCGGGCGCGCCATCGACACTCTCATCAAAGAATAGGTTACTTAATCGATATGCAGTTGTTGTGTCGCCAAGGCTGCTCGCCATTGAGAAATGAATTCTCTTGGCAGCATCAATAGCGTCTGCACCAGCTGCGCTTGATCTCTCGCCATGCTCGATGAGATTATCGAGTTGTTGAGCAGTTTCCGAATCAATCTCTATGATTCCGCGAAGACCCATCAAGGAATAGATAGTCCAGAAGCTTAGGAGAGATTCGATAACTTCGTCGTGATACTGAATTGACTTGATGAGATCCAGTACGCGTGACCGCACATAGTTGACCAATCCCGCGTCTCGTCGCACCAATCCTCCAATTAAGAGGAAACGTGCGCACTGGATGGCATCTGCATCGCGTCCAGCCGCCTTGAAGTGAAAGACTGCATCACAAAAATCTGCAGCAGAGACACCTCCGCCTGTTTTTGTTGTCAGCACTTCGCCCGCTGCAACATGGAGGGCTTCATTTGAATAAGTTGGCGTTCTTGCAAGTTCACCACAATACAAAGAGGGGACACGATATTCGTTCGCAGCAATTTCTTCGAGGCGGCGGACGACGAGGCTATGCCACTGCTGCGACATTAATTGACCCAGACCGGTCGTCAGTTTTTCAGCTAACGCCTCCGCGCGACTTCTCGTTACGTTTGAAAGGCAAACGGCAATAGGTGGCAATAGTTTATGTTCTTCAGGACTCAAGGATGCTAGAAAGCCAGCGATCAATGCATTCTGAATGGCTCCTGCAGAGTAATCCGCTGCAACAAGACGAGCCTTAGATTTTGCAGCGTTCCCTTCCGTAACGACACGGATTAATTCAGCGCGTATGAGGCCAACGTGTCCATGTGTGCGCGTTTTCAAAAGTTGCAAGTAAGCGTCGGATAATGAGCAGGTGGCAAATCTCTCAAGCTGAACAAGGTTGGCAAGCTCGCCTGTAGATAGCCCCGGCATCGAAAGAAGTGGTACGCCAACACGCGCCAATGCCTGACGGAACTCTGGATCGTCAACGGCAACCAGGAGAATTCGCAAATCTGGTATCAATTCGGCTTCATAGACAATGCGTTTAAGAAGATCGAAGTGTCGAATTCGCTGTGCTTCATCTAGAACGATCGTCAGTCGGACATCACCTTGTCGATTTCGCAATGCATGAATTGGATCTAGACTATCGGACCGACATTGTTGGCAGATGGCCCTTGTCAGCAGGAATTCGATTTCCGCCGCTGCGGTATATTCTGGAATAGTCAACCAGAGGGATTCGTTGTTCGACTGTGCCACATAATCGCGGGCGGCGGCGGTCTTTCCAGCCTTAGGATAGCCGATCAGGCAAATGGATTTATTATTTGAAAATGACTCATTGAGAGCATCAGAAACAGTCGGTCGGTCAACGTGCTCTAATAGTTTCGGAGGAGGGTTCAGGTCTAAGGTCGAGAGTTGGACACGTCCCGGAACTCCAAATTTCTCTGCACTTTTGGCAAGACCACTCGCGATTTGATCTATGAATGCAGGATAAACAATCGAGGTTCTATCCGAGTCAGCGAATAGTTGGTGCTCGCTCGTCGAATGAGATGAGCTGAGTCCATTCGCCTTTATGCCCGCCAGCTTGCCAGCTGACGGGCCTAGAAAGGGTCCGGGCGATCCCCCATTGCCAAGGCTTCGGGGAATTCGGTCAGTTGCTCGCGAGGTGATGATTGGGCTACCAGAATGACCTCTGCGGGCTTGACTGTCTGACGGTTGTACAACTTGGCGAGCGAAGTATTCGCACCGGTGCCGGCAATTTGGACAAGGGCCAAGTCGTAAGCATCCTGAACAGACCGCCCATAACCGAGCGCTTCGTAAAAAGCAGCAGAGAATGCGATAGCGGCGGCATCATTGATTTTATCACTCATTCCCACTGCGCAGTCGATTACACTCACAATTGCTTCTGCCTGCAGTGCCGAATCGCAGGCATTGAGCACGACGACGCGGACGTTGTCTTTCAGAACGCGGAAGATGTTCGCCAGCGTATTGGGTGGAACGACTTGACCTGTTCCGTCGATTCCGGTCAATGCAATCCCATTTGCGGCACCGTGACCGCTAAAATGAACCACATCCGGTTTGTGGCGCATGAGCAAGCTGGGGATGTCTTGTAGCCGTACTGCGCCGTGCTTGATCAGATCAACGTGATTGCGATGTTCCGAGCTACGAACTTTTGCATCGATGGCCCGAAATTCTTCGTCGATATTCAATACAGCGTCAACTGGATTCGCCGACAGCAGCAACACTTTGACCATTTCTACTCTTCTCCTCTCACCTTTGTTTGGATTCTTCGAATCGTATCGCCTTTGCCGCCGCCAGACCACAGCAAGGATGGTCTTGAATTTCATCCGGGAAACTCTGTGTGCGCCTGTTGTGGCCCCAGAGACAATTACTCATACTGATAAAGATATTTCTTTGATTGGGACGATGAAACGCCGTCAGTCCGTTGCCGGAGCGATGGACGGTGTCAGTGTCCACCCTGTTGTTTGTCAAACGCTGATAGGTTGTCGATATCCATCTGCGCAAGTTACCTCGGTGTTCGCGGCTGATCCATCGAATCGAACTCCCAGGACCACCGGTCTCAAGGGAATCCCTCAGACATTGGTGGAATTCAAACGCTGGATCGATCATGGAAGACTAAACCCACGCCAGAAGGAATAATGAACGAAATCAATTGGCTCGATTCGATGAACAGTTTTGGAACGAGAGGTGCTTGGTCATAAAGAAGTCGCTTTTATGAAGTCAAAGCCACGGTCTCTTAGGGACTAAGTCCTTTTTGTTGCTCGCTCAGTCGTCATCGTCGTCTCTGTATTCATCTTCGTCGTCAGCGAAAACATCCGACTCGTCGATGGTGAGCAATACGAGCAAAGTGCCCATTGATGGAACGGGAATGTACTCCTCGTGGACATACACCTCGTCCAAATCTTCACGCTGATAGGTTTGAAACCAGTCCTGTACCTGGCCTCCAGCCTCTGAGTCGGCGGGCACGCTCATCCGGCACCGATCCCACGGCTCTCGGGCATTGTCAGGCATGACACCTCGATTCGGATAGATGCCCGCCTCAATCAGTGGCTCAGATGGAAACATCCATGCAACGATCCCATTTCGGATTCCTGCTACTGCACAGGGAAAATGTGATAACTGCACTGCACGAATGGCTGTGCTCACTCGGGACGTTTCGAATGCGCCGGCGATGTTATCGATCGCATTCAGCGACAAGTTGCCATGGTTGATGATCGGTTGAACAAGATGAGTAGGAAGAAGAAGGCTGGCCGCGAATGCATCTGCTTCCTTCTCGATCTTGGCATTGCTGCGGAACTCGCTCACGGAAGCGTGCGATGTTCTGCGATTTCGTAAGTACTCGCGGTGATGCTGGATGAAGTAGTGGCCGAGTTCGTGTGCGATCGTGAATCGCGTCCTAGGATGGTGTTGGCCATCAGTGTATCCGATGTCGTACTTCGTATTGTACATCAAGGCGAAGCATCGGTCGTTCGGTACGAACTTCAATTTGCCGTCGAACCGATTCCCGAAGTTACGACCGCCTGCTCGAAGAAGAGGATACTCGCTTTCGGCGACACTGAGTGGATCGATGGGATAGGGCAGCCTCATCCGCGCGGTCATGGCATCGGCTTGCTTACCAGCCTTCTGCTGGGCGAACTGCTCAGCTTTCCAATCCATCGATGTCTTCTTCTTGCTCGTCATTGTTCAATAGCTCCTCAAGAAGTTCCTCCTCAAGCTTGTCGGTTTCCGGGGTTGTCTCACCCTCATTCTTGAAGAGCACGGCATCCAACTCCATAGCTTCGAAGTCTTCCTCGGGACTCCATCCTGGCGGGAACTCCTGATCCGGCTTCTCGGGAATTGGAATTTCGCCGCGTGATACCGCCTCCACCAATGCATCGATCTCATCTTCGGAAGCTGGACGATACCTTACCTTGCGAAGTGCTTCTTCTGCCTCCTTCGGAGTAAGAGGGCAGAATCCCATGAGTCGCCGAAGCTTCGCAGCCTTTTCGTCGAAGAATTGTTCTGCGTCGCTCATTTTTTGCCTCTCAGACTTTCGCTGCGCTGCTGGCGTTGGAGCATTTCCTTACGGATGTTCTCATGAGCTTTATGCCGCGAAACGTAGATTGCATCCTTGGTCGTGTTGAGAATCTCCGCGAGACTCCCGCCATCAGCCCGACCTCCTGCTGCTAGGTCGGCGAGGATGATTGCCTTTTGATTGCCCTGCAGCTTGTTTTCGATCACATACTTCAACTCCTGCAATTCATGGGTCTCTCCTTTGTCCTTGGGCTGATCGGAGCCATCAGTTGGGCATGACACTGGACAGTCGAATTCCGGGTCCAGCGAGGGGTTGCGGATCCGGTAACGTTTTTCTCGCTTGAGAATGTCGAGCATTCGACTCTGGGCCATGATGTAGAGCCAGGCACCCAACGTGCCCCTGGCTTTGTCATAGTTCTCCGCAGTTCGACAGAGCTTGGCCACTGCGAAACTCACAGCCTCGTCCACGAGAATTTGATGAACCGTCTTTCCGTAAGTTCCTTTCATTAATTCCCTTACGGGCTCAAGATGCATTCGGAGAACGGTGCGCAAAGCATCCTTGTCTCCGCACATGATCGCTGCGGCAAGGTCTTCATCATCAGATTCATCAGCCATGACGGCACCGCCAAGTCAAATCACCCCGTGGTTCCCGTCCAAAGGTAATACGAAACTACCTTAACCGAAAAAGTCCTCTAAAAAAATGCCGTCCACCGGTTAAGGACGCCCCGACAGCCTTCGTATGGTCCTCAGAGCGGGGCCGGTGTGGCTCTGCACCAACCCCCGAAAAGAGAAGGAAATCGAGGACAATACGATGGCAAATGTGCAGACGGTTCGGCTGAAACCGAACCCGTCCGGCAAGGACCGGACACGCCGTGGCGGGGCAACCGCCACACAGTTGGGGGGCGAGTGGGCTGACATCCAGAATGTCAGCGCCAAGCCCGTGAACATGGACAATGTGACGCTGGAGCACGTTGCCTACAACGCTGATGGTCGGGCCAGTCGGTGGGAACAGGTCATGTCCTTCAAGGGCATCCTCCGGCCCAAGCAAGTGGTCCGTATCCATGCTGGAAGTGGACCGGAATCAGTTCTGCTGCCAGTGGACAAGAACGGGGCGGACATCCACCTTTTCACAGGCGGAAACTACGTTTGGAATAACGACAAGTCGGACTGCGCGAGCCTGTTCGCATCCGGCCAGCCCCAGCCGTTCGACAAAGCCTGCTACGCCGCCAACCCGCCGGAAGGGGTGGTCCTGAAGCGGGGCGGCGACAGTCTGGTTTCTGTCACTTCGACCACGACAGCCAGCGCCCGCCGGTAGTCCATGCGCAGTGACGTGAATGATGGTGGTGCTCAGGGATGGGCGGCCCGTGTCGCCCATTTTCTTTTCTCTCGTTCGCTTGGAGTTCAACAATGAAGTTTATGCACTGGGATTTCACTGCAGGACCGGACAATCTGATCCGGATCGAACTGGACAAGCAGACCAACGTCCTGCTGCTGGATGACATCAATTTCAGTAACTACAGGAACGGCCGGAGCTACCACTACTTTGGCGGATTGGCGAAACGGTCGCCCGTAACGCTAGTCCCGCCGCACGTGGCCCATTGGCATGTCGTGGTCAGCCTGGGGGGCTATGCCGGCACCGTGAGGGCATCCTGTGCGATGGTGTAAAAGATCCTGAAGCACAGGCCGCCTCGATCACGTCGAACCTGGGAGCTGTCAGACGATTTCACCAAAGGTGCTTGACTGTTGCGAGAGGTTCGTGATAGCCGGACTTTTTCGTCTCCTAGCGAGTGAACTATTGCCAGTTTCGCCCGCCCCTTGACAACCTAGACATTCGAGCAGTAGTTGAGATTGGATCGAAAATGGACGTATTCCCTCCGCAATCGGTGTCACTTACCGCCAATGAACAGGAATTTGTCGGGCAGATTGATTTTGCCCCAGACCACATGCGGCTACATGGCCGCTTCTATGAAGTGCTGGAAACGTCCTGCCAATTGGCGGCCAAGCTCGCGACGTCGCTATTCGAGCGGAAGGCGATTCCAGAAATTCGCCTACGGTACTTCTTGGATCCGGAATTCAATGGCGGGAATACAAGGAAGTCTCGAAAGGAAATCTTTGAGTCGAACGGGACGCGAGGCAATGACATTCTCTCGCACGGTCATTTCTTGCCCTACCTGCATTACTTCATCAACGGGCCAAAGCTTCCGAAATCCACGATTCAAGGCTATTGCGACATTTTGAACCATGAAATTCTAACAACAGGTATGCTTCAAGACCGTTTGCGGAAGTATGTCCGATCCGAAACTCGCAATCTTTCCTTTGATCGTCCGGAAGCCGGTGAAGAGTTCTTCAAGTTGGCGATGGAATGCGGACAAGATATTGGGATGGCCATGAGCATCCGGGAAGCGGCAAAATCAACCCGATGACGCGCAACAGGATTCACCATACCGAGGAATGTTCTCTTACACGGAAGGAAATCAATGTCAAATCGAAAACGGAATTGGGTGGACTATGGGAACGTTAATGAACGGACGTTACGCAAGCAATCATCGGATTCCCGCAGGCCACCTGGAACCATTGGATTCGCGACGTTCAATTGGGATGACTTTTGGCAGAAGCGTCTTGAAATGTCGTTTAATGAATCCACGCAAGACGCATTCGACCGTTACGAGATTGGGGCTATCAAGGGCCGGGATGATTGCCTGAAAGCTTTGCAATGGCTTATCGACAATAATGGTGATTGCAAGTTTGCAGCGGTTGAATTCGGCGGGACTTGGATGATGCTGGTTAAAACAAGCGCCAACCGCCCACTCACTACAGGTAAACGCGATGTCTTGGAAGAATCGCTTGGCGATTGGCTGGAGTCCAACGGCATCGATACATGAATCCGCTATTGCCTTTTTCGGCCAGACAGGTAAAAGGATTGTAAACCTGAAAGGAATTCCCATGACCGCAGAATGGATTATGACCGGGTGGCAAGTGGCCGTCCCTGGAATTGAGCATTACGTTGTCTTGAGGGCGGGCGCGTCCGAGACTCACGGAATCGCCGTCATTGGCAATAATCGAATCGGCTTTGTTCCAGCTACGTTCGATGCCAATGGTATCTTGGAATGGTTTGGAGAATTCTTCCGGACGTTCGCCGAAGCGATGGACGCATTCCCAGCAGGTGAACCGTATGCTTATTGCTGATGAATTCGTTGAAGGCCTGATGCGGGACTTCGGGCGCTATCTGGTTTGTCTGGCCTATTTCCGCAATGTCAACCCCAAAGCCGACTTTCATCCCGGGGTCATCCTGGAGCTTGCCGGGAAATGGTGGTTTGCTACGGCGGGCCATATCTTCCACGACCTGGAACGTTACAGAACACGGTACAACGTCATTGCGGAAGACTTCCGGCTGATCGACCATTTTGGCCACGGGTCAGACCGCCAAGGGTACATTCCGTTCGACTTCATGAACGCCCGCAAATTCTACGAATTCAGCAAGGAACGGCGGATTGATTGGGGAATTGTCGAGCTGGACGCCTATACGGTCCGTTTGCTTCAAGCGAATGACGTCGGGATGCTGACTGAATCGGAATGGAGCAAACACAGCAAGGAGCATGAAGGATATTTCATGCTGGGCTTTCCTGCCGTGTCACACAACGTCACAGCCACGGAATTCACGATTCGGGCAAACCCCAAGACGACAGCCATTCACATCGAACGGGCTGACGATTGCCGCGAGGGGGAACATCTCCGATTTTCTGGAAGACTGCCGAAGTGTGATATCCCCATTGAAGGGATGAGCGGCGGGCCAATCTTCGGACTCGTGGCAGACAGTGTGGAAATCATTGCCTTGCAAAGTTCATGGCTGTCTGAATCGCAAACGATCTTCGGAACCTTTCTGACCACACTAAGCAAGCTCGCAGAAGTTCGGATTCAAGCTTGAGCCATGGTTGGTGCCTGGAGTTGAAATCGAATCCGACCTGTGAATGCTTCGGCAATACAAAGCGGAACCGCCCACGTGAGACGACCGAGGATCTCGCTTGCGGTATCTGTGCGAATGACAGGCTTATCCGCGTTCAAGCAGTGCCTTGGTGTTCACGACCGACTCACGGAACGAAAATTTGACGGATATATCTTCATCCATCGTCTGATAGGTAAAAAAATGCGAGGCCAGCCCGACCATCATAAGATGGTCGGGCTGGCCTCGTTATACGGCTCTGGTGATGTTTTCAGGATCGGCGATGATATCTTTGATGCACAATCGCTCGACATCGTTCCGCAGAAAAACGGACGCACCCGCTCCCTCATGGCTGCGTTTGCTGTAGATGGCAGCAATCCGATTGGCTTCCTCCCAGCAAGACAGAGTCGTGCGGCTGATCCTCAGAAGGGCACAGGCTTCATCCGCCAGACAGTAGGTCTTCCGGAATCGTTCGACCTCCTCCGGCATCACGATCAGTATCCGACCATGTCGTCTCGCGGCCAGCAACCCAGCCGTAATCCATTTCTGTAGCACGATGGCCTTGAGAGGACGTCCAGGGATGAGCACTTTGGAGAGTCGATGAACCGAATAACCCGCCTCCACGTTTTGTCGCGTCTGGACCTGTTCCTGATTCGATTGCAGATCATTGTGATCAACCAGGATGGAGCCCAACACGGATGTTTTGTTTGACCGACAAGCTCTGACCCGCCCCGATCGCACCAGTTCCAGAACGACAGCCAACGTGAATCCGCTCTTGCCAAATCGCCTCGTTGCCTCGCGGAGGGTCAGCCAAATCGCAGAAGTTACAGATCGATTCGGAAGACGCTGCGAGAACGCTTCCCATTCGTCAACCGCCTCCTTGGGTATCAACCATCCTTTGGAGGTTCGGACGGCATTTTCCAGCAGGTTCCGATGAACCATTTCCAAAACCACATGCCGTCCGATTCCCAGACGCTTCGCGGCTACCGGAATGGTGACTGATGAAGCCAACTGTTGACGCATTGCCTGCACCGACTCTCGACTGACCACACCGACGGATCGCCCATGCATCCCCGCAGAGTGAACTTCTCCCTTCAATAGTCTCCGCTGAATGAGATCGGCAACCGCTCCATGTCGAACTCCCAATTGCTTGGCAGCCTGTGTCTGCGTCAACCAGGGACGATCTTTCATTCGAGTTCTGGCAGAATCCTGGAACAGGCAGACCTTGGCGTTCAGATGTCCCCGAGTGTATCGCTCCAGAAGATATTGACGAAAAACCTCCGCAGGCGGGGGGGACCCCATGTCTTCCAACCATTTTGCTTCTCGCAACAACAGTCCGAATGACCGGCTCACACCGGTGGATGTCAGCCGATGCTTGGCCACTGTCTGGAACACTTCCAGAAACTCCTCGAATCGCTTCGGCCAGTGAACCAGCATTTCTGCTGCGGCCAGCCAAACCAGACTCTGATCCGACAGTGTCTCCGAGATCCCGTCGCGCTCTCGCAACTGGGCCACCCACGAAGGAGTTCGTATGACGGCACTGGCCAGACGTTCCATCCACCAGAACAAGGCTGCCGTCGACATGTCCGGAATGGATTGCGATCCTCCCAGCAACCAGCCCTGAACGGTTTCGCTGAGAGATGTCAGGTGAACCGGCATTACAATCTGCTGAGTATCCGTCAACAACTGACCACAACGGCAACGCCGGATGTCTAACCGTGTTGAAGTCAACGGCCGTCGGCAACCGGGACATCGATCGATGAGCACTACCCCGTGAGCCGAACAGATCGGTAAAAGAGCAAAACTCCACAGCAGCCGCTCATACATTGGTTCTTCCTGAAGACATTCCGGGCAAACCGGTGATGTTCCTCGTCGGAAGAATCTTAAAATGGTTTTGGAGTCACAGACTACCGGACTCGATTCATTCGATCGAACGATCATCAATTGTTCGGCAAATCGATGAACCGTCGACTTGAGCAGTTTTCTGGTAGAAATGCCGAACAACTCTCCCACCCCTTCCAGTACCGGCCCCTCGCCCACGTGATTGAATGACGGGGGCACTTCGCCTCGCTCACGGATCAAGGTCGAAATTCGCCCCAGACATTCGTATCCCATCGCCAGCGCCTGCCGACGGACCAGACTTTCCAGTGACTCTCCCGGAAGCAATGGCTCTCTGGCAGGCAGCTTTGGTAATCGTTCCATCAACGTCCTCCCAGATAATCACCCGCTGTTGCAGCCCGCTTTCTGCGGTGTGCCGCCTTGGGAGTCAGGCCCACTCCTGCGGTCCGGGCATCATCGGCGGGCTGCACCCGGTCGAGTGCTCCCTGATCCAAAGAGCCAATGAACGGATTGGACTGTTCCACGAGCACTCGCTGATGAGCCAGCTTCTGTTCATAGACTCGTGCCAGGTCTTCCCGTTCGACTCGTTCGCTCTTTCGTCGCAATGCTTCCACAAAGCCACCACGGACCAGGGTCATCAGGTAATCCGGAATTCCCCGGCAAGCGAGATAAAACCGCTCGGCCAGTTCCGGCTCCGCCAGCTCCGATTCTTCAGCCAATGGCAGTGACAGATCCAGCTTCTTGAGCATCCCGCAGAACTCTCGTTTTCCAGCGGGTGTTCGCCAGGTAAAGCATTTCAGCTGCAGCCGTTCCTTGAACCGGCGTTCGGTGTGCTCAGCCCGGAGCACATGTTCCGCCTCCGGCATTCCGCACACCACGATCGGGATTTTCGTGTTCACGATCAGCACTTTGAGCCATTGGGCTGCCTTGGTCATGACCTTAGCTCGGTCCATGTCGAACAGGTGGTGGAATTCATCCAGAACGATCAGTTCCACCTGGCAGCGCTGGAGCAGTTTCACGGCCCGGTTCGTCAATGTCTGGACTGTTCCGCTGGACCAGGCCGGATCGCCCAGTGCCAGCAGGATGTCCGCCGCGATCCCCTTCGGTCGGGCCTCTGGTTGCAGCGTGACTTTCAGCACTGGCTGCTGGGTCGCGGTCTCAGTGTCCCTGGCGGGATGGAGCTTTCGGAAGTGGTCGATGACGGAGGTCTTGCCGACCCCGGAAACTCCCAACAGGGCACCGCACATCGGTTCAGATCCGCTATGGATCGATTCATGGCATCGCTGCAATAATTCCACCCCTTCCCGGAACCGGGGGTGGAGCACAATCAATTGGTTGACTGAGGCAATCCGTTCCTCAGGAGACACGGATCGCCAACGTTGACGTTCTCCGGTTTTCGGAGAATCTCGTGGTATTGCCATCTCTTCTTCCTCTCTTGTGAAACCCTTTTTTGCTTTGCGAAACTCAATCAACTAGCGACTTCCCAGTCATCAACGTTCAGGTCGGAAAGATCAATAGGCTCTTCGGGCAGTCCCTCTGGTTGAACCGGCTCCGGTGAATCGGGCGCGGCACTCATCAACGGAACTGACACAGCCTTCCCCTCCAGATCCTCCGATCCTGCTTCGGAGAGATCTGAATTCTGTTCCGCTGAAGCGTGCTGGTTTAAGAACCGAGCGGCCCGCACCCGGCGTTTTCGGGACGGCTTCTTGACCGTCTGCTCGACCACGTCACGAATGGCGTTCCGACTGGCCGCCAGAGACAGCACATGTTCCGGCTCATCGAATCGTTCCCGCACGGCCCGTCGGAGGACCTTCCATTGATACTCGGTCATGCCGCGAAGTGCAGTATCAACTGCCTGAACCCGGATGTAGGTGTCCGTGACCGAATTGAGGACCCAGGCTTCACCCAGATCCCAGGGATTGTACCGCACCTGCAATCGGTCGATGTCGAGATTGTTCGCTCCAAGTTCTCCTCGGAGTGCCATCAGGTCATCGCTGGTGTAGAACATTCCCGAGAGTTCGATTCCCCGCGAGGTGACCACGCGTTCCACCCGCCTGGCCAGCAGCACGATCAAGTCCTCCGGCGAGCCGGGCAGACAGGGCGGATATTCCGCCGCACTCTCCAGCCACATCTCCCGTCGGGTCTTGTCGGCAGTCGGATGTTTACTGGCGGCATAGACATCCACCAGATGCAGATGGAGGATCTCCAGCAGTGCTTCATAGGGAAGCATCGGCCCGTCATCAGCATTATGATCGGCCCGCCGTTCCCAACTCCGGAACGTTCTTCCCGGCAATGCGGAGAGTAACTGATCATTCAAGTTGTCGAAGAACGATTCGACCGTCCCTTTGAAGTGCGGCGTCCGGGGAGGATTAAAGTCGAGTTCGATTCCCAACTGGAACGCCGCCTGTTCAAAATCCTTGCTGATCAGATCGGAACCCCGGTCGCAAACGATCCGCTCCGGAATCCCGAAACAGGGCCAGCTCCCTTGGATTCGTGGAAACCTTTTCCTCAAATCGGTCTTCGGCAAAATCGCCGTTCGGAGTGCTTCCATCAGCACTGCGTAGGACGGCGGTTCAAATCCCAGACAGAACCCCAGCACCATCCGGCTGTAGTAATCGATCAGGACTGTCAACCAGGGCTGGCCGATCGGCCCGGCTTCCGTACCCACAACGACTTTCAGTGGACTGTGATCGATCTCGACTCGCTCGAGTATCCGCCGGGCCAGTCGCTGGGAACGAACAGGCTGGTGTTTGCGGTCGGCAATCCGTCGGCCCCAACGCGCCCGGTCCAGTTCCCAGGGATCGATTCGGGAGATGTAGCGATGAATGGCCTGGTCCAGTGTTGTCCAGCGTGGGACAGGAATCGCCTGTCCCATTGGAGTCCGGGCATTGTGACGTTCCAGATCGTCGATGACTCGGCGGGTCACGGCGGAGACCGGGCGCCGGGCCGTCGTCAGATACACGTCCTCAACCGCCTTCTCCACGAACTGGCGCAGGACGGGATATCGCTTCAAAATGCTCGTATTCCGATTCTTTCCTCGCGCACCTCGTTTGGAAAAACCGGGAACTAATGCCATCCGGTCTTGATTCGCACGCGACCACATCTGGAAGTACCGACGAAGCGTTCTTGCCGAAATGGACATTCCTTGACGTAGGAGCTCTTGGGATCGCAATCGAAAGTCTTCGCCGGTTGGACGCCGTCCCAAGTGAGTGAGCGGTTCAATCGCTTGCCACCGTTCCCGAACCAGTCGTTGCTGTTCCTCGGTCAGGTCAGGGAGAACCCGGTTTTTCTTGGGCGGCTTTTGAAGAGTTGTCTCCTCTATCGAGAACACCAGTTCTCCCTGACCATAGAGCGCCAGAATCTCTTCATCAGAAAGGGTGGCATCATTATTGAAATTCACGTCCCGGACGAGGAACCGTCCGGCAGCGAGTTGACGGAGGATGCGGAACGGTCTTCCTTCCCGCAACCACTGAGTCCCCACGCCGAGTCGAACGGATCCCATGGTTGAGTTCCTCCTGGATAAAGGGGTGTCGAATCGTCAATCGGCCCCGCGGCGGAATTGCAATCCAGCCGACCGACAGCAAGCAGATGAAAAAGCGTCAGGCGAAGTTGCGGAGTTTCAATTCCGCCGGCTGTCCGAAGGAATTCCTCCAATGAGGCAGCGCTGATCCTGTTGTTCGTCACGAACTCAATGAGCTGATTCGCCAGTTCCTGATCTACTTCAGTCTGCCGATACCGCGCCAGCAGGCGGAGATTTCTCAGGAGTGGTCCGTTCAGAAGCTCCCGTTCTGTCAGGACGTAATATTCCCAACCATGCTGGCGGGCATAGGCTCGGGCGACAGCCAGTTTGCGGAGGACGATGGGTCGATTGAGTTGAGAAGAGGGTTTGACCTCCATCAGCCGAACCGGTCGGTTCTCCATGCGCACCAGAAAATCCGGGACGACATAGGAGACCTTGCTGTTTCCAATTCGTCGCCGTTGCGGCGGTCTGTCCAGCAACTGGATTTGGGGACCAGCAGAGGTTTCTCTCCAGGCGTACCAGATCTGTAGTGGCTGTTCCTGGATCGAGATCATAAGCGGGCAGTTCACCAGGATGGTGGCGGCCGCTGCTTCCAGTTGCCCCTGACAGCGAATTGCCCTGCCGATTCGCGGACAGGGGACGAGCAGAAACGAGCCAGGAGTGCGACGCCGTAAGTGAAATGTCGACAGAGAATTATGTGAATTGTCTCTGTTCATGCTCAGAGCCATTCCGATTTGTATCGGAACGACATTACGCCGCCCGAGCGGGTTTACGGGATCGCATCGGTTGAGATTTCCCGGCGGTCGTCCGGCGGGGCCGTGTGCCCGATCGGATCCGCAAGGTCGCTGTCCGGGCAGCCACTTTGGCTTGGACGAGCTCCGTGAGTCGGGGTTCCCAATCATCCCCGGATTCCTTCCAGGAACTCGGACCAATCTGTTCCCGAATCATCCGCTGGAACTGTTTTGAGAGCGGAAGAACTTCCGAGGACTGCAATGGATCAACTTGCGGAGCGATCCGACACTGCGCCGGCCAGTGCAACAGGAACAGCTGAATCGACTCTTCAATTGCCCGGGCAAACAGCAGCTGAATCCGTCCATTCAATCCAATCGTGCCAAATCCGTCCACATCAGACTGTTGGAGAGCCTGCGCGAACGCCTGGTAGGGAATCAGTGCTGCGGTATGGGCCGGCACGAGTTGAAAGCTTCGACCAGACAGGAGCGGTAACTGCAACTGATCCGGTTCAAAGAACTGCTTGAGCGTGATGACATGTTCAGGCTGAGGAGCCAGCGGTTCCAGATCAACTTCAGACAATTCGATGAGATCGTTTTCGGCATAGGGATAGGCTTTGCCGATCTCCTCATTCGGAA
>DATMFC010000459.1:0-6233 GCA_035556335.1 Planctomicrobium sp. | reverse complement strand
GTGCTGTCGTTCTCATCCGACTGACCGAAAAGCTGTCGTTGTGGGTGTGGGGGAACAGAGCAAAACGCAACTTGGGGAGGGGGACATTACCCCCCGACACCACCCCACAAAACCGGTCCCTACCAAAAACACGGTGTGAATAATCCGGGCTAACACGAGACTCTGATAAACCACCAGCATCAGCCCCGCGAACGCCAGTAGCAGCCCAAGCTGTCGACATGTCGAAAAACGACGCTCGGTCAGCAGCAAGGTCAGGATTGGCTGCACACCCAGCAGCGTGGCCAAAAGGCCGGGGGTCACACCCTGCGCCATCGCCTGGAAGTAACAGACCGAATAGCTGCCGATCAGCAACAATCCGGTTCCGGCAACCTACCAGCGCCTCCCCGGTTTGGGTAACCAGTTCCTGCTTGGCAGGCCAATCAAAAACAATGCGCCGAACGCCACCGCATAGCGAAGAATCAGCACCGCGAATACTGAGCCGTGATCGAGTGCCCAGCGAGTGAAGATGGCCGCACTGCCCCACAGAAGCACGAACGTCGACATGGCGGCGAAAGCCCGCCATGCGGAGAATCTGGAAGTCATGTTGTACTCACCTGTCAAATGGATGGCCTGCCCAACAAGTCAACCACCTGGCGCAATCAAGTCGGTGGAGCCGTCAGGGCAGCGAAAGAAACGCGATTAAAGACGGATCAGCTCAGAGTGAAGCGAGTGGCGGATGAGTGCCAGTCGCCGCAAAACCCGTCGGAGGCGCGACAGATGAGGTGGAACAAGAGCCCGTTGTACGCAGCATAACATCGACCGCAATTCTTGCGGTGAATGAGGGTGCGAGAAAATTCACAATCGAAACCATTGAAATCAGATCCACATACTCAAACGAGACTGCAATTATAGAAGTTCAGGCATCAAATCATCAACGGCGGCATAAGCTTTTTCACTCGTCCTTTCCCAGAACCCGCGACATCCGCGTGATTGCCGGAAGAATCGGTGTTCAGTACTCGCCTGCTTTCCCTTTTTAGGTGACACAACCATCATTGTGTCAGTAAATGCCGACCTCAATTTTTCCGCTTGGGCTTCCTGGCCTCCAAGACACTCCGACGTCTCCGTGTGATTTGCTTCAGGAATTTCGCATTCTTCTCCCCCCACTCATAGAGTAGGAAGAGAGGTTCGATGAATCGATCGCCCAGCGGCATCAGTGAGTACTCGACCATCCGGGGGACGACCGGGTGGATCTTCCGGCCGATCAATCCGTCCCGCTCCACCTCGCGGAGTGTCTGGATGAGTATCTTCTTCGAAATCCTCGGGAGAGATCGTGTCAAAACGCCGGTGCGGGCCACCCCGCCGTGGAGGTGAAGAGCGTGGAGGACCATGCTCGTCCACTTCACGGAGAAAATCTCCGGCACGAGCCGCGTCGTGCAGTTTTCATCGAGAACCAACGGTTCTGTTCGTCGATGCTACTCATGTGGGAGTGGATCACGCATCCGCGACCCATCCGCGAAACGTGAATCCGGCGTAGAACAAGCTGACGTTCGAGAATCCAGCCTCAAGTAAGATGGCTTCGTCCTGCTCCGGCGTGAGAATGTTCAGATGAGACTCGACAGCAGCGCAAGCTGTTTGTGCCTCTTTGGCATCAATGCCGGAGGATATTGCGAAGGCAGCATACCGCGACATCCAGATCGCGCGTTTCTCGTTCTCTGCCGGAATGCTCAAGTGGACCAGCACGAACGGAGCGCCGGGTTTCAGTCGACGGTGAACCTCGACCGCCGTCCGGAGACGCTCCTTGCGCTCCAAGAAGTGCATCGTCAGGAGACAGGTCGCTGCATCGAATGGCCCTGCCGGTGCGGCATCAATGATTCCTTCTTGAAACCGAACACGCGACACGAGTGGCCCCAACGTCCGCTCGGCCAGCCGGATCATCTCTGATGAGGGATCGACTCCATCGAAGGTCCAACCGGGCTGAGCGTGTAGAAACGTCTTCAGCTCCAGTCCGCCTCCCGCCCCGACAACGAGCACGTGGCCGTTGTCAGGGACACGCTCGGCGAGCAGGAGTGTCGTCATGCGGTGCATGTCCGCAAACCCCGGCACCATGCGCGGCGGCCCATCGGCATAGCGAGCGACGTGTCCGGCAACCAAAGCCGCACCAACGAATGGACGAGCCACAAACGGCAAAGCGACCAGCAATGCCAAGGCACGTCCGGTTCATGAAATCCGTCTGGGACGAGTGAAAGCCGCGATCTGGGAAAATGAAACCCAGAACGGCACCCGGCACAACGTGACTGTGAGTCGTCTCTACAAGGACGACGACAACCAGTGGCGGGATACCAGTTCCTTCGGACGGGATGACCTGCCGCTGGTGAGCAAGGTGGTGGATCAGGCACACTCCTGGATTTTCCAGCAGAACAACAGTGCCAGCACCGATTCGTCTGAAGGCCCCGGATTCTAATCCGTCCTTCACCGACAGAGGTTTTCAATGGTTCTCAAGACCACCGGAAACCTCTTGTCATTCTTACTGGGTTCAAGCAGGAGGCTCGTCAAACCGTTTGTGGCATCCAGCCCTTGTTCCGGCCACCTAACCGATTCGTTGAAGCCAGGTCTCCTTGTCGATCACATCGCTGATGAACATTTGCTGAGCCACGAGAATCGATTCGTGAAGTTGCTCGGCAGTCACTGAACCGGCTTGATTCTGAACATCGAGCGTCCCTGTGGCATCCCGCAGAAACTCGACCTTGTATCCCCGATGAAATGCCTGGCGCGCCGTCGTGTCGCAGCACATCTGCGTCATGTAACCGGCGATGCAGACCGTATCGACATTTTGCTGTTTCAGAAATTCGTCGAGCGACGTGTTGGTGAACGAGCCTGGAAGCTGCTTGTCGACCAGAATGTCCCGTGGCCTTGATTCCACGTCGTCATGCAACTGCCACATGTCACTTCCCTTGCGGAAGACCGGCGAATCGGAGTCCGGCTGATGATGCCGGATCACCACGGTTGGAATGTTCGCCTTCTGGGCAGCGTCCATCACTTCGAGAATCGAACTGAGATGGCCGACCGGGTGCCGAACAGGAAAGGCTCCGTCGAAATATTCCCGCTGCACGTCAATGACCAACAATGCCCTGCTCATCAGATGACCTCATGGAAGAGATGTTTGATTCCCGTGCCGACGACGGCCGCTGCAATGATCGATCCCGTTCTGGCTGGTGGTTTCTTTTAGAATTTTGGCGTTCAGGAGTCCAGTCGTGTGGAGAAATTGAGCAGACCTGTCGGGATTTCCATCCGCATCCGATTGATCAACCGGACGAAACCGGCCACCGGGAGCATCACCAAAGTGACGCTCCTGGCCCTGTCCCGAAGCCGGAAGAACAGGTGATCTTTGCCCCGTAGGCTTATCTACAATAGTAGACATTGATTCAATCCATAACATGATTCCGAGAATCGAGTCAAATAAAATCTAGCGACGAGATCTCGACGGCTGGACATCTTCCTCAATTCTACAGCCGCCGTTGCGGAATTCGAAAGTCAATCAGAACCACCAGTCGAACTGGTGGTATGAGGAAGGCTCCTAAAAGGGGCCGTGGGATTGAAGGTTATCAATGTTGCCAAACATATACGGTCGTTTGAAATTCCTCGTCGGTAATGCTTTTTGGAGTAAACCGATCGTTTGTGAGAATTCATGGCGATTTTTTGGGGCACCTGGTCAGCCCGTTCGTCAATAGGATCGTCATTCGATCTCGCAGGAAACGGCAGAGCCTTATGAATTCTCACCGGCAGAACCGGTGGATTACCTCTGATTTAGTGGTTGATAAAGGACGTAATCATGCGCTATAAGTGGGAGAGAGAGTAAGGACAAAACAGCATGGAGGGACTCGGAAATGATTCAGAATAATGACATTCAATTTATCCATTTGGCAATGCGGTTTCCGGCGTTGTACGACGCCGACGGGATCAGTCCCTGGAATCCGGATCGGCTCGACACCTGGGCCGCCGAAGAGACCGACGAACCGGCGGCAGTTGCGGCGACTCAGTTTCTGCTGTCTTCCTGGAATCCCAGTTGCCAGTGGCAATGCGGAGCGTTCGACGCGCAGCGGGCCTGCACCGTCTGGGACCCCCCTCACCGACTCGCTTATTTTGACTGGGCCAGTCGGAAATCCCTGATGAATTAACCGGCGTGGAATACAAACTCCCCCGCCCCACGTTCTGGCTCTCAGGGGGAACTCTCCACTGCACGGGAGATTCCCACCATTGTGCTGGAGGCTGGTCACGCGGCCCGCTTCGCCTGGGAGGAATTCTTTGTCGGTCAGATTCGGAATCCGCACACTCGCCGATCCTATCGACATGCCGTGAAACAGTTCCTGGCGTGGTGCGAGTCCAGGGATCTCAAACTGACGACCATTTCCCCGGCCGATGTCGGCAACTATCTCGATTCCCTCAAACTGGCCACCGGGAGCAAAAAAGTCGTCCTGGCGGCCCTGCGGCACTTCTTCGACCGGATGGTCCTCCGCCATGCGGTGATTTTTAATCCGGCGGCGTCCGTGCGTGGAGAGCGGTATGAGGTGGTCGAAGGCAAGACACCGGAGATCACCGTCAAGCAGGCCAGAAAACTGCTCGGGTCGATCGACACCACCCATCTCGTCGGCCTGCGGGACAAGTCGATTGTCGCCGTGATGATCTACACGGGCTGCCGCGTCAACGCGGTTGCCCAGCCCCGCTGCCGGGACTTCTATGATGGTGGCGATCAATACTATTTTCGTTTCGAGGAGAAGGGAGGCAAGTCCCGCGAGATCCCCGTCCGACATGATCTGCAATCATTATTGCTGGAGTATCTTCAATCCGCTGGCGTCCCGTTCGAGAACGCTTCCGATGCTCCCCTGTTCCGTTCGGCCCTCGGGAGGACCAGACAACTGTCGGACCGGCCCATCACCGGTCATGACGCGGCACGCATGATCAAACGCCGCATGAAAGACGCCGAGCTTCCCAAACGTCTCTCATCTCATTCGCTTCGAGTGGGAACGATCACGGATCTGCTCAGTCATGGCGTGCCGTTGGAGGAGGTCCAGCAGCTCGCCGGTCATGCCGATCCCCGGACGACAAGGCTGTATGACCGCAGGAAGAAGGAAGTCACCCGAAACATCGTGGAGCGGATTTCCATCAAAATGGAAACATGACCTCATTCTCCGGTGATTCAACGGGTTTTCCTTTCCAGCGATCTCTGGTAGTGTTGATTGAGGAGCATTGCAGCCTGCACCATTGACTACCGAAATCCACATCACAGGTGAGGAGAGATCCCAGAATGAAGGAGCACTAACATGAAACTGACCAGAATCACTGTCAATCCGAATCACATGGGCGGGGTGCCGTGCATTCGTGGACTACGCATCCCGGTTGCGACTGTCGTCGGGATGGTCGCAGACGGAATGACCAATGACGAAATCTTGAAAGCATATCCCGATCTTGAACCGGACGACCTCCGTGAAGCTCTCGTGTTCGCTGCGGAAGCACTCCGCGAACGAGAACTTCCGTTGGTGAACACATGAAGTTCCTCGTGGATAATGCCCTGTCGCCGGATGTCGCGTTGGGACTCTCCGCACGTGGATACGATGCCGAGCATGTCCGGAACTATGGCATGGCGGATGCGGATGACCTCAGCATCTTTGATGCGGGCCGCATCGGAAGACCGCGTGATCATCTCCGCTGACACGGACTTTAGTACGTTACTGGCCAAGCGGTCGGACACGAAGCCGTCGGTGATACTCTTCCGGGGAGCGACCACCCGCCGTCCGACGGATCAAGTGGCCTTGCTTGTCGCCAACCTCCCGATCATCGAGGAGGACTTGCGGGAAGGTGCCGTCGTCGTCTTCGTACCGGGGCGTGTTCGGGTCCGACCGCTTCCGATCATCCCCACAGACTGACCAGCCTCGACATGCCGACAGATCCAAGTCTGTTTCGCATACGGCCATTCGACGTGACGTGCTGGAAGGTCGAGAAAATCTCACTGATTCAAGCGGACAGCGGACCCCACTACCTTGTGACGTTCACCGCGACAGGGTGGGACGGTTCCCTACCAGCCTGCTCACATCTGACGGATGAGGATTTCCGGAAAGGTGATCCCGATCAGTTGCCCCCTTCATCGCAGGTCGCACAATGCCCTTTCAGAAGAATCTCAGTGACCCGCCCAAACTCTCCTGACTGTGTCCGGGAGGTCGTCACTTCCACATCCGACAGACAGGTCACTCCTCCGCAGT
>DATMFC010000458.1:0-2201 GCA_035556335.1 Planctomicrobium sp. | reverse complement strand
CGATTGAATGAAATCATAACAATGTCTCACTCTGCAATCAGCCGTGTGGCGTTATTCTTTTGTGGTATTCTTGTGGCAATGTCGCTCTCGGCGGCAGACACCGAAAATCCCTTAACGGCGAAAGAGGCCCGCAAGAAAGTCGGAGAAACGATCACAGTGCAAATGCCGGTACGCAAAGCGAAAGACCGACTGGAAAAACGGGGAGAGATTTATCTGGACTCGGAATTGGACTTTCGTGACGAGAAAAACTTTGCAGTCGTCATTACCAAGGCAGGAGCGGCGAAGCTGAACGAGTCCGGAATCAGCAATCCCGCCGAACACTTCCTCGGGAAAACGATTCGAGCCAGGGGGAAAGTGAAGTCAGTTGATGGTGTCCCTCGAATTGAGATCGAGGCCGTTGACCGCATTCAGATCGTCAAATCCCCGTGATTCACAAGAAAGTAGGGTGCATGGAGCATGAAGCGGACAAAGGGAGCGGTGCATTCCGCAACTCCCCGTCAATGATAAGAGACGGTTAACCATTCAGAAAACGTCTTCGTGCGAAATGCATCACCCACCCGGGAGTTGCTTCATGCACCCTACAGCTGGCCTATCGACCGGGATGAATCAGTCCAGAAAATCCAGCGGTAATCCCACCGTTCCTTCTCCATGATTGATATAGAGCAGGACGCTGTAGATCACGACACAGAAGACTCCGATGGAGCCGGCGACCAGAATGGCTCGGGCGATCCAGGGACGCTCAAGATAGATTAATTGCGTGGTCAGGCAAACGGTGGTGACGAGGGCCATCTTGTAGATGAGTAGTCCTTTGACTGGTCCCCAGCCTTCCAGAAACCATAATGCAATCGGGTTGCTTTCCCGAAATCCACCGACAATTACCAACAGAGAGTACGTGGCCAGATAGTCGAGCATGTTCACCAGGATGAACACGGCAGTTTCCGTCTCCAGAGGCAATTGACGACGAACGGCGAAATGATACCAGTTGATCGAACGAATGGGAGACTTGGAAGCGACTTCAGGAGATTCCAGTGGTTCTTGCGTCATCGGGGTTCTCTCTCGTGAACTGGAGATGGTAAACACAGAAGAGACTGAACGACAGTCGACACACCCTCATCACTTTCCAGCCGAATCTCACGGCTGGCATGTTGTTAATGACGCAAAGGACTCTATGTAAACAGGATACGGTAAGTTAGATGAATCGTAGCGGTCGAATTTTCACGTTAACCCGAATGATTCATGGTAGGGTGGGTCAAAGTCGCGCAACGTGATGGTGGGTCGCCGCCAACGGCCGATTGTGCTTGCGGCGGTCTGCATTCTTTGGAAGTGAAGCCTGCGACTGAAGACCCACCGCGCCATCATGTTGGCTCGACCCACCCTACAAGTGTGAATCCGGGTGAGAGGACCACATCCCCCAGTATCGCAATCGGCAGGGGGAGAGACAACCCCGAGATTTCAGTCCTGCAGCGGTTTTAATAAAGCGAAGGGGACGGAGAACAGGTTGAGTCTTGATGCGATGCATTGATCGGAATGTTATGATGGTTCGCTGTTGGTTCTCGTTTTCCTTTCTTCGATCATGACGGTGAGAATGTCCGCCTCTTCTTCCGATACGTTCGCTCCGTTGCTGCCGGATGTGTATTCGCTCTACACGCACGCCGACGGCCCTTCTGGAACGCTGCCGCTCACCGAATCGATGCTGCTCGATGCTCCGAGTGGTGATCTGTTCGGGATGACCCAAAGCGCCGGAATGGGTTGGGACCCGCAACAGCTTCTGCGGGATCAGGTTCTCATTCTCAGTACAATGGGAGGCATTCGCGCGGAAGACGGGCATCCCATCGCACTTGGATATCACACCGGACACTGGGAAGTCGGTCTCCTGATGCGGGCGGCGGCGGAGGAGTTGAATCGTCTCGAACTGCTTCCGTTTGCCGGTTATGTCTCCGATCCCTGCGACGGCCGTTCTCAGGGAACGACCGCGATGATGGATAGTCTCGCGTACCGCAACGACGCGGCCGTCGTCCTGAAGCGACTGATTCGTTCGTTGCCTCTCAGAAAAGGAGTCATTGGGGTCGCGACCTGTGATAAAGGTCTTCCGGCGATGATGATGGCTGTTGCCGCACAACATGCGTTGCCTTGTGTCATTGTGCCGGGGGGAGTGACATTACCGCCGACTCAGGGAGAAGATGCCGGAAAGGTGCAGACCA
>DATMFC010000457.1:0-8809 GCA_035556335.1 Planctomicrobium sp. | reverse complement strand
CCGCGGATTTGGTCGCTGACGCCGTTCAAAACGAGCGTGCGGTCTTTGTATGGATCGAGCGGAGCCAGAATTTCCTTGAACGCGGTCAGTTCCCCAGCTTCATCCGGCCAGAAGTTCTTGCGAACGACGCCGTTCGGACTGAACATGATCACAAGGCGTTTTTTGCGACCGGCGGCGTTCTCAAACCCCAGACTGGGCAGATTGCAGATAAACGGAAAGGCGGCGGCACTCAGTCCGAATTGGCGCAAAAATTCACGGCGGGTGGAATTGTATCGCATGGAACACCTTTGTTGCGGGTGTGCGTTTCTGGAAGGAGGGGAAGTTGAAAAATTCTAAATTCTAAGCACTAAGAACCAAAAAGAAGGGGAAATTTTGAACTTGTTTGGTTCTTAGAATTTCGTATTTAGAATTTTCTCCCACTCTCCTGCCCATTTTTTTGATGCACACCCCCCTGTTACTGGCGGGTAAGTGGCAGTTGAGCCGTCTGGCTGTCACGTATTGAATTCTACCGTTGTCTGCATCCTCAGGGGGAGGAAGAACTCAGTTTTTCTCCAGCATTGGCCTGAGTTTTCTTCAGTTCCTGCATTCCCAGAGCAGACGTCACGGCAATTTCTGTCATCAGTTTTCGGACGTTACAGTTGTTCTTCGTAAAATTCTCGGTCAGTTCATGAAGCTGATTCGGTCCAAAGGCCCGAACCGGTTGTTTCACCAGGTATTGAAACAATTGTTCGACGAAAGCCTCATGAACTTCAGGGGAAGCGGCGATGAATTCGGCCAGTTCACGCCCCCCGGAAAAGGTCTGTTTCTGACCGTCCCGATTCAGGTAAGAACCGGAGACATCAACAGGGCGGTTCCGGTCCAGTTCCCGGTATTTCCCAGTGGCGTCAAACTGCTCGAGCGGGAACCCGAGGTCATTGATCATGGTATGACAGGTCATACAGGCTCCGGGACTGGTTTGAAGAATCGTCCGTTCCCGGGTTGTCAGATCGGCATGCAGATCGGGAGCCAGAGGAGAAACCGCTTCTGGGGGTGGCTTCAGGCGGCGACCGAGCATGTGACGGGAAACGAACACTCCGCGATGAATGGGAGACGTTTCCTGATCATAGGCAAACCCCGCGAGGAGCAGCGGATGCGTCAGTACCCCGGAGCGTTTTTCGGATTCCTTGGCGGTCTTCTGAAAAGTCGCTTCGGTAGGAAGATCGAACCCATAGAATGCCGCCATGCGTCCATTCGCATAGAGTTCTTTGTCAAGCAGTAACTGACGGAAATCACCATCCGGATTGGAGACGAATTCTTCCAGTGTGATATCGAGCGACTGGCGTAAATCCGAGGCAAGCTGGGCATCAAACCCGGGAAATGCTTCCTTGTTCTTGACGATCTCTGGAAGCTGATCCAGGTGCAGCCATTGTCTGAGGAACTCGGTCAGTTTGGCCTGAGCACGGGGATCGGAAACCATCCGAGTGGCTTGCTGACGGATCTGTTCCGGACTGTTCAGCTTCTTCGCGGTCGCCGCATCGCGGAGATTTTTGTCAGGGAGTGAATCCCAGAGTGTATAGGACAACCAGCAGGCAGTGGCGTTGTCGTCGTACGTTCCGAATCCGGTTTCGCGATAGAGGAAATGAGGAGACATCAGGGTTAACAACACCAGTCGTTTGATACCGATTTCCTGTGGGACGCCTGCTCGCGGGGCATCGACGTAGACTTTCACTTCCTCCTCTGACAACGGACGACGAAATGCGGTTTCGACAAAAGTCCGGCAGAACTGACGAATCTTTTCAGCCTTCTCTTCGTCTGGCATTTCCTGTTTGATTTTTGAAAGAGCGGGGAGCCTGTCAACGACATACTCTGCGGTTTCCAGTGATGCCATGGTCACGGCATCCTGCCACGCTTTGGAGACAGCGTTTCCTCGTTCATAGCCGATGCTGCGGTCATCCGGCGGGAACGATGTGGTCAGCACGAACAGGCCGGGGGAGTGTTTGGGAGTCAGATATCGTTCCGGAATCACTTCTTCGACATACCCGGCACGCTTCCATTTCAGAACGACTGAGGAGGTCGCTTCTTTATACCGGAAGAAGTGCAGACTGATCGGGTAGGATCGCCCTCCCATCAGACGTGTTGCGAAGGGATAGGTTTCTTTCTTGCCAGAACTGACCCAGCCGTCGATCACCGCTTGCGGCTGACCATTGAAGTACAACCGGATTCCGTTTTCCGATTCCACGATCAGTTCATAATCTCCGGTCTTAGGAACCAGCAGGGAGCCAGACCATTTGATGGAGAATTCCTGATTGTCATGAATGTCATCCGCGCGCCGTTTCTCCATGTCCGGCTCGGTCGGGAAATCGTTCGGCTTGGCTTCACCGAAGTTGAAGTGGATTCCCTTGTCGTCCCGTTCATAGACCAGCTTCTCCTTCTTGAAGCTCCGCAGATTGTAGTACTCTCCTTTTAAGCCCCGTTCGGCAGGCCAGGGATTATTCCACTGAAACGTACCGATCAAATCGCCGACACTGTGTTCAAACTGGCGAACGGTGAGACGTGAGAAATCTACGGTGGCAGGGCGATTTCGTTCCTGAGCCAGAACGGAATAGAACTTTTCGTGCATGAAGACGGCGATGGCCTCCGCCTCTGCCGTTGAGCATTTTTTCTCTTCATCTTCCGGCATTGTCGCGGCGATGACGTGTTGAAGTTCCAGCAGGGATTTATCCCCCAGGAGAGCGTCCGGATAGTCCTCGGTTCCTTGTCCGGCATCTCCGTGGCAGCGCGCGCACTTCAGCGCATACAACTCCGCTCCCAGATTTGCTTCCGCAGCATGGGCAGTGGATGAAAAGAGTAGGGGGACGATGGAGAGCAATATCGCCACAGACGGAAACTTCCATCCGGTCGATGGAGTCGCAATTTCTTCCTGAAGCCCGATCTTGCGGTCAGAACGATCAGGAACAGGGCTGGGCGATAGGCTCATTTTGTCTCTCCGAATCCATCTGTCGGGCAACAGTCGGTTCGATTCGGATTGAAGTTCAGGTGAGGAAGTGGAATGGTTCCGCACCCCGTTACTTCAATACACAGGCAGGTAATCGATTCATCATGGAAACTGGTCGCTCACAGGCGATTCGCTTCGTAAACGATACAATAACAGGATTTTATAGGTCGTAGTTGGAGGAGTCAAACCGAATCCCCTCCATCTTGGAGAAGATTGATTCCGGCGCAAGAAAACACCCGTCACAGGAAACTGTGACGGGTGAGGATTGGCATCCGTGTACTGTTACTGTTTGAAGCAAAGCTTCAATTAGTTCAGGATTTTTCCGGTTTCGCCAACGAGGCTGGCAACTTTTTCTGCGGTCAGGTCACTGGCTTTCAGGGCTTCATTGACCTTCAGTTTTCCATTGACCCACATCATGACGGTGATGTCAGCGTCTTTGGAGATTTTGTAACGATCTGGTCCGGTTGTGCCGTCAAAAGTGGTGAGTGGAGTATTGGTGACTTTGGTCTTTTCGGCGGTGCTTTTCAGGCTAGCTTCGCCGGCGGCCTGTTCATCGGTCAAAAGAACGACGAAGGCTTTCATGTCTTTGTTCTGGTTCTTGCCGACAACGCCGTCGATTTTTTCGATCAGGCTTTCGACGTTTCCGTCAACGCTGCGGGTGAAGATACTGACGGTAGGACGATCACCATAACGGCAGCGGTAGCAAAGCTTTGTTCCTGCGGCGGGACCGGTGACGTCTTTCACATAGAAAGCCCCGACAGTGGAACCGACTTCCAGTCCGTCAGCCATGGCAACTGCCGAGAATGTCATCAACGAAGCGACAGCAACAGCAAGCAATTTCTTCATGTTTTCCATCTCCTGAATAAATTGAACGGCGCGGGACAACTTCTCCAGTTATGTCACCGGCACCGACCCTGACTTCTCTTTTGTCTGAACTCTGGAGAACCCCAGAGAACAGCGCGCGGGTCGAGAACGCAATCAATCCGCACACGATTCCAGATTGAAATTGTAATACATCCGGATTATTCGTCGAGGGTGAATCATTGAATTTGACCGATACAATCCGTATGGCAAGGTGAAATCAGGGAATTTCCGAGTCATTCGATTCAAGATTTGGGGACTTAAAGACGGAGTCTGCTTTGAAAAAGAGCGAAATATCTCCAATCCTGTTGAAGAAGGCCCGGTCAACTTGATTTCGTTGTTCTTCCCCGTTAGAACACCTTTCCGTGACGAAATTCACACTTGGTCAGGTAGCTCAGCTGGTAGAGCACAGGATTGAAAATCCTGGTGTCGGCGGTTCAATCCCGCCCCTGACCACTTCAATTCAATGAGAAAAGCCAGATGACTGTTGTATGGTCATCTGGCTTTTTCCTTATTTGCGAGTGCCGGAGCGGGTTCAGAATTCGCCTGTTGTGACACCGTCCGCGCGATTTCCAAGGCGATGCCAGACTTCGGTGCCGATACTGTCGGAGACAAAGCGGACTCCACCGTCTCCCAGAAGTGTATGGACTCCACCGGTGTGCTCGCTACTGGCACGAAACCGAGCCGGGCCGACCCAGGGTGATTGAACGCAAAGCTGGTCCTGCTGCAGTTTCACGACGGGATCATTCGGACGCAGCAAGGTTGTAAATGCCCAAGTCTGCATTCCCTGTGCGTATAACCAACTGAACCCGATCGGTTCCCAGGGGGTCTGAACCGTGGGGGTGGGGACTTGTCCAGAAAGGCAGTTTTGGTATGAGGTCCCGCTGACCTGCACCCAGGGATTACCGACCGTCCACTCAGACATCAGCATGGTCTGGCTGGTTCCATCCTGGATGTCCCCGATTCGAGTTCGGCTGTTTCCAAAGATAATCCCCCGGCCATTCTGGCTGGATGTGCAAGTGTAGGCAGCCTGCCCGCTTCCGTTTGCTCCTTGAGACCAGTCTGGATCCGAACACCAGTTGACTGTGTCTCCGATGGTGGTGTTGTAACTCGTTCTGGCCATGTCAGCACGAATGTCGGCTTTTCTTAACGGGTCGGAAGGGCACACCAGGATCGACAGTTTGGTCCCTGCCACCAGTTCGTAACGATCCAGAGCTTCTCCCTCAGGGACGTTCCATGCGGGATTCGGATTGAAATCAAGCATATTGTAAAGATTTGCCTGATCATAATACGGGAGAAGTCGAGCCAGAAAGCTGAGTCCGTTACAACGTGTTGGGCTAGTGTCAGTAGGGGTCGGGTGGCAATTGGGGCCTCGAATTACGGCAGGTGGGAATACGTTAAAAACATCATGATAGTTATGTAATGCCAGTCCGAGTTGCTTCAGGTTATTACGACATTGAGAACGTCTTGCCGCTTCTCTCGCCTGCTGTACCGCAGGAAGAAGCAAAGCCACTAAAATAGCGATAATGGCAATGACGACCAGAAGTTCGATCAGGGTGAAGCCAGAAGAGCGTGGTGTTCGACGATCATTCAGTAAAGGCATTGGAAGGACCTCCAGCTTTGTCGTTGTGAATGAAAAGTATTTAGAGCCGCGAACAAAACCTCTTAAACGGTGAAAATTTCCTTTCCGCGAGCGGATCGAGGAAAGTTTTGTTAGGGGTTCTTAACAACGCGACGGAAAACCGGAACGTCGGCGGACGATTATTCCAAGGAGAAATTTAACGTGTTATCACCGGGAAGAACCTGATGAAATACTGTGGCTTCGTCGTTGTATTGACGGGGGATGAACTGTTTTTCTTCTTCGACGGGCGGAGTGGACTCATCGATCTTGATGACTCTGCCGGTCTTTCGAAATCCATAGATGGAAACCGTATAGGTTCCGGATTTCAGGCCGGAAGTGAGAGGGATCTGATACTGTCCATCTTCGATCGGTCCTAAGCCACCTGCTCCTGGAGTTCCGTCCTCGACCTGAAAGCGAATCACCCCTTTTTGAATGGGCTCACCGCGAAACGTGACGAGTCCTTCGGCAGAGGCGGGATGGTGGTGGGAAGACTTGCCACAACCCTGGATTATCGTGATCCAGAGGACCGGCAGGCAGATTATGAAAAGAGATCGAAAGTCTCTTCGGTAAGCCAGAAGAGGAGACCCTGTATGTGAATACGGAAGCAGGCGTACTGGCCCCATGCATTCCTCATGAATGTTGTCGTGACAGAATGTCAAACTGAATCAGGAAGTTGATTCGCGAACGCTGATGTGATGCTGCGACCGTACCGAATTGTGAAGGCAACGTCAAGAATAAAATCGAATTCGGATCGAACTGGTTCAGGTGCTTGGTCAATCTTGTTGTACGCTTCTGTTGATCTTTCCAACCGAGCTTTCGGCCAGCGAACTATCTGGGCTTTACTGCCAGGTGCGAGTCTTCAGGAGAGGAGGTTGCCTGCTTTTGCGTCAGGGGCACACTGATGGCGAACAGTGAAAACGGGGGAATGAAATGCAAGAGATGAAAGAAATCTGCAAACCTGAAATTATATTGTTGACAGAACGCATCGCCCTAGATAGATTCAAAACTGACTGCATGCGTCGCATGCGATCTACGCAATGGATCTAAATCAACGGCATTTCCTTTCAGGCCGTATGAGTTTTTTCACAGTTCAATTCTCCTATGACAATCTCCCGTTGACCGGGAACAATTTAATGAGTCGGCTGGCATTGAGATTAACCAAAGCCTGCTATCAGTAGAGCTGTTATCAAGACGGAATAATTGTTCTTGTGCTGCACGCTGAATGGGCAGGGGGTGATCTTCCAGTCAGCGCATGTGGTCGTTCTCTGCCTTGGAACGTTTGTTTTAACCCATCTCCGTTATCAACGTGCTTCCCTGTGCCCTGTTCGCTGAGAACAGCACACCGGAAATAAAATCTTATTACCTTGTCTTTGCCTGACGTGTTCTTTTAATTCCGCTATACCGGTACAGGGAGCTGCCATGGACAGAATAAGTCCACAAACGTCCTGCGCTAACGAGTCTTTTATCAGTTTAAGACGGCGTGGTTTTACGTTGATTGAACTGCTGGTTGTGATTGCTATTATCGCAATTTTAGTTGCCTTGTTATTACCTGCAGTTCAGCAGGCTCGTGAGGCGGCCCGTCGAACGGCCTGTAAAAATAAGCTCAAGCAACTCACACTTGGGTTGCATAATTACCACGATACGCATTCCACATTCCCCCCCGGAGGGGTGTCCCGAGCATCAACATTTGATCGCAATACCAGTACCGGTGTTTGTGGACTAGAAAACAATCACCGTGGGGCTCCGTGGACGATTCACCTGTTGCCGTTTATCGAGCAGGCGAATCTCTATGCACAATTTAACACAAATCTGTCCATTACATCGAATCTGAACGGGGCAGGGTCGACAACTGGCTCCCCATCCAACCATGACCTGTTTAGGTTATCGAATCCGAATTATCAGTGCCCATCCGATCCGAATTCCACCCCTGGTGTCAACAATAGCAATTATCTTGGAGTTCAGGGGGGAGGTCGTCAGGATTCGACCCAGAGCGATGCGGCGTGTACCGGAGCTTCAAATAATGATGCCCGTGTCTATTTCAATAACGGAATTCTGTATCATAACTCCAGGACACGAATTCGAGATATTACAGACGGCACCACGAATACGTTTCTGATCGGGGAAACCAAGTATCTCTGGACGAACAATTCCGGGTTGGACAGGTTAGGCTGGTCGTCTTCTGATTATACAGGTCAGTTTTCTCGTCCCGGCGCCTGTGCTGCTGCTGTTCTCAGCATTAATTCCCATCCTAGTTTTGGGGCGGGAGTAGAAACGTTGAATGTCTATACCCGGCTTTTCGGAAGTTACCACACTGGAGGGTGTCACTTTTCACTGGCAGATGGGGGAGTTCGGTTTGTCAGCGAAAATATTAACCTGCAAACACTCCGTTTTCTGGCTCAACGAAGTTCTGGTGAAGTGATCGGAGAATTTTAGAGTTCCATGTTTCGACAAAATGGAATCAGTTATTCCCAAAACTCAGTGATCGACAATGTGTCAGCCAGCGATTTTTTTGTTTATCGTACTTGTCTCGCTTTCTTCCATCATGGGGTGTGGAAATTCAGACTCACTTAAGAAGTTTGAACTCTCTGGTCAGGTGACACTTGATGGTGCTCCTGTGCCAGTAGGAGAGATTTCCTTTACGCCGGATTTCTCAGAGGGAAATTCCGGTCCTGGATCCATCGCAAAAATCGTTCATGGGAAGTACCAGACTCAGTCGGGAAAGGGATTGGTGGGAGGACCTTATCTGGTTCAAATTACCGCATACGATGGTGTCGCGGTGATGGAATCTTGGGATGGAAGCTCACTGTTAAAGTCGCAGTACGAAGAGAAAGTCATTTTTCCAGATAAGCCTGATACTCGCGATTTTGATATTCCAGCATCCTACAAGAAAGTTCGATAGACTGAATTTGGACTGAAACAAAAATAAAGCCCCCAGCTATTTATAGCTGGGGGCTTTCAATTCTAATTAGGTTTTCCGACTATCTTATTGCTAAGCCGTCACCGGAGGATGAGTTGGCGAAATTTCCCGGCCGAGGAGGGTGGCCAGTGCTCGCATCTGTTTGAACAGATCGGTGTACTGGTTGGGGAGTAACGCCTGCGGGCCATCGCTCATGGCCTTTTCGGGGCAGTTGTGGACTTCAATATGAACTCCATCCGCTCCGGCAGCGATGGCGGCCAGAGACATGCTTGGAATCAGGTCGGGGCGACCGGTGGCATGGCTGGGGTCGACAATGATCGGCAGGTGTGAAAGTCCTTTCACATTCGGCACGGCAGCCATGTCGAGCAGGTTGCGGGTGGTGCTGTCGAAACTCTTGATTCCCCGTTCGCACAGAATCACCTGACGATTGCCGTTG
>DATMFC010000456.1:0-5522 GCA_035556335.1 Planctomicrobium sp. | reverse complement strand
AGACATCATGTGTCGGTGGGAGCTTGCGAAGTTCGTACTGTCCGTCAAAGAGCTTGCGGACCAGTTCACGAAACCCGTCATCGAATGACGAGCTATTGCAGTTCTGAACCGCGAACAGAAAGCCTCCCTGAACGAGATAGTTTCGCAACAGTTCCAGTTCGCGCCCTTCAATGGCGTCCGGTCGTTCTGTTCCGCTCATGAATTGAATTGGGCTTTGCAGTAAAGCAGAGACCCCTTCTCCAGCTGCGGCAGTACGGAGATCGACCACTTGCCATGTCAGCAGTCGGGGCCAACCGGGTTGGCGAGATGTGTAATCGACAAGATTGGCAATGTCACGAACATGACGGGTCCAGTCCCGCCCGATAATGTCGTCTGTCTGGGGATTTCGCGGACCGTATTTCAGTTTATTGATAACGACTGGTGATAAACCTTTCGAGAGAAACAACAACGCCAGACTCGTTCCGGCGACCGCGTCTTCCTGTCGGCTTTGCCAGGTTCCGTCACGTACGTTCTGAGTGGTGACAAGAAACTCTGCCCCTTCGCGATACCAGTCATGGTTTCCGAAGAGGCGTTGTCCTGTGAACCGTCCTGCCCGTTCGAGTCCGTAAAGATAGTACAACGGCCAGTGCTCAGAACCGGGATTCGATCGCACCCGAAAGTGAGACGTGAGCCATCTCAGGCCGGCTTCGATGGCGGCGTCAGCGGGTTCTTCTTTGAGACGACAACAATCAATCTGTCCGTCTGCACTGACATTGCTGTCATCAACCAGCATCGTTCGAGTGATCGACAGTGAAGCGATTCCAGCGACGGTCATACTTCCAGAAGCTCCCGCCCCGGGAACATACCCCCACGGAGCCCCATTCGGAAGATTGAGCGGTCCCTGCTGGTTCCCCAGAAAATGATCCTGCGACCGTTGCCATGTTTCACGGTCAATTCGGACACCGACATCGGCTGCTTCCTTCAGTCCGAGAATTGCGAACTGGGTATTACTATTGTCCCAGTGCGATTCGTTGCGATACCCCCAGGCTCCTGCTCCGTTTCCCCGTTGCTGGTATTCTTCCAGCTGCTGGGCCATTCGTGCGATCTTTCCCTTTACGGTTGGATCGTCAGACGCTGCCAGTGCCATGATCGCCATCGCGAGATCATAGGTTCGGTCGGGATTCGACTCCGGGCGTTTCAACCAGCCGATCGCACGTCGAACCGGTTCGCTGTCGGCAGGGAGACCGGAGTTCAGCAACGCAAGCACGGCTAGTGAAGTCAGGCCGATATCATTGCTCATGTAATGCGTATTGGGCCAGCTTCCATCCCGTTTCTGACTGACGATCAAGGATTTCTGACCAGCGGCAATCGCCTGCAATACCCGCTCGCGCAGGGCATCGTCTTCAGGGTCGATTTGTGCCTGCGCCCGCACTGGGGACAGGCCGGCAAAGAGGATGGCCAGCAGCAGGATGCAAACTGCTCGACTGGTCATCAAGGCCGGGTTCCTTACAAAACTTTGCGTTCATTCAATGCATCAATGTTACAGGACGTCACTGAGAATGACACCACAAACTTAGACCAATTTCGATGGTTTCCATGCGGAAGAAGCCCTCTGAGGATTCGGTCATCTTGCAACGGCCCGGGCATATTGGGCCGGGAGAATGGTTTCTGCTTTGGGATCTCCCAATGCTTTGGCGGTGTGATAAGGCCAATAGGGATCCCTCAACAACTCTCTGGCCAGCATCACCAGATCGGCCTGTCCGTCGCGAATCGCCTCTTCCGCCTGCTGAGGAGTGGTAATCATCCAGCCTGCGGCGGTCGGAATATCTGCTTCCCGGCGAATGCGTCCGGTAATCGGGGTCAGGAAGCCGGGCCCCCATGGAATCTGCGAGATGTCCGGAACCACAAATCCATGACTGACGTCGAGCAGATCCAGTCCCAATGCTTTCAATTGTCGAACCAGTTCGATGGACTCCTCAACGGTCACTCCTCCTTCAATCCAGTCGGTCACGGAAAGCCGGATCGTCAGTGGAAACCGTTCCGGCCAGACCTGACGAACGGCAGTGAAGGTCTCCACAAGAAAACGGATGCGGTTCCCGAAGCTGCCGCCGTAGCTGTCCGTCCGATGGTTCGAAAACGGGGAATAGAATTCGTGAGCGAGATAACCATGAGCGAAGTGGATTTCCAGCCATTCGAATCCAGCAGACAAGGCCCGCTGGGCGGCGGTGACGAAATCCTGCTGCACTCGGGAGATGTCCTGAACGGTCATCTCTTGAGGAACCTTCCCGAGATTCCCCCCGAACGGGATCGCAGACGGAGCAATGGTGTCCCATCCTCCGTTTCCGGTTTCAATATGGGCATCCCCTTCCCAGGGACGCTGGGCACTGGCCTTCCGACCGGCATGCGCAATCTGAATTCCAGGAACCGCTCCATGCTGTTTCAGAAACCGGACAATTCGGGAAAAGGGTTCCACATGGTCATCGTAATAGATGCCGCTGTCAGCGGGACTGATGCGTCCTTCAGGAGAAACAGCCGTTGCTTCCACAACCACCAATCCTGCCCCGCCAACGGCACGGGAACCGAGATGCACCAGATGCCAGTCATTGGGAAAGCCATCTTCGGAAGAATACTGGCACATCGGAGCCACTGCGATCCGGTTCCGTAAGGTCACATCCTTCAGCCGGAATTCCTGAAACAGATTTGCCACGCCAATGGTCTCCAGCAAGATTCATTCAAACTGATACGCTTTGTCTTCAGTTGAATCATAGAACCCGGCAAGAAATCGTCCAGTTGCAGCGCGTCCTTCCGCTGGAATTGTTGCAACACGCCAACATGAAGACATGATCAGGCGTTGAACCATGATCAAGATGAAGAGAAGAGTTGGAAAACCAGACCTAGTGTTGCGTCAGCATTCAAAATGAGGGTGGAAGAATCGAAACGGGAGCGGCCAACGAGCCGCGGAACATGTGAGACAACCCGAAGTTTGAAGCCTGACAAGGCACTACTCAGACAACCCGTAGCGAATGATGCACCAGATCGCCTGAAAGCCGTCTTTGGCGCCGATCTTTTTTCCCTGATCGTAGGTTCGGCCGTCGTAGCTGATCGACATTTCAAAGATACGACAACGCATTCTGGCAACTCGGGCCGTGATTTCCGGTTCGATCCCGAATCGGTTCTGCTTCAGTTTTGGAGCGATCTGCTGAATTACCTCTCTACGGAACAGCTTGTAGCAGGTTTCCATGTCGGTCAGGTTCAGATTGGTGAAGCAGTTGGAAAGCATCGTCAGAAATTTGTTTCCGGCATAGTGCCAGAAGTACAGCACACGATGCGGCTGGTCTCCCAGAAAGCGACTTCCAAAGACGACATCCGCCCGACCTTCTACGATGGGTTGAAGTAATCGGGGAATTTCGGCGGGGTCATACTCAAGGTCGGCATCCTGAATAATGACGGCATCTCCCGTCGCCATGCCGAAGCCTGTTTTGACGGCGGCTCCTTTTCCTTTGTTGCGATCATGAAAAGTCACCACGATCCGATTCAAAGGATCGTTCCAGTCCTTTTCCGCATACTCTTTCAGCAGATCTCGTGTCCCGTCTTTGCTCATGTCGTCGACGAGCAGAATCTCTTTCTTCAAGGGAACGGAACGAACCTTCTCAAGTAAGACCGGCAGCGTATGAAATTCGTTATAAACCGGAATCACGACGGATAGAACAAAGTCTTCAGGGATCGCATAGATCCCCAGTTGTCGGCACGCTCCTTCGCCCAGAGTCGCTTTCATCGACTCATACCATTCCGGGGTGTAACTCGGAGACGCAGGAAGAGAGGACATCAGAAGGTCAAACTTCAACTGGAAGGTGTCGGGGAAAAACAGGACAAGGTGAAAACGGTACGGGCACGGTCATGACCGTGCCCGCTTTCATGGTTCATCTCTGGCTGGAAAAACCGGATCCCTGATTACCGGGTCTGCAGCATCCGGGGAGGATTCTGCGGGGCTGGCTTCTTCTCGCCAGACTGTTCCTGTTCATGAACTCTTGCAGCGGCAACAGATTGAGCGGCTCCCAGAATATTCTGGGCGGCCATCAAATCCTGCTGTGAGAAATAAGTTTGTCCCGGCCCTGGAATCGCGTTACGAGGCTTGTTGGCGAGTTGCTGCCAGGACATTCCACTGGAGATGTTCCAAGTGGCAGCCTGAGCAGCCTGCTGATTCAAACGTCCGGTTCCGACCAGAGTAATCAAGGCCTGAAGTGTTGGATCGTTGGTGTATTGTTCCATGGGAATCACGCGGTACTTGGATCGTGGAGTCGGATCCTGCAGCCCATGGTTCAGGCAGACGGACGCGAAAGGAACTTTCAAGGTTCGTTCGGGAGGAATCGAGAAGAAGCCTCCCATACCGCCGCCTCCCATGCCGCCACCCATCCCTCCGCCCATGCCGCCACCCATACCCATACCGCCACCCATCCCTCCGCCCATGCCGCCACCCATGGCTTGCTGGCCGCCGCCTCCCATACCACCCATTCCACCACCCATGCCTCCCATCCCGCCGCCCATGCCTCCCATACCACCCATGCCTCCACCCATTCCACCGAATTGGGAGTTCACAGGAACAGCAACGAATCCGTCGGGAACCTGAACGGTCAGAGGTTCTTCGGTCTTGTTTTCGATGTAGATGGCACCGCCGGTAGAATTCTTCGCCACAATTCGGACATCGATCTGCTCTTCCTCCATGGCGGAGAACATGTCCACTTTCTTCGCCGTTGGGTCGAATTCGGATCGCAGAAGCAGCTTAGGTTTCGATTTAGGATCGGCTTTGGATTTGGTCTCAGCCTGAGCAAACCCGGAAACAAGCATCACGGATGCGAGCGTCAGAAAGGTGGTTTTGCAGAAAGACATACGCAACCTCTTGAGGGGTTTCCTGCCGGATGATCCGGCCATGGGACGTCAGTGGAATTGTTGGGCGAACGAAACCGGCGGACCAGATTCCGTCCCTTCAGGCTTTACGCAATGCGCACAGCGACCAAAGCAATACGCCGTACAGAGATGGTATCGATCCGTGAGAACCGCTGGCAATCAAAATGTCGTCCGGGATTGACGAATCCGGCTTTTCCTGTGACTCGTTGCTGTCATGATCCGCAGATCAGGCAGACATGGCCCCGGTATTGCGGCTCTCTCCAATAAGCTGAACGGATAAAAAGAAGAGAATCCACCGGAAAAATCAAAAAAATGGTCCTCATCGAGAAATTCCTCAGTGAGAAGAGCCCCCTCCATCTCAAATCGATTGTGATCTCATTTCGAAGAAGAGGGGAGTCGTCGAGGAATCTGGCGAATGGGAGCCCGCCATTTCGGGCTGGTTCTGGCAGGAGTCGAACGTTCCTCCTGAATGGCTTTCAGGAGGGATGTGTCGTCTCTGGTATCCTGACCGAGTTCCCAGACCATTACTCCCCCGATCTGGTTCTCAATGGCCAGTCGGGTTTTACGACGAATCATCGCCGGTCCGTTAAAGAAGTAGCCTGCTGTTTCGTCTGATTCAGGGGGTGTCTGATACCGAC
>DATMFC010000455.1:0-15760 GCA_035556335.1 Planctomicrobium sp. | reverse complement strand
CATTTTTCAGCCGATTCACGCAGGGCGAACACGACCTGTTCCCGGTCGAACCGCAGCGAACTGAGAGTCCGGTCGTTCTCAATTTCCCGGAGCTGTGCACGGACTTTTTCGAGCGTTCCCTGAAGTGATCGAAGTGTGCTGTCGATCTGATTGATCTCGTTGCGGCGACGTTCGATGATGTCGTTGTTCGATGCCTGATCGTATTCAATCAGGTCATCTTCAACGAGAGCCACATTCGCATCCGCTTCGACCAGTTTCTGGATCTCGTCATTGAGAGCACTGATCTGGTGTTCCAGCGTGTTGCGTTCATCGATGGCAGCCAGTTTGAGGATGATTTCATCCCGGTCGCCAACGCCGAGACGCTTTAACAGCACGGTCCGTTCGCGACGCATCTTATCGATCTGCTCGACAAGTTGTGCGGCCTGCTGTCGTTTTTCCTTGGCGGTCTGTCGCAGTCGGGTTCGTTCGCGGCGACGTTCTGCCTGCAACTTGAGTTCACGGTCCCAATGGGCAAGCGTGTCGTAAGGATCGGTGTAACGAAAGTCAGGTGACTCCAGCTTCACCGCCAGATCACGAACCTGTCGCAGATAGGTTTCCAGTTCCTGCCGCTGATAGACTTCCTTGTCACGATGGGATTCGTCGTCCTTGAGCATCTGTCGGGCTTCCGATAGACGTTGGCACTGCTCGAATGCCTGCGAGACTTTCAGGGTTTCGGAAAAGCCGAGACGTCGCAGGGTGTCTGTCCAGTCCCGACGGACCCGACCATGATGACGCTGCTGTTCCTGAATGGTTTGCCGGAGTTGACTGAGCCGCGTGCGAAGATCGTCAATGCGACGCCCGGTCGGTTCATGACGATCCAGTTCATTCAACTGTTCCCGAATCCGACGAATCACTTCGTCGTCGGAAAGTGGCGCCGGCGGGGGTTCGGGAGTCACGGGGACCGCCGGTTGCGGACCGGGAGCAAGCACGGCCGGCGGGGGGGGCTGATAGGCTGCATCACGCCGCAGGATCCGGTCAATTGCCTGTTCGGTGCGATGCAGTTCCAGTTCGAGAGTTTCCCGTTCTTTATCAATATCAGGAGTCGAGAACTCGACCACTTCGAAATATTCTTTCATCGCCCAGACCGTCCCCATGGAGGCGACTCCGAGCAAAATGAAAATGGATCCGACAACCCAGGCCGTCGCTCCGCCAGCGACGATTCCGGTGTATCCTTTCAGTCCGGCAAAAATTCCTGCGGCGACCAGCACCATTCCCGCCAGCATAAAGAAGCTGTGTACCAGCCAGAAGAAGGGAGGCAACTCCCGTCGGATGACAGTCGGGCCAATCTCCCGGTGCAGTAGCTTCATCGCTTTACGAAGATGCTCACGGCGAATCTTCAGACCGCGCAGATCTTCCATCTCGTTGAGACGTTTTAATAACGCCTTACGGGTCTCTGGAATGGTCAGCTTTCCGAGATCGCGTGTATACGACTTCCATTCCGCCCGTAATGTCCGCAACTGACCGGAAAGTTTTTTATGCCGTTTGATCAGACGGGCGCGAGTTCGGCTGGCGCTGCGGTAGATGTTGGCCTGAGTCCAGAGTCGCTGATAGGCTGCCGGGCCGATCTCTGTCTTTTCCAGACGATAGGTATCCCAGTTTCCTTCCAGTTTGGAAAGGAGATCATTTACCCGGGAATGAGTCTGATTCCGTTCTGATTCCGCAGTGGCCAGAGACCGGTCGAGCGCCTGCATGATGCGGGAGTTCTCGAACAGGTTCTGAATGGCACAAGCGTTCTCTTCCAGCTCTGGCCGGGTGGGAATGGCGTCTGCTTCTTCCTGAAGTTTCTTCGCCTCCGCAATCAGGCTTTGGCGACGTTCATTAATCTCCGAGTGTTCCAGTTCCAACTGGTCGTAACGACTGAGAATTTCGCGGTCGATGTCTCCTTGGGGGAGATCGGCCAGTTGCACACGGAGTTGGCGTTCCTTCTGCCAGGGGCTCCAGATGCGATTCACGAACTGACGGCTGCGCAGGTCGTATTCCGCTTCCTGACGTCGCGCCTGTTCTGAAGCAATCTGATCTTCAAGAGTGTGATACTGATCTTGAAGCTGATCATGTTTCGCCGTGACGGGAGCGTGTTTCGCCAGTTCTTTGTCGAGTTGCGATAGCCGATTCAGATGAGTGAACAGTTCCCCGTTCTTCTCTTCCGGATTGACGATTTTCTGTTCTTCTGCCTGAAATCCTTTATGAGCACGGAAGATCTGTTCTCCTTCCGGTCCCAGTGACAAGCCATAAATATGTTGAGCGACTTCATCGCCGTTAAGCGTAGCCAGTTGCTGCAATTCCGGCAGACCGATGGCGAAGATGTTCTGAAACATCTGCTCGCGCGTATCGGAAACCAGGGAGAGCAATAACGGGTCGTCATCACGAACAATGCGTCCGTTGATTTCGAGCCGCCCACGGGTCCCCGATTGTGACGTCCGACGAAGGCGATATTCCTTGCCGTGATGTTGCAGGCGGAGTGTTCCGCTGCATTCGATCGGTTGGGCATCCGGTCCGGCGGCCCGTTCGTCGTGAGGAAGATAGCCATAAAGAACTCCGCGGATAAAACGGAGCAATGTCGACTTCCCGGCTTCATTCGGGCCGTAAAGAACCGTCACCCCGCGTTCATTGAACGGAAGCGTGACGTCCTGCCAGATGCCGAAGCGGTCGATTTCGATTTCACGAAGCTGCATCGATCGCAATCCTAAATTAGGAAGTAGGAATCAGGAGTTAGGAATTAGGGAATGAACATTGTCGTATTTCCTAATTCCTATCTCCTAATTCCTAACCCCTCTTTTCTTTACTTCATTCCAACCACTGTGAAGCAAGTGCCTGTGCCCGACGATAGACATTCTGCCTCGACAATTGTCCTAACACTTCTCGCACCGCGCGGGTGTCAGGACGATCAATCCAGTTTTCTTCCAACAGTTCCCGTCGTAACTGCTCATACAACGGGTCACCTGATTCCCGTAAAATCTGCTGAAAATCCGCCAGCAAACGGGTTTCGCCTGCTTTGGGAGGAGCAGTGACCACCGGTTGATCGACACTCCGTTCCAGTCGGTGTAAACGACGAACCGCCCGTTCGCCGGTCATTTCCGCTTCCAGCTTCTTCCACAACTCTTCTCGTTTCGCCGGTTCAGACAGAGAGTCGAACAGGCGTCCAGTGCCG
Organism: Planctomicrobium sp.; assembly: GCA_035556335.1. GTDB lineage: Bacteria > Planctomycetota > Planctomycetia > Planctomycetales > Planctomycetaceae > Planctomicrobium. The sequence goes on along the minus strand of DATMFC010000455.1, from coordinate 12,573 downwards.
GCCAGTTTCCAGGTGAGAATCCAAAGTCGTTCGTCATCGTCGACGGTCAGTTCCATCAGCGCGAGAGCCATTCTCTCGCACAGATCGTTCAGACCATGATGCGGCTCGATGGAAACCAGAAGATCTTCCCAGCGAATCGGAGCGACGGCCACGGCGTCGATCGTCGCGTCTCCCTGATGATCGACATTGACGATGCTGCAACCGCGCGAACCGGTAACCGATCGGGTCAGTGACTGAGCACAACCGGGATCGTGTGCGACTCCCCCGTTGAAGTGTTCCGTCGCTGGAACACCTTCTCCCAGGGCAATGTAATCCGTACGCTGATCAATGGCTGCCTGAACAAGTGCGGCGGCAGCGGAACGGTCTCCATTCGTGGATTCAGAAACGGGACGGCCGTTGGCCCAGGTCAACACTGTTCCTGCAGCCACAAGTCCGATTCGAAACGGAGTCTGATGTTGAGATGAAACCGAAGATCGGGAGTCCTTCCATCGGGTTTCATCTGAATGCGGTGTTGCGATGACAGAGATGGAAGCCAGAACCCGTTGATCATTCATGACCGCGATTGGTTCATGATCGTCGGCGGTCAACAATGTGACATTGGGAGGGAGATGAACGTTCTTCTTCCACCCGGCAATCGGGTCGAGTGTCCCGGGAACGACGAAGACCGAAATCTGGTGTGCGGCCAGTTTCTCAAAACCTTTCTCCAGTGCGACTCGCGCACGGAGACTGTTGGTTTTGGCGTTAAAGCTGTTGCCGGTGAGAAGCAGAAATTCGACTTGAGCGCGAACACAGGTTTCGACAATGCCGTCCCAAGACAGGAATGTGGCATCTTCGACCAGTTTGCGGTCGTCAGCCGATAAGGCACCGGTCCCGGTCAGATGCTCATCCAGACAAAGACTGGTGGCGTGAACGAATCGGAAACTCTGGCGAGACATGAATTATGGAATCCTTTCCCCGTCGATGGACGACATCGACAGTCCTTCCTCGAACCCGGCATCCCTCCCTGGGTGAGAGCCCGGCGTGGCCGGTTTAATCCGACCACAACCAAACGAATCCAAGCCTCTCAAAATCTTCACAATCCGAGAAAATTTGAAATGCTTGCAGTACGTTGCTCTCCAGTTCGACCGTGCAGTATGACCCTGCTGCTTCGAAAGGGAGATTCCCATTCGCTACAGAAATCGACTGGCGCAGTACGGAACAGAGAAAATCAAACAGACAACAGGCTGTTATCCGAAGGTCCGAATTGAGGACAGTTTACCCATCATGGCAAGATAGGAAAAGGGCATTTTGTAAATGCTGCAAATCTGGGTAAACTTTAGGGGGAATGGCTAAAGATTGGAGCAAGATCACCACAGAGCTTTTGCTTGTTGGGAAAAGGGCCAATTTCCGGGAGGGCGAAGCTCCTGCTGAGCCGCGAGTAAAAGAAACGCTTTCCATGGTTTGCGGCTCGGCAGGAGCCTCGCCCTCCCGGAACGCCTTCATGCAGATTGTGGACACTGATAAATCAGTCGCTCACCGGAAGACAGAGCCAGGGCATGGAAACGAAGGAAAGTTTGTCGAGTTCCGCGCGTGCGGCCCGAATGGCTCCTTCTGTCGTTTTATGGGTCATGAAGACCAGCGGGACAATGGGGAACTGGTCCCGCGATTCCGGTTCGTTCGCCTCTTTCTGAATGACCGAAGCGAGACTGATGCCGTGTCGTCCCAGAATGTCCGCAATCTCTGCGATCACGCGAGGGCGGTCTTCCACCAGAAATCGCATGTAATAGCGACGGTGAATTGCTTCCGGCTTCTGCAAAGAAAAGCCGTCCTGATGATCGGTCAGATTCAGACGATTGAAGGTGATGCGATGGCGTCCAACCGCCACATCGACCAGATCGGCCACCACGGCGGAAGCGGTCGCCATCTGTCCGGCTCCCATTGCGGAAAACCAGGCTTTTCCAACCGCGTCCCCCGTCAATTCCACCATATTATAAGGGCCGTCGACCTGAGCCAGCGGTCGATTGTGGCGAATCAGGGTGGGCTGAGTGTGCATTTCGAGCAGGCCATCAACCAGCTTAGCGGTCGCCAGCAGCTTGACGGCATACCCCAGTTCATCGGCAAACTTCAGGTCCATCAGGCTTAGTTCGTCAATCCCCTGTACGGGAAACTGATCCGGTGTGACACGACGTCCAAAGGCCAACAGAGCGAGAATCCCCAGTTTCTGAGCCGCGTCGATTCCTTTGACATCCATGGACGGATCCGCTTCGGCATACCCCATTTTCTGGGCTTCGGCGACGGCATCCTCATAGGAGGCATTCTCCAGAAACATTCTGGTCAGGATGAAGTTACTCGTCCCGTTGACAATCGCTGCCAGTGAGGTGATCTGGTTTCCGGTCATTCCCTGCCCGATGGCGGCAATGATCGGTGTTCCCCCGGCGACAGCCGCTTCAAAACAGATCGCTCGTGACTGCTCGCGTGCCAGCGAAAACAACTCGTCTCCATGAGTGCAGAGCAATGCCTTGTTGGCAGTGACAACGTCTTTTCCTGCTTTCAAAGCAGCAGTGACCAAGTCGAACGCAGGCTGCAGGCCACCGATCAACTCCACAACCACATCAACATCCGACGCATGAACCACTTCAAACGGATCGGTGGTCACCGGAATATCGCTGAATGCCGCATCCCGTGGTTTGGACAGATCCCGTACCGCCGCACGGACAATCCGCAGCGGACGCCCGGCTCGTGAGGCAGTCCGTTCCGCATGTTCAATCAAAATACGGGCCACCCCGGAACCAACGGTTCCCAGTCCAATCAACCCGATACGCAGTGGTTCTGTTGTGGCGGTCATCTCAAAATCCCAGAGCAGTTTGCTCAACGCTGGTCACAAAGCCTGTCGCAAATGAGGTTGCAGTCACGTGGAGGCGGTCATCTTTCTTCGGAGCATATCGATTCCTTCGCTTTGACGGGAGCCTTGTGGAATGTCCTTCAAGATTCAAAGCAAAGTTGGGAAAATTCTCACATTACGGGAAGCATCTCTGGAAAAAAGTTCGAAGGTTTGCCACTCTTCCCAAAGTTTTCGAATCATCAACAAAGAACGATATCATTCGCTCTGCGATGTTGAGTTCTTTATCAAGAGCAGTCTTGAGCGCTCTCTCCCGGAACTGGCTACCGGTTCCCTGATCGATCAAAATCCGACTAAGCTGCGCAAGACAGTAGCACGTGACATCAAAAGGAACGCCGAGTTATGTCGACGGTAAACGAGCCATCGGGAGTCAGCAAATCGGGCAAATGGGCCGCATTGGGTGCTGCAATTCTAGGGTGGATGTTCGACGGTTTTGAAATGGGGTTGTTCCCGCTGGTCGCCGATCCGGCTCTTCGGGATCTTCTTCAGACCGAGAACACTGGAGAAACCGGAAAGTGGATTGGCATCATCACCGCCGGTTTCCTCGTCGGAGCGGCAACAGGGGGAGTTCTCTTCGGCTGGCTGGGTGATCGCATTGGCCGTGTTCGGGCGATGGCGTTAAGTATTTTGACATACTCGCTTTTCAGCGGTCTTTGCGGACTGGCCGACTCCGCAACAACCCTGCTTGTCTTCCGTATTCTGGCCTCCCTGGGGATGGGAGGAGAATGGGCACTAGGGGTCTCTCTGGTCATGGAATTGTGGCCAGGAAAATCACGGGGCTGGCTGGCGGGATTGATCGGAGCGGCCTCGAATGTCGGGTTTGTGCTCGTGGCGGTCGTCAGTATGTTCCTGATTCAGATTCTGGGCTCGCTGCAACAGATCTTACTCAACATCGGTCTGTCACAATCTCAGGTCGACAGCCTCTCCTCAAACGGGGGATGGCGAATTCTGTTGATGTGCGGAGCGTTACCCGCCTTGCTGACATTCATCATCCGACTGTTTGTTCCAGAATCGGAAAAGTGGACCGAAGAAAAAGAAAAAGGCTCGACCTCGAAATGGGCCACCGTCGACCTGCTGGGAGTTCTTATCGGTTCTCTCGGTCCGATCGGAATGATTGCCATCTGGGCCGACAACCGGGTTCCCACTTCCGTCCGGATCATCGGGACCATCATTGGACTCCTCGTTGCCATCGTGGGGTACCTGTACCCGGTCACCCGGTATCTCAAACGAATGGAAGAAGATCACAACGGGCAGAAACTGGTCGGAGCAGATGGGCAGCCCGTTCGTAAATTGATGCTGATCGGAGCCTTATTGAGCGGGGTCGCTTTGCTGGGAACATGGGGATCTCTGCAATGGGCTGCTCCCTGGGCCGCATCGTTGACTCAGGACTCCGGCATTTCGCATGGAAAGGAATGGACACAGATTGCCTTGGGAATGGGGGCCATCATTGGAACATTCCTCGCCGCACTTGCCGGGCATGCGTTCGGACGCCGAATCACTTACTTTGGCCTCTGTCTGCTGGCGTTGATTTCCATTCAGGTCTTCTACCAGACGAACACCGAATTCGGGGCATGGTTCCTCATCACCGGTTTTCTGGCCGGGGGAACTACTGCTGCCTTCTACGGTTGGCTCCCGCTCTATCTTCCGGAGCTGTTTCCGACCAGTGTTCGTGCCACCGGGCAGGGATTCGCCTTCAACTTTGGTCGAATTCTGGCCGCAGTCAGTTCTTTGCAGACCGGCGTGCTGATGAATCAGGTGTTTAACGGAAATTACGCAAAGGCATGCAGCGTCATGGCCTGCGTCTACGTTGTAGGGCTGGTGGTCATCTGGCTGGCGCCGGAAACACGGGGCAAAGATCTGATTGAATAAGCCACACCGGTTGGAATGCCTGTCTCATTGAGGTCAGGGCTCTGAAGCGGTTGAGAAGCCGTTCAAAACCGGATTCGGTCGAATTTCGATGAATCTCGTTTGACGGTGAGCATCATGGGCGACAAGAATCATGCGTCACAGGAATGGGGCGGACCAGATGTTGGTGGACGCCCCTACTCCTTAAATTGTTGTGTCCATATTGATTTCATCGTTGTAAAACAGGTTGCGAGCACGGCAACGACCGTGCGGACTCGATTTGAGAACCTGGCAAATCAATGTGGTCACACCACTTCAACAGATTGACTTGAGATGCCCTGGTGGATTTACGCCGCGTTTGTTGTTTTTGTTGCCGCAATGATCATTCTGGATCTCTGCGTATTGAATCGCGGCGATCACAAAATCTCCGTAAAAAAAGCTCTGGGCTGGACCTGCTTCTGGGTCAGTCTGGCGATGGCGTTTAACGTTGTGGTCTATCTGCTGTATGAGGGAATTATCCTCAAGGAGTGGATCACCACTGATCATGCAGACGGGGCGGTTGCGGCGAAAGAGTTTCTCAGCGGATATCTGCTGGAATATTCACTCTCGGTCGACAACATCTTTGTGATCGCGATGATCATTCAGGCGTTTCGTATTCCCCCGCAACATCAGCACCGGTTGCTTTTCTGGGGAATTGCCGGGGCAGCCATCTTGCGTGGAATCATGATCTACGCCGGGGTCGCACTGGTGAAACAGTTTACCTGGACGATGTATCTCTTCGGGGCGTTACTCATTTATTCTGCAATCCGCATGGCAAAAGCGGGGGATGAAGAGTTTGACGCCGAGAACAGTTCGATCATGAAGATCGCCAAACGCTTCTTCCCGGTCACGCCGGAATTTGACGGCAAGAAATTCTTCACAATTCAGAACGGGAAGCGATACGCGACACCGATGTTTCTGGCGGTGTTGCTGATCGAAAGCTGCGACGTCATGTTCGCGATCGATTCCATCCCCGCCGTGATTGCCATTACTCAAGACCCGTTCATCGTATTCACATCGAATATTTTCGCCATCCTCGGATTGCGATCTCTGTACTTCGCACTGGCGGGGCTTATGGCCGACTTCCATTACCTGAAGCTGGCTCTTGTGGTGTTGATGGTGTTTGTCGGAATCAAGATGCTGCTCCACCCCAGCGGTTTCCATATTCCGATTGATATTTCACTCGGAATCATTGGGAGCATTCTGGCTCTCGGAATCATTGCGTCGCTGGTCTATTCCCCGCCGAAGCTTAAACGCGAAGACGAATCGACCGACGAGAAGAAGTGATCTCGACTTTCGCAATCCATCTCATTATCGCAATGTGAAGATCATCAGGGTGGCGCATCCGTGGAAGGTGGCATGCCCTGAGCTCTCTCTCACTTTTCATGTGTCCTCGTTGCTTTACTGGACGAATGCATCGGAAACGGCAAGAATGAAAGAGAGGCAATGTGGCTGGTTTGCAAATACCGTCGCCATTGCCTGATCATGCTTGCGTGATTCTCTTCGTTCCATATCAGGCTTGTCCCCTGAGTTTTTGCTGTCAAGGAGTGCTCGATGTCCACTGCTACTGCTTCTCCACAAAAGGTGTACGCCCGTCCGGAAGTTCGTCGGACTCAATTATTCATCGACGGCAAATGGCAAAACTCGGTCAGTGGTGAGACGTTCGCCACTTATCATCCCGCCACAGAAGAAAAGATTGCCGACGTCGCCAAGGCCAATGCCGAAGATGTCAACCTGGCCGTGATGGCGGCCCGTCGTGCTTTTGAATCCGGCGACTGGGCGAAAATGGACGCCCGGGATCGTGGACGCCTGATGAATAAACTGGCGGATCTCATCGAAACCAATCGCGAAGAACTCGCCGCGCTGGAAACGCTCGATAACGGAAAACCGATCAACGATGCTCTTGGTGATTTCGCCATGGTCGTCGACGTGTTCCGATATTACGCAGGCTGGGCCGACAAATTGCACGGCCAGACGATCCCGGTTCGTGGAAATTATTTCAGCTATACACGCCGGGAACCAGTGGGGGTTGTCGGCCAGATCATTCCGTGGAATTTTCCTGCCTTGATGGTTTCATGGAAATGGGGACCGGCTCTGGCGGCAGGGTGTACCATCGTGATGAAACCGGCCGAGCAAACTCCGTTGAGCTGTCTCCGCATGGCGGAACTGGCTCAGGAAGCAGGCATTCCCGATGGCGTGATTAATGTGGTCACCGGCTTTGGAGACACAGGGGCTGCCATTGTCCGTCATCCGGAAGTCAACAAAATTGCCTTCACCGGATCAACGGAAACCGGCCAGATCATTATGCGTGAAGCTGCCAACACGCTGAAGCGAGTGACGCTGGAACTGGGGGGAAAAAGCCCGAATATCATCTTTTCCGATGCGGATATTGAAGCCGCGATTCAAGGGGCAGAGTTCGGTCTTTTCTTCAATCAGGGACAGTGCTGTTGTGCGGGAAGTCGGCTGTTTGTGGAGAAATCCATTCACAGCGACTTTGTGAAAGAAGTCGTCGCTAAAACCCGGCAACGAGTGACCGGAAACCCGTTTGATACGACGACCACCCATGGTCCGCAGATTGACGGCGACCAGTTCAACAAGATTCTGAACTACATTGAACTGGGGAAGAAAGAAGGAGCGGACTGCCTGATTGGAGGGAGTCGTCACGGCGAGAAAGGGTTCTATGTCGAGCCGACTGTCTTTGATAACGTCACCGATGAAATGGCGATCGCGACAGACGAGATCTTTGGCCCGGTACTGAGCGTGCTTCCGTTCAACAGTGTTGATGAAGTCATTGAACGGGGAAATCAAACCACCTTCGGTCTGGCCGCCGCGGTCTGGACACGAGACATCGCGAAAGCTCACAAAGTCGCTGCGAAACTTCGCGCGGGAACGGTCTGGATAAACTGTTACGACGCGTTCGACGCGGCGGCCCCATTCGGTGGATTCAAGCAATCCGGCATCGGTCGCGAACTGGGAGAAGCCAGCCTGGCGAATTACACCGAATGGAAGACCGTCACCGTCAGTCTGGATTAGCACTCCAGTTGGACCTGATCCAGCAGGCTGAGTTTTGATTGAGTTTTTCGTATTGAGTGCCATGCTCATGTCGCGTCAGCAGCATGAGCATGGCAAGCGTGATTAGTTGTCCCCGAAAAAGGGCGGTTCTTAGTTTTGGGCGGTCATAGGGCCGGGGACGTTGCCGCGAATCCAGTTGGCACTTTCAACGGTATCGGCAAGAACACTCCGAACGAAAACCCGGTAGGTTGCCGAGTCCCGTGGTGTCATCCCGGGAATCGGCTTGCGGGCCGGGGTTCCTGCCAGACGAACCTGCTGACGCGGTTTCAAGCCCGGTAACAGAAATTCGTAATAGTATCCTGCATCGGTTTCGACGGTGATGTAAAACGTCATTTCACGAAACGGCGAAATGTTCATCGCAGAACCAGACAATTGCAGCGCCCCCTGCTGTCCGCCGCTGATGACCGCATTGATTTTGTACTGGCAGAGTGCCTTCTGATCCGGGGCCTGATTCTGAACCGGAGGCAGATTAAATTTCTGGCGTTTTGCGGCAGCCTGAACAGTGGCCGGAAACTTTGTCTGCATTTCGTTCAGACTCATCCCGAAACACTTCTGAAACAACACGTCCTCCGCCTGAGGGGGAAGTTCTTCGAATGGCTTTCGCTGGCTGAGCGCCTGAACAAATTCCTTGTATCCCTGCTTGTGCTGTGTCCAAGCCATCCAGTGCAGACACCAGGCCAGGGTGTAGGCGTCTCCGGCGATGACATCCGCGAGGAAGGCCCGATCATCCCCCATCATTGTCGCCCAGGATGTTCCAAACCGAATCTGCTGAGCACGGCGAATATAATTGGCGTTCAACTTCCCCGGGTTGGAATCGACACGGTCCCCAGTTCCTTCAAACGCATTGGCAATTCCTTCATCAAACCAGCGGGGAGTCGGGGCCAGGCGTTGCATGACTCGATTCGACATCTGCTGGTGAATCGCTTCATGGAGTGGAACTTCGAATGAATCGCAGGAACTCATCCGAACCGCCAGCCAGTTCGTCATGTGAGAGTAAAATCCCAGCACTCCCGAGGCCGACAAACCGCGGGCTCCGGTCGTCGAGTTATAGTAGTCATCGAAATCCTGTTCGGCTTCGAAGATCAGCAGAACGAGTGGATATTGCACATCACGAAGCGGGAACTCCATCTGCTTGGCATATTTCGCGAACACAGTGCTCACGTTCTGCATGAACCGCATCCCCTTTCGAGCGAAAATCTGGGCAGCCGGTTCGGTCTTCGGAGCCAGCGGTGCGGTCAGAACGAGTGCAACGACCATCGGGGGTTGTGCTTCAATACGCACAAGTTCCTCGCCGAACAGTTGTCGTATCCGATCGGCCATTTCATCACAGGTAATCGGCGTCGCCGGTCCGGTTTCCTTGTGTTCAATCACCTGTGACGGGCGGAGCGGTTGAATCTGGCCGTCCCAGCGCTCCAGCAGACGCAGATCGGAAAGCGGTGAACTCAGTTGACCCTGCGAAGTGACCGTCTTGCCATCTTCGGTGCGATAGGTAATCTCGTCAGCGGAAACCGGAGCAATGCCCAGAAGGAAAATGAGTCCGACGAAGGCCGTTGCCAGGTTCCTGTTCCACATGACGAGTGCCGTGTCCGGCCTCAATTTGCGTGTTGCTTGAGCGGTTCTGCGGCTCGCTGGCCGCTCTCGTTCCGATTTGACAACTCGAAAATTAAGAATAGACACAGCACGAGTCCTGTCGTTGTCAGAGACGTCGCTATGGAAAATTCAAAACTCGAAGCACGAAATTCGAAACAAATCCAAAATCAGAAATTCAACATGCGATCAGAGATCAGTCGGAAAATCACTCTGTCTCGAATTTTTGATTCTGAATTTCGAATTTGCCTCTCCTGTATCGATCAACGAATTTTTTCATGGATTTATTTTTTGGCTGGTGCCGGAACCGGTTTCTCAACTGGTTTCGGAGCCGGGGTTTTCAGTTCCACCGTCTGCGGAGCCGGTTTCTTTCGGCAGAGGCAGCATCGCGCAAACAGGCTGTCGATCCCGAACCAGCTTCCGGTTGGAAGTGCGGCAATCGCCAGCAGCGCGATGGCTTCAATCATATTCTTGTTGACGATGAAACTGTGCTCAGGTCCGGGGACTTCAGGGACTCCCGGCCAGGGAGGCATGACCATGTAGAACATCATCAACAGAACCGCCCCGAGGATGGCGGCAACGCGGGTCCCCAGTCCGGCAATCAGCAGAAAGCCGAGAACGATCAGTCCCCACATCACCTGACGGTCTGACTTGGCGAGAGGAGAATCCGTTGGCAGCGTCCCTCGTTTGAGCTGTTCCGTCGTCAGCAGATTGGTCGCAGCGGTTTTCAGATCTTTGTCGAGAGTTTTGATCGGCGCGACCAGTTCGCCACGCATGATGGCCAGTTTTCTCCCCAGCATGTTCGCATGATCCGTTTGATACGATACCTTCGCTCCCGAGACACTGTCGTTGTAGTCCTTGACGAGATCCTTGTATTCCTGAATCTTCCCATAGCGAACCAGATTCGCCTGTTCCCCAGACTCATCGACGGAAATCGTTCCCATGGTGATGTCAAAACTTCCCCGTTCGTTCTTACGACCGGTGACACCAACATTTTCTGGATTTCCTCGCAACTGGGCCGCAAGACGATGGCGATAGGAAAGCTGGCGGGACAGATTCGCAAGACGTTCGACCGCTTTCGCGTAAGTCAGCATCGCACCGGCAAGGGCCTGCTTTTCGTCTGCACTGGTTCCGAGTGAGCCATCTGCGTTTCGAACGATTCCGGCCAGTTTCAGAAGATTGGCTTCTTCACTGGGAAGAAGTGGTCCATTAACAGTGAGCGTTTTCTTCGCTGCGTCATAGGTGGCGATCGATTTCAATTTATCAGCGGTGACTCCCTCGGGGAGTTCCGCAAGACTGACACTGGTCTGTTTGGCTGGCGGCAAATCTCCAGCAGCGGTGTCTTCGGTCGTGGAACCGTCAAGGAGGGCATTCAGGGTGTTCTGCTGAGCTTCGTCGAGTCCATAGTGATTCACGAACCGGTCTCGCCAGTTGTACCACTTACTGCTCACAGCGGGATAATCAAGCCACAACACTTCATCGGGATCACCGGTCATGTCGCGGAAGTAGTCGCGGAGTGGCCCTTGAGCGTTCTTGAGGTATCCCTCTGATGTCCATGGCGTTGGAGTTTTCAATGTAGCGTGCTTCCACAGCCCTTCGTACAGGAACTGCCAGCCGATCGACATGCGCAGCAGCACCAGCAACAAAATGGCGATGAACGGAACACGAATTACCTTGTTCATACACACGCTCTCTCAATCATCTCGATCAATGTCGCTCTTCACCGGTTCCTGTCGTCGTTGTCGACGTCGGAGGAAGTTCGATGAACAGTTGTTCTGGCGGAAGGTGGCAAAACACCGGTTCCAGTTTCCGTCCGCGCACAGGAGGAGGAACCAGAATTGCACCGGTCTCTATAAGATCATCGCAACAGGCTCGGGCCTTGTCGAGTCCCATGACATAGAAAGCGGTCGAGAGGGCCTCGGCCCGCGTGGCTGTCGGTGCGATTACAGAGACCGATAGCAGTCCCTCAGCAGGCCAACCGGTCCTCGGATCGAGCTGATGGCCATACCGTTTTCCGGCATGACGGAAAAATTGCACATTGGACCCGCTCGTCGACATCGCCTGATTTTTCAGAATCACCGTTGCATACCGTTCTTCAGTAAACAGCGGATTTTTGATGCCAACAGGCCAGCCAGACTGATCAGCGTGATCTCCAATCGCCATCAGGCTGCTGTGTCCCCCATGCACCAGTCCGTTTTCGATTCCTTCTCGCTTCAGGTGCTGAATCGCCAGATCGACGGCATATCCTTTTCCAATCCCCCCAAAATCCAGTGACACCCCCGGGCGTTCGAAAAAGACCGTTTGCGACTCCGCATCCAGACGGACATGTTGAAACCCGCTCCGTTCGCGGGCCTGATCCACTTCATCCGTCGTCGGAATAGTTTGATTTTGTCGGGAGTTTCTCCAAAGTTGGATCAGAGAGCCGGACGCCGGGTCGAAGGCCCCTTCGGTCAGTTCCCATAATTCACGACACTCAATGAGGAATGCGAACAACTCAGGCGAGACCACTGTCGGGGATGCGGACGCAGTCTGGTTGAGGCGAGAAACCTCACTGTCAGAGCGATAGACCGTCAACATCTCTTCGACCGCATGGACGAAATCCAAAGCGTCCGATGCGGTCATCACCTGTCGGGGAGCACCGGGGTTCAACACCACCGACCACCTGCAGGCCATCGCCCGGGTTTCGAATCGAATCGTCTCCTGAGCGGTCGGGGCCAGAGCACGCACGGCCTCCTGAAGTCCGTCGACGGCGGCATCCCCCAATTGGCGGATCTCCCGGTGCGCGGCACGACCGGTCAAAAAGTCGCGGCGATTCGAGTGAGGACGATCGGGATCAGGAACGTCTGACATGAGGGAGAGGAAAATTCCAAATTCAAAGTTCAGAAATTCGAAACGAATTCAAAAGAGAGAAATTCAAAATACTGAAAACGCCCGCAACTTCGAATTTTTGTAACACGTTAGCGGAATGAAGTTGCGATTGCTGTGGAGACAAGCGGGAAGTCGCTGTTCCTCGTTCCCAAGCTCCGCAGCTTTTTTCGTCAATCGTCGTAAGTCTTGAATTTCCGTTGATGCGGAGTAGACACCATTACGTGTTGCAACCACTTCTCCTTCAAGGCATTGTGATTTAACGTGCAAAAAGCTGTCCGGCTTGG
>DATMFC010000454.1:0-2939 GCA_035556335.1 Planctomicrobium sp. | reverse complement strand
ACGACCGCACCCCGTTCCGCTGGTACTTGTCATCGACCCGCCGGGGCGAACCGGGTTGCATGGGGAGCGGTTCCATCAGGTTGGAGAGAATCTGCCGTGACGCTTCGTCCACGCAGATCAGCGCGTGCGCTTGGTTGTCGGTTTGCTGATAGACGTCGGGAACTTCCTCCATCCTCGCGACAAATCGCGGACGGTCTGATTCCGGAAAACAATTGATTCCCAGTTCCTAAACCTAATACCTGGCTACTCCACAGAGACATCGTTAATCAGCAACGTCCCTTTAACGCCGGTTGCCGGGAGGCTATAGGGGACCGTTGCTCCGAGCACAGTATTCGACTGAGTGGAGATAAACGTTACAAACGGATTCGCCACGGCATCGGTATTCAGGACATTCGTCAGGACAATACCACGATCCACAAACGCACTGGCGTGTGAGACATCGATCTTGTTTGCATTGACGACCAGTGTGGAGAGATGTTCCACATTCTCAAAGAGGATCCCTGTCGCTCCTCCTGAATTATCGATGATTTCGTTCCCGCTGACATTCGCCCCGGATGCCTTTCTCAGGTTCATCCTGACGCCGGTTCCGTTCGTATTATTAAACTTGATTCCGTTCGCAACGACATGAATAGTGGAGGTCGAGCGGGTGTCTACGTCGACACCAATGCTGTTGGCTCCCCCAAGAATGATCTCATTCTGTGAAATCATGACTTGCGCCTGATCGCCAGATGCACCGGTATAGAACTGGAACGCAGTCTGACCGGCTGCGGTTCCCGTAATCTTGTTATCCAGGAAGTATGAGGTTGTCGGGCCGGTCCAGTTGACTGCAGCGGCAACGGAATTCGCAGAGTTCAATGTGACGTCATTCCCCTGGAAGTTAAACGCGAGTGATGCCCCTTCTCCACCTGCCAGAGTCTGAACTTTCAGGAAGGAGCCCGACAATGCGTCGACTTTGTTATAGGTCACCGAGGAGGTAAAGCTTCCGGCTTTATCTGCCTCGAACAGAATCCCGGTTCCAGACGAGATTGCGTTATTAGTGAACTGAGAACTTAATATTTGTAGCATTGTCAGGTTTTTCGCATGGATGAATGTTTCGGCGGTTTGAGTAATGTTTGAACCGACCAGGATCAATGCATCTCCGCCATCGACTCTCGCGATCGCATTATTGGCAGTGAAGTTTACTGTCTGAAACGCCACCATCGGGCCGTTCTCCGTATAAATAGCGTCGGTCGTATTCTTAATCTCTCCTCCGGTACCCAGATCGCCGGTTCCATAAACCATAAATTTCCCGGTCGTGTCAACAAACCGTAATCCAGTTGCTCCCCCATCTGCATTCAGCTTGGTTAGAGAAATGTTAATTCCGGAATTTTCCACATCCGCTACGGGGGCATTCTCAGTTTTCAGGAACCCGTTCAGGATTTGAGCATTCTCAGTATCCCTGGCATAAAAGGCAGATGCATCTTTCGTTTCGATGTCGACTGCCCCGAAGGCGATCACCCCTTCGTTATTTTCAAGATGAATCCCCGATCCGCCGGTTGTGTTACGTACAACCAGACCATCGACTGTGACAAATCCCGGAGTTTTTGTCGTGATGTCGTCTGACGTCGAGACAGTTCCACGGTCGTCCACTTCCACCAGCGTTTCCAGATTGGTCACATAGAATGCACTTTGACCGGCATTCTGAATAATCAGATCCTTCATGAATGCGATTCGGCCGTGTCCCCCATCGATATGCACACCGTCACCAGAGACGCCGTCAATAAAGATATCCGAAAGAGTGATCGTGCCATCGATATCGATCAGCGTGACCCCATTTGTTCCGCCATCTACATGAACATTGCTGATCGTTCCGTCTGTTGCTTCGGAGATGAAAATCGCGTCATCTGTGGAATTCTCAATCGTGATGTTTTCAATTTTAAAGTTGCTGATATTACTTGCGACAACGCCGTGTCCCTGTGAATTCTGAAGATGGAATCCGGAAACTTGTGAGTTGTTTGCCAGCGTCAGGAGGTCTCCCCCAATTCCGGTTCCATCAATGATCGGAGTGTTAACGCTGGTGCTTGATCCTCCAGGAACCCGAAAGTTCCCATACCTGGAATCACGGAAGACGACGTTACTTCCTTCTCCGATGAGAGACTGACCATCCTGCAGGACAATCGATTCATTCAGAGTCGTCCCTTCATGCACGAAGATAATGTCGGCGCCTGCGTTCTGAGCATCTGCGACATTATCAAACGGATTATCATAAGTCCCAGTGCCCGATCCGGAACCAACATGCTGCACGACGTATTCATTTCCGGTTGCCCGATTAATGGCGGCAATCCCGGTTTCTGTCATCGATTTCGTTGAAACGATGACGTTATAATTCCGATTTACGAATCGTCGCAGCTGGCCTCGCAGTGTCATGTCTGGACGGTCTCTGGTTCCGAAGCGAAACATTCCCCCGACGGCAGCGTTTGATCCGAAGGTTTTATCATTCGTGTACGAGGCCATTAATGTGATATTCGGGTGAACGTCTCCCTGAAGCTGTAATTGCACCCCGTTAATATCTTCCACACCGGAACCGTTAAACGTATACCAGCCCGCAGTGAACTGAATCTGGTGATCACGTGCAAAATCGCCTGGAAGAAGCGTCTGGACATTCAGGTCTAATCCTGACATGGACTGACCGGTGCGGCTGCGGACATCGAACAGAATGCGATTGTCTTCGAATCGTTCATTAAAGACAGACTGACTGAGAATCTGATTCCTCTTTCCGACGGGGAAGTAAACGTTTCCAAACAAACCAGCCCATTCGGTACGGGCTTCCCATCCGAGCGACAACTGATGGTAGGTTTTTCCCCAGGTGTTATCTGCATCGTAGAAAGCGTTCACTCCAAACAGGGCGAAGTCATTGGGCTCAATAAAACGATATCCCAGACCGATGTTGGCTCCCAATC
>DATMFC010000453.1:0-5899 GCA_035556335.1 Planctomicrobium sp. | reverse complement strand
TCTGGACCTCGGCGGTGCGTACCCTGCTCGGTCCCGGTCGTGACAGAGAATTACCGCCGCTCCCCGCCCGCCCCGTGACCGCACCTGCCCAACTCGTTTCACTCAGCATGCCAATGAAGGTCGCCCAGCCAGCACCTGCAGAGGAACGGGACGCTGGGGTGGAATCGATGGTTTGAAATTCAAAATTCGAAATGAGGAAAATTCAAAACAAATTCGAAATCAGGTAACACTTTAGCCAAATGAAGTTGATGTCCCTTGTTCCCAAGCTCCGGCTTGGGAACACACTCGACGCCAAGCTCCAGCTTGGCCACAACGACGGCCGGTTCGTGGTGTTCTCCTCCAGGACAATGGGGAGGGGGTTGTGGGTGAGTGTGAGGTTGCCTTTCAACACGAACTCGAAGCAGAGCTTCGGGGCGAGTGCGTTCCCAAGCAGGAGCTTGGGAACGAGGAAAGACTTCATTCGGCTAAACAGTTACGAATTTCGAATTTTCTTCCCTCTTACTTGTCCCGCCCGGTGATGATGCGGCTCATCTGGCGAAAGGCATCGGTTCCGGCCACTTCGCACCATTCGAACAGCACCATTTCCGTGGTCACCAGGCGAATGCCGGCATCGGTCATGCGGCGCAGTCCAATCTCATGATCGAGTGGAAACCGGCTGTTCACGGAATCGGCGACGACGTGAACGTCAAACCCCTTCGCCAGCAGATCGAATGCGGTCTGCAAAATACAGACATGCGTTTCAATCCCGGCGATGATCACCTGATGCCGTTCCTGTTTTACGCTGGAGTCATTCGCCCATGAAAAGAGATTCCCGGCGCTGAACCGCATTTTCGGAGAACGTTCCGGAAGAAGTGCCGCAATGGCCTCGACCGTGGAACCAAGACCTTGGGGATACTGTTCTGCTCCAGAGCAAGGAACATCCAGTACCTGAGCTCCTTTCAGCAGCTTCACACAGTTCCCGATCACCTTGTCGATGCCGGGAATCACCGGAACAAACTTCTGCTGCACATCCACAATCACCAGTCGACTTGTGGCCGCCGCGAGCAATTCCGGGCTGCGTGGCTCCGGAGAACTGGTGGGGTTCGAATCAGACATCAGAAGACTTTCGGCGAAGAATCGACAGGAAACGTGAAATAAAAAATCGAGGACCAGAATTCACTATTCTGATCCTCGATCAAGATGTCAATCAACAGACCAAACAATACCTGTTCGGTCCAGAGACGGATTACGCTTCTTTCGGGCCATCGAAGGCGTCCAGTGGAGGGCCCCCCATGATGTGATAACCGCTGTCGACATGCAGCGTTTCCCCGGTAATGGCCGAGGCCAGATCGCTCAGAAGGAACATGGCCGACTTGCCCACTTCTTCTTCACCGACATTGCGCCGCAGTGGAGAAAATGTTTCGTACAGGGTCATCATTTTCTTGAAGTCCCCCACTCCGCTGGCGCTGATGGTCTTGATCGGACCGGCACTCAACGCATTCACACGAACTCCCTGTGGACCGAGTTCGCTGGCGATGTATTCGACTGCGGATTCCAGTGCCGACTTGCACAAGCCCATCAGGTTGTACCCAGGAATGACCCGTTCGCCGCCAAGATAAGTCAAAGCGAGAATGGAACCACCTGGATTCAGGATCGGCTGAGCCCGACCGGACATGGCAATCAGGCTGTAGACGCTGATGTCCATGGCGGTCAGAAACCCTTCACGGCTGGAGGCATAAACCGGTCCGGTCAGGTCGGCTGGAGGAGCAAACGCCACGCTGTGCAGAACAAAGTCGATCTTTCCGAACTGCTCGGCAATGACCTTGAAGCTGGCATCCAGATCTTCATTGCTTTGCACGTTACAGGGAATCACGAACTTGGCGCCGAGCGGATCGACCAGTTTTCGAACCTTGTTTTCATTCTTGGGACGAGCCGGATCCTTGTCGGGAAGATGGGTAAACCCGATTTCAGCCCCTTCCGCATGGAGTGCCTGCGTGATCGCCCAGGCAATCGATCGCTCATTGGCGATCCCGAAGACAACTCCCTTTTTACCGCTGAACAACCCCATGTCCGGTCCTTACGTTTCCTGGTGATCTTTCGCACGCTGATCTGAATCGCGTGAATGTCCGGTGAAATCAGACGCTGCTGTTTACGCCGTACGACGTCTGTTTGTAACTGGCACGATATCGGAGTCGCAGCCTGCATTCAATCGGAACGCCGGAAACAAAAACAACGGGAAGCCGAAACTCCCCGTTGCGTGCAGACGAACAATCCAATGACGGTGTCGGTTACTTCTTTGATCTCAGGCTGAACTGCACACCGATGGTGCCGTTCTCATCTGGAATGTAGTAGCCAACGGTCGGGGTGATGTACTTCTTCAGAACTTCAAATGGAGGCAGAACCGAGAAGTCGAGTTTCCCTTCAGTCAGTCCATCGAATTCCCCATCACGGGCCTTTTCGTAAACTTCTTCAATCTGACCAGATGCATTTTGAAAGCTGAACAGGCTGACATTTCCAGGCACGAACTTCACAGCAGCCTTGAAATCGTCAGATGCGGTCAATGACGCGGTGGAAGACCGGGCTGACAGAGCGGATTTCACGTTGTCGGCCTGTGTCGACAGGAAAATGGAATTCCCTTTCACTGCGACTGCTCCAGGAACATCGTCCCCGGCCGGTTCATACAGTTTCGCCCCATCGACATCACTTGAACGGGCTCCTCCGGCCAGTTTCCACACGGCATCAACCAGTTTCTGCCCTTTCGCAGAATCAGTCACTCCAACGGAGAGGAGTCCTTTGAAATCTTCTGGCGAGGTGGCTCCCACATTGTAATAACCTTCAAATTTACCGCTCAGAACATCAATGACGTCTGGTTTCAGTTTGAGATCAACACCCGCCTGCTGAAGCAGGTTGGCCGTCGCCATGGCGAATCGCCCTGTTCCCAGGAACGAATCATAGATCGATTCAATCGCTTCGTAGGCTCCCTTGATATCCCAGTCGAGTGTCAGGTACTGGCTGGCATCAGCAGGAACCCAGGTCGGAACTTCCAGCGGGTTCGAACGCAACTGGAAGACTTTGATCACTCCTGTCGGAGCCCCTTCCAGATAAACCATGCTGCGGCCGATCGAGTCGAAGTCTTTGGTGGCGAATTCATGAACGCCGCCGATGGCTTTCAGACCGTTCAATCCCAGCGTCGGCATGTAGATCATCCCGGCGAAGTTCTGAGTCTGCGGAGACATGGACAGACCGCTGGCGAGCAGGCCAATCGGGTCAACGAAGTACACGAATCCCGGCTTGGTGATGTCGCCAGTAACACAGTTCTTGTAGATCGTCTGATAAACTTTGTTGCCGGCGAACGTGTCATCATGTTTGCCGTCCCAGCGTTCCAGAACCGATTCCAGAACACTCACTCCGCTGGCAGCAACCAGCAGGCCGTCTTTCTGGAGCAGAGAAACGGTGATCGGAGTGTCAGTGTTGGGGTTCTCGATTGTGTAGGTCGTGACCGAATTGCCGTCGACATCTTCCGTCTCGACGGTCACACGCTCTTCAGATTCCACTTTCTCACGGCTTCGCTTCAACAGAGCATCGATTGTGACTTTCCGATCTCCGTATTCGAGGAACGAAACCCAGCCGAGCGGTTGTCCCACCGGACGAACCACGGCAATGGAAACCTCCCCGTTGAAAACTCCGACAACATCGCTCACCTTCAGGCCGGTTTTCTCTTCGGACTCAGCCCTGAACTCTTCATAAAGCTCAGCGATCTGTCCACGAAATTTTTCCAGAGAAGGATCGCGGAATAATTGACCGGCTCCTGTTTTCTGAAACTGATCGTAAGCTGCAACCACATCAGGGGACGTGACGTAAAACAAGACTCCCGAAGGAAGCCGCTTTTCGGCCAGCACCTTGTCGGCCGCGTCGACCGCAGTGGAAGAGACAGCCAGAAGCGCCGTCATCGTAAAAATGCCGGTCATGGCTCGAGTCACAACGGAAAACCTCATCATCGATATCCTTCAATTTGATCGTGGTTTCACTGTTTCAGCGACGAATTTTCAGCGACGAATCGCGGCATTCAGGGGATTTTGAACGCAGGCTTCTCTTTCCTTTGAGAGTGGATCCAGACGGGCTTTCGGAACTTCTTCCGATGCCCACCATCTGACAAGGCTCCTGCCACGCAGACGCTGTTCTGACCTGCAACAAGACTCCCCCCGGTACGATTGGTTTATCGTTCCGATGCGAATTGAGCAAGATAATTCACAAGAAATACTTCGGGAGAGGCGAAATGGTTGAGAGAATCTGGGGATTTCCAACTGAATTCAGCAAATGCCGAAAGATTAAGAACCCCTAACAAAACTCACCCCGATCCGCTCGCGGAAGGAAAATATTCATCGTTCGAGAGGTTTTGTTCGCGGCTCTAAAAGACGTCATTCCACTGCGTGGCAACATGACAGACCGAAATGATAGACCGAACCGACCTGAATCAAACGGGACAGACCTTTCAGAACTCCAGTGAACGCTCCGGCATCCAATGAATCAGCTCGCTGTGAAGTGTTTTCAGTTCCGAATGATGGCTGATCCCCCCCAGCAATGCATGGGGTTTGAGTCGGTGTCGCATCATGGTCCGTTCCAGAACGGGGCGAATCACCCTCTGAAAGTGATTATCCCGTCGGCCACGACTCCAGCACTGCGCCGCCGATAACGCCAGAAACCCCATTCCAGGTGCCAGATACCAGTGTTGAACCGGGACAGAAAAAAGTCCGTACACGAGAATCGTCGTCCAGAACACTGCGGCTCCCGCGAGCCAGAGCGGAAGAACATTCTGATGAACAAGCTGTTCATTCATCTGCACAAGCCGACCATAAAGTTCGGCATCATCGATTCCGTCACGCAGGTCAACCTGGGCATGAGCCTGACAGACAAGCTGTCCTGACTCCCGGGTAATGACGACGGATTGCCCTTCCTCCGGAAGAAATTCAGCAACCCATTCCAGCTCTTCAAACGGGCTTAACATCGAACGTTCCTTGAGATGTTGTCTGCCAATCCAAGCCCCGTAAAGAAACCATGATGGCTGCCGTTCGAAGAAATCGAACTCAGATCACAGCGGTCACAGTCTCTCATATCACAGACATTCAATCTGAGTGCTTTTGATACAGCTTTACATACAGACTGTCAAAAAGATTTATCAAAATTTGCCAATAACTTCCAGAATTGATTCAAGATTATTCGAAACTTGAATGGGTTTGTTTTGAAACACCCCACCAGATTTCCCATTTTCTCCACCTGTGTGATAATTGACGGTCGCCTTGGGATCTTTGAGCTGATGACCAGTCAGAATACAAACGACACGGTCGCTCGGAGCAATGACTCCCTGATGTCGCAACAGTCGGGCCCCCGCGACACTCGCTCCACTGGCCGGTTCGCAACCAAATCCCCCGGCCCCCACCTGAGCCTTCGCATCCAGAATCTCTTCGTCAGAGACTTCACGTACGACCCCATCACAAAGGTCGAGTGCTCTCAGGCACTTTTCCAGATTGACCGGGCGATTAATTTCGATCGCACTTGCAAGCGTGCTGGCGCGGCGGTTTTCATTGTCCATCTGCTGATAGAAGGACTGAATCAAAGCGGCATCGGGAGCCCCGTTATTCCATCTGAGTCCCTGATTTTCATAAAGGTCATACAACGTGCTTGCTCCTGCGGCATTGATCACCGCCAGTCTCGGAATCCGATCGATCAGGCCGAGTTGTTTCAATTCTCCAAATGCCTTCCCGAAGGCGCTGGAGTTCCCGAGATTCCCCCCCGGGACGACGATCCAGTCTGGAACTTCCCAGCCGAGTCCTTCCAGAACCCGGTACATAATGGTCTTCTGACCTTCCAGTCGGAACGGGTTCACACTGTTGCACAGATAGATCCCGGCTTTCTGACTGAC
>DATMFC010000452.1:0-2588 GCA_035556335.1 Planctomicrobium sp. | reverse complement strand
ATCGGCCAGATGATTTGTGGATACGCTCTAGCTGAAATCTTTGTAGGCGTTGATTCCCAGATAAATCACAATCCCGGCACAGACGATAAACAGAACATCCATAATGCGGGTATGTTCAGAGCCGGAGAAGGGAACCCCGACGAACAGGTCTGCAAGTGCCATGACGGCCACCAGGCCTGCGACCGCGATAGAACCGATCACCATTCGTTTGGGCAAATCGCGCATAACGTCGCTCGTCCGCTCTCTCGTATGTGATGCAAATTAAGGGAGACCTGAAAACAGTGATCCCACTGATCGTACGACTGATGGTACTGAAATGGATGCAGGGAAGTATAGTCCCATCCAACGACCGGGAGCCAGTGCACAATCCAAACGGCATCAACTGGCCAGCGTTGCAACCGTCAATAACTGAACAACTCAACCAGATTATTGTCCGGATCGAAAATTGTCAGTTGAATGGGACCGTCCGGACGTGATTTCGGACCGGACGCGATAGGAATTCCCAGTTCATCCAGACGGACCTTTGCTTCGAGTGCGTTGTCCACTTCGAACGCCACATGCCGGGTTCGACTCACCTGCAGATGCAGCGGTTGATCCCGATCCGCCGGGCCAGATTCCGGATGTTCCAGAATCAGATGAACCAATGTGCTTCCCGCCTGAAACCAAAGCCCATCAAATGAAAAATTCGGCCTTGGAGCCGGTTCCATTCCGAGGACGTCGACGTAAAACCGCCGTGAGGCTTCGAGATCTTTCACCACAATGGAGATGTGATCAATCTGTTTCACGCGGATCGGTTTGGCGGACATCACATGCTCCCGACAAGAGTCTCTGCAGATCACTCAGTACTTCCAAGTTTGATATGAATAGGAGAGAAGTGGGTGATGGATAGTGGGTAGGAAATGGCATGAATTTCCAGCATTTTTCTGATCCCTGGCCCCTGAATCCTGACCACTTGCTTCTATGTGAATCGACTTGGAAGTACTGTCACTCCACGTTGAGAATGATTTCCCGCATTTTTTCGATGCAGGCTTTCATCTCCACGACCCGATGGGCAATTTCCACATCGTTTGCCTTGGAGCCGGTCGTGTTGATTTCCCGGAAGAGTTCCTGCCCGAGAAACTCCAGTTTACGGCCGTTGGAACCCTCGGAATTCAGAAGGGAGGCGTACTGTTTCAGGTGCGACCGAAGCCGGGTCAGTTCTTCGGTAATGTCGCAACGGTCGGCGAAAATACTGACCTCACGAATGAGATCTTTCTCTTCGATCTGAATGTTATTGGATGAGAGAATATCGTTGAGTCGGGTTTTGATCTTTTCCCGATACTCCGCGACCACCTGCGGTGCGCGCTCGGCGATATGACCGGCATGTTCTTCGATCTGCCCGGCGAGTTGTATTAACTCAGCCGCCATCGCAGCCCCTTCCTGGCGTCGGAAATTCTGCAGGTTCTCTACGGCGGTGACCAGAACCTCTTCCAGAAGCGGCCAGTCCGACTCCTCAACAGAACGGGATTGCCCGTCGTCGACGACCCCCGGAAGAGCCAGCAAGGAGTTGAGATCGAGGGGGGCGGAGAGTCCGAGTTCCCCGGTAATTTCTCGCATCTGCTCAAAATACTGCTTCGCCACTGCAGAGTTGAGGTGATAGCTCGAGAGCTTGTTCAGTTGGCGGATATGAAGATGAACCGTCAACGTGCCTCGTGAGATCACCTCGCGAACCACCCGGTCAATATTGGCCTCAAGCGCAAGAAAGGCATCCGGACAACGAACCGTCACCTTCAGGTGACGATTGTTGACGCTGCGCACCTCGACTGTCACGGCGAGCCGTTCATTTTGACCTGAGGCATCACCATGCCCCGTCATACTTAACAGCACAAAAAGCCTCGATCAAATTCTAGAGCCTTGTCAGGCTTCAAACTTCGGGTTGTCTCACATGTTCCGCGGCTCGTTGGCCGCTCCCGTTTCGATTCTTTCACCCTAAATTTTAATACTGACGCAACACTAAAGCAGTTTGCTCTACCATGTGCCCGCGCAGCGCACGTTTCGACAGGCAAAACGCTGCACTCCACGTGGCGGGGACGAGTAAATCATTTGCAGGTTGCTCTAGCGTCAGACGTCCGCCGCCTTGAAGACGAAGCATCTTCTTACAGCTGAACACCAAGGATCGTCCTGCTGATCTGTCACAGGCAATTTTGGGGATTTGCGATCCGTATCACATTACCACCGGCAGCACGCCGACCAGTGGCACCCAAAATCACGCTTGAGCGATGCACTACTCAGGAGTCGCCGGGGCGTCTTCCTTTTTGGGAGCGTCTTCTGCTGGTTTCTCTTCTGTACTTTCAGCCGGCTTGTCGGCAGGTTTCTCTTCCGGCTTTGGAGCCGGAGTTTCTTCCGCAGGTTTTGCTGGCGCTGGAGTTTCCGGAGTCACTGCCGGGGTTTCCATTTTGGAATCGCCCGTTGCTGGTGCTTCTGGTTTCGGAGTTTCCGTGGCCGGTGTTTCTGTTTCTGACTTCGGAGTTTCCGGAATCAGATCCGTTCCGGTCTTTTCGTCGTCAGTCTTTTTTGCATCCGGGGTCGGGGCGATTGTCTGCTCGCTC
>DATMFC010000451.1:0-11969 GCA_035556335.1 Planctomicrobium sp. | reverse complement strand
CCATTCCATCAACCTCCTCCAGCACGACATTCCACTGCCACAGCCCATTTCATAAGGCAACATTTCCCAAGGAATGCCGCTTTTGAGCACGAACAGGATTCCCGTCAATGCCTGCCGGTCGTCCAGACGGGGACGTCCCCCCTTTGGGGCTGGGGACATGCTTGGGAATCAGCGGTTCGACAATTTCCCACAACTCATCACAAACCAATGGCTCGGCCATGATGCTATTCCTCCTTGATCGCCCTGGATTTTCTCCTCACATCATAACACCTGCGTCAACAGGGTTTTGTTAGGCGTTCTAAGGGTTCTCATCCATTTTGGGAGCCTCGACTCCGGGGTCGCCGGGGGCCACGAAGACCAGTTCAATGGTCTGTTCTTCTTTGAGAGTTCTGGAAGCCACCGTAATGGTGTCGCGGACCAGCGCTCTGCTGGCGGGAGGGACGCGAATCAGCAACTCGGCAACACCGTCAAAAACGGGAATGGACTGCCCCGTCCGGGCTCGCACCAGTTCGCCATTGGCGTTGAAGTACCACGCATCCTGGGGAATTTTCTGGAAATACTTGTCGGTGCCGACCACCTGACCACTGAAGTCATTCAGGGGGATCCGCTTGCGGTCATCAGGGACCCGAAATCGAATGACAATGTGGTAATCCTGAAACACTTTGGGAGACGAACCGGGTTCGGCATGCTCGATCTTCCCTTTCACATCCTTCCCGATAATGGGCCAGGGCCAGACTGAAAAACTGCCTGCCCTGATCGCGTTCGTCGGTTCGGCCACGCGGATGGAAGTCCCGGCCCCTCCAGTTCCTTTTTTACCTCCACCAGCACCGATATTGCTGGCCGCCGCACCTCCGGGAGATGACTTCAACCCTTCAAAATTTTCAGGGTTCACGTCCATCGAAGAGAGCGTCCCGGGACTCATCTGCACCAGATCGGGAGCTCCCATGTCGGTTCCCGGGGAAGGTTCCGGAAGTGCCAGGTCTAATCCGGTGTTCAGGGAATCCCCAATGATTCCCTGATCCGATTTCATATCGTCACCGGTGATGATGGTGACCACCATTTCCGGCTTCTGCATCTCCCGAATGACAGGGATTGCCAAAGCTCCGAGCAGAACCAGATGAATGACAGCCGAGAGCAGATACCCCGCTCCGGCTTCTCCATTTAAGGATTCCCAGGAGCGAACCCAATAGGAGTTGAGATCAAAACCAGACGAGTCGGAATCGGAAGTGTCGACTGTCTCGGTGGAGGGAGTCCGCGGCACCGGAGGCGGACGCTTTCCAGCAGCGGGAATCGGAGGCCGGGACGTTTCGAGACCCATCAGCTTCACTCAAAAACGGTATTCGTGCTGCGAATCAAACCTTTCAAACCATCTGAAACCGTCGAATTCTGAAGAAATCAACAAGGATTCTTCGCGACCTTTGCGTCTTTGCGGTAAAAATTTCTTCACCGCCAAGACACAAAGGTCGCGAAGGGAATCAGGTTTTAAGGTCCACTATTCTGGAGTCTCGGCGGCAGGCTCTGGAGCTTTCTCTGGTTCCGGTGTTTTGGGCTCTTCTTTGACCGGTTCCGAAGTTGCTGGTTCTTTCTTTTCCGATTCAGATTTCGCCGGCTCTTCTGTCATGCTTTCCGGCTTGGAAGCCTCTGGCTTTTCCATTTCCGGTTTGGCTGGCTCAGGTTTTTTGTCTTCGGATTTCTCGTCCGACTTCTTCTCTTCGGTTTTGTTCGCACCGGCCTCTGATTTTTCTTCGGCAGGTGCCTTCATCTGGGGCGCAGGTTTTTCCGGGGTTTGTTCTGGTTGATCAGCTTCCGGCTTGTCTTCCGTTTTGATCTCTTCAACCAGATCTTCCCGCTTCAGTTTCAACTTCGCAAAAGTTTCTTCAGGGATGACATAATACCAGTCGGCAAAACGACGGTTGAGTTCCGCCACCCGTTTTTCTCCGGCGGCGATTTTCCCTTCAAATTCCTTCTTCTTGATCTCGTACACTTCCTTTTGCAGGGTGTACTCATCAAGAGCCTTCTTGTATTCGGCTTGAGGATCCGCTGGTTTGGCTTCAGGCTCAGGCTTTTCCCCTTCCGCCTTCGGTTTCTCTTCTGATTCTTTGGAGTCCTCTTTCTTCTCTTCTTTTTTCTCAGCAGGAGCTTCCGGCTTGACTGGTGCGGTCGGTTCCGGTCCCAGCAGGGCTTTGTCGAAGTAAGCGGTTACAAAGAGGTAACGGCTTTTCGTCAAACCATCGTCCGCCTTCTCTTCATTATTAGAGGCTGCGTCGGAATCGTCTTCTTTCTTTTCGACTTCCTTAGCGATTTTTTCGGCTTCTTCGGTCGGGCTCGGCTGTTTCCCGATTTCAATGTCGAGATCATTTCCGGAGAATTCTTCACCGAAACCAAGTTCGTAGATCACGCCGTTATTCAATCCGACATTGACCTTACCTTCATTGTATACAAACTCCCCACGTCCGCTGATGAAAACTCCTTTTTCTGCCATATCGCGCTGGACAAGCGGATCGATGGAGATGGATTCGCTTTCCCCCTTCAGTCCTGCACTCAGCCCCGCAGGCTTAGCGCGTACTCCGGCGATTTTCAGATCATCCAGTGAGGACAGTAAGGAGTTGACTTCATTGGCCTTCAGCTTTTCTGCTTCCGTTTTCAGTCCGGTCAGTTGCCAGTCCGATTCATTGGATTCACGGGAAAGGGTGATTTTCCCCTGTTGCACTACGCGTCCCTGTACCTCATCCACGTGATAACGACCAACGATAATGTCTTTGACGTCGTTTCGATTGATTTCCAGAACGTCCTGCTTGATCCAGTCGGAAAACTTCGTAGAGACGTCAAACCGCCCGAGGTCTGCGGTGTAGACCCGGGTTTCATCCGCGCGACGGACGTAATAGAGATTTTCCGAGTTTGCGATCTTGTGACCGACGATGAAGTCGACCAGAACATCCCCCCCCTTATACAGAGTCAGGCGATCACCACGTCCATCAGTTCCGGCATCTTTATCAAGAGGATCCACCACGCCGTAACGTTTGTGAGCCGCTTGAGATCGTTCCTCCAATGCCAAACGGATGACTCCCACCATGGACGCGGCGGTCTTCGCCAGACGATCCTGGGCATCAGCGGGATAATCATGATGCGACGGAATGCGCCACAAGCCGTCTTTGACATCCACTTTGAAAAGCTCGGTCTTCCCGGTTTCGTCCTGATAAGCGGCAACCTGCAGACCGGTCGCAACGTTCGGGTCTTCGAATGCCGGATAGAATTTCTCCCCGACATCGGAAAAGTCGTCCAGATCGACGGGGCGATTGGCGTAATACGTGCCTGCTGCGACCACAATGGACACCGCGGCCACAACCACAAAGCCCAGTGTTTTGATGGTCTGATTCATCTGGTCACTCCTGATTCTGCCTGACATCTGGAAATTCCAACGGAAATTTTCCGTGTCGATACAGTGTAGAATCTTCGCCCCGGTTTAGACAATTGGGCGAGAGGAGTTTGCTCTGTCGCATCCCCGCGCGACACACCCGTAAGGGACGGCTCAGGGGAGAATGGAACGCACGATTTCGTGAGGCGGCGCGCGGCCAGTGCGATGTCGATGCTGGCTCAACTGAACCGGTTTAATTCTGGTTCAGGTCTTCTGCATTACTGAGCTGGCTGGCCCGAAAATCTTCATGAGCCTTGACCGTTTGCGGCAGCAGGTAATCCGGTCCGGCGGGGAAGTATTGAACGTCATCTTTCAGATAATACGCCGACGGCAAGGTCTGGCCGCCAATATTCGTCTGGCATCCGCATAGTCCTCCCACGACGAACAGGCTGGCCAACAGTAAAGCGACCGAATTCGCGGAGGTTCGTTGGAGGTTCATGCCAATGCTCGCGTCTAAAAAATCGAAGGAACTAGCTGACTTCATCCCCATCTTTTCCGATGAGGGACCAGTGAGAGAACGGAAAGGGAAATCTGTTCCGCTCCTGACTGGATATCGGAGCGCCCTGCCACAATTCTTCAGTAGAATCGAAAAAATCGACACAATCGGCGAGCCTCGTCTTCCCGGAGAGGAACCTCCCTCCCAAACTACCGTCGATAAAGCCAAAGTCCTGTCTCTCGGACCATATATGAATCGCTTACGAACAAACCCCGAAGTGGCAGAATTTGCCGCTCCGGAAGAGTCTGACGCCTGCATGGCACCTCCTCCGGCCGAAAGGATCAATATTTCTTCATCTTACGGTGGTCGGTGGATTGGGGATTTGTTAGAGTTCCGTCTACGTTGAGATCCTTTTGGTAAACTTTCTGTTTGATCTGACGCTTTTGCGGAATTGACAACCAGA
Organism: Planctomicrobium sp.; assembly: GCA_035556335.1. GTDB lineage: Bacteria > Planctomycetota > Planctomycetia > Planctomycetales > Planctomycetaceae > Planctomicrobium. The sequence continues at coordinate 7,655 of DATMFC010000451.1, read as the reverse complement.
ATCGTTGCCGTCTGTATCCTTTCTCCACCATCTCAATGCGGGCAATTCGCATTATTCTCCCAGACTGACAGTTTCAGTTTTAATACCGATTGTGTTTGTCATCGTGGAGTCGGTGGTCGTGGTGATTCGATCTTCGAACGTTGGCATCTTCGTAGGAAGTTGCTGGCGTTTTCGCGGTTGGATGTCCGGGATGCGGATGCGGTGCCAGGGGCGAATCTCTTGGTGTTTCGTTATATTTTGAGTGAGGGATGGCTGCTATGCAGCGCGGTACCATTAAAAAATTGGTTGCGGACAAGGGTTTCGGGTTCATTTCCGGAAGCAATGGCGCTAAGGATTTGTTCTTCCATGTGTCCGCACTGAAAGACACAACGTTTGAAGCCCTTTATGAGGGTCAAGACGTTGAGTTTGAATCAGAAGTTGGCCCTAAAGGGGCTCGCGCATCGGTTGTTCGCCCTGCTTGATCTTTGATCTGAGCAAGGCTTCGGGCGCGTGATCCTGTCATTTCGGAACGTCGGGTGTCAATTTCCGCTTGTTCGCCTCACATCCGCTGAGAACGGCAAGAAGAAAGAGCATCAGAGATTTTGAAAAGGCTCGGGCCTGAAAGCACCAAGAACCGCCCCACTTGTCTCGATGAGTGGGGTTTTTTCATGCGCGGTGCGTTCAACACGCCGAAAGAACAATATGAGGAGTTCAGAAAATTCAAAATCAAAAATTCGAAGCGGAGTGATTTTTCGACGTGATCGATTTCCGCGTTTTGAATTTCTGATTTTGAATTTGTTTCGAATTTCGTGCTTCGAATTTTGAATTTTCTGAAACTCAACTCACCTTGTTTGCAGACCCTCACAGATAACGGTTGATGACGTTCTCGATCCATTCCTGTCGACCGCTGGTATTGGGCGTCGCTTCCCCTTTTTCCAGCATGTAACGCTCCAGATCGGCGAATGACGCTTTGCCGGATTCCACCTCTTTGCCGATTCCGGAATCGTAAGAGGAATACCGATCGGCAACGAATTCTTTCAGGATACCATCTTTGCGAATCGCGGCGGCGATTTTGGCTCCCCGGGCAAAAGCGTCCATTCCCCCGATGTGAGCATGAAACAGATCGACCGGGTCCAGACTTTCGCGTCGGACTTTGGCGTCGAAATTGGTTCCGCCGGGAGCGAGTCCTCCCTGTTCGAGGATGACGAGCATCACCTGAGTGGTGAGATACAAGTCGGTCGGGAACTGGTCGGTATCCCACCCGAGCAGCAGGTCGCCGAAGTTGGCGTCGATCGAGCCGAGTGCATTGTGGATGCGGGCGTACTCCAGTTCATGCATGAACGTATGCCCGGCCAAAGTCGCGTGATTCGCTTCCAGATTCAGTTTGACAATGCCGTCGAGTCCATGGCGACCGATGAAGTTCAGGCAGGCTGCCGCATCGAAATCATATTGATGTTTCGTCGGCTCTTTAGGCTTCGGTTCAAACATGAACTGCCCTTTGAAGCCGATTGCTTTGGCGTGATCGTGTGCGAGATGCATGAATCGGGCGAGATGGTCCAACTCCCGATCCATATCGGTATTGTACTGGTTGGTATATCCCTCGCGTCCTCCCCAGAAGATGTACGCAGAACCGTCCAGTTCATGCGTGACCTCAATGGCCTTTTTCACCTGCGCAGCGGCATAAGCGAAAACGTCCGCATTCGGACTGGTGGCCGCCCCGTGAAGATAGCGGGGATGACTGAACAGGTTCGCGGTTCCCCACAGCAGCTTGACGCCGGTTTCCTGCTGTTTTTCTTTCAGTCTGGCGGCCACTTGATCAAAGATGGCGTTCGATTCTTTGAGTGTCGCCCCTTCCGGAGAGACATCCCGATCGTGGAAGCAATAGAACTCAGCTCCCAGTTTGGTGATGAATTCAAATGCGACGTCGACCCGTTTCAAGGCGTTCTCAACGGAATTGGAGCCATCGTCCCAGGGACGTGAGAGCGTGGGGGCTCCGAATGGATCGGAACCGGTCCCCCGAAAGGTATGCCAGTAAGCGACCGAGAACCGGAACAGGTCCCGCATCGTCTGACCTTCGATCACTTCTTCCGGGTTGTAATGCCGGAAAGCCAGGTCATTCTTGCTGTTAGGGCCTTCGTACTGAATCTTGGGGATGTTCGGAAAGTATTCAGCCATGGCGGATCTCTAATGTTTGATTCAACTGGAACTCGACGACATGTTAACCATCATTGATGCACAGAGTCGGATGTGATGCGATCCGCGTCAAGTGTGCCGCAGAAAGAAAAGGAACATGGGAGATCAGGGGAATTTCCGTTCGCTGATGACTCATTTCGAATTGCAGAATATACTCCCGATCGTTCCATACTGAAATTTCAGAATATAGTGTTACTGGTATGCGTGATCTCGTTCGACAGGAGGTTGTCACTTCCGCTCAAACTGTTGTCATTAAACTGGGGACGAATGTCCTTTCCCGGGACGATGACCGGCTCGACACCGACCGGATTTCCGGTCTGGCCGAACAGATTCACCTGATTCGACAGGCAGGACGACGTGTCGTATTGGTCTCCAGTGGAGCCGTTGGGGCCGGAATTGGATTACTCGGACTCTCTGGACGCCCGAAAGATCTCCCGCATCTTCAGGCGGCCGCCGCGACCGGTCAGGCCCATCTCATTCGCACCTACGATGACGCCTTCAAGAAATACGGCTATCACGCCGCACAGGTGCTTCTCACGGCCAACGACTTCCGACATCGTGACCGTTATCTGAACGTTCGGAATACGATCCACACGTTATTTGAATACGGCGTCGTCCCGATTATCAATGAGAACGACACCGTCAGTGTGCGGGAGATCAAGTTTGGCGACAACGACCGGCTCGCCGCAATGGTCGCGAATCTTCTGCAGAATCCCCTGCTGATCATCCTTTCTGTGATTGATGGACTTTACGACGGTCACCCGGAAGACCCGCAATCCAAGCGAATTCCACTGGTCGATCACTGGGACGACGCCTTGCTGGGGTTGGCACAAAATGTCAAAAGTTCCCGGGGAACCGGCGGCATGTTCACCAAGCTGGAAGCGGTCCGGATGGCCACGGCGGTCGGTGAATGCGTGATCATCGCCAATGGAAAAGAACCGCAGATCATCAGCCGGATTCTGGCTGGAGAGGATGTCGGAACTTTATTCACCGCCAAAGGAAACCTGATTCCGGCCTGGAAACGCTGGATCGGGTTCACAATCACTCCACGGGGCAAGCTGCATCTTGATCCCGGAGCCGTTCGTGCGGTCGAACATAACGGCAAATCCCTGCTTCCCATCGGAGTGGCTAAAGTGGAAGGAAGTTTCGAAAAAGGGGAACTGGTCTCGCTGATTGATCCGGATGGTCGTGAGTTTGCCAGAGGACTGACCAACTATGACGCGACGACCGTCACCACAATCTCCCGGCATCGATCAGACGAAATCGTGGCCAGTCTGGGAGGGGTCGCCTATGAAGAGGTGATTCACCGGGACAACCTGTGCGTCACCCGATGACGCGATCCTTGATTGATTATGCAACAGGATCAACACCCATCTGCGGCTGTTCATGCCGGGGATGCTCGTTTCTCCTAAAGATTTGGGAATTTGAGTTGCCAGTTCGGGTTTAGTCTGCGTTAATACGCAATATGTCCGAAGGGTTTCGGAAAGAATCGGAGATGTCTTTCGGGGAAGCCACGTCTCCATTTCTGTGATCTGAAGCCTGTTCAGTTTGCATTTCAGGAACCTCAGACAAAACCCATCTCAAGCCATTTCAACAGGTTTTCAATTTGGCCTGATGAGGTTTGTTCGCGGCACTCGGAAATACTGATTCGGAACCAGGGCAACGATTAGATTACGGGAACAGGTGAATGGCTTCTCAATCCGGCAAAGAGGATAAACCCAAAAAATCATCCCAGGGACAACTCATTCTGTATCACGGAATGAAGCTGTCGACGATGGGCAAGCTCTTCGCATTGAAACCCAGTTTGCGCTGGTCCCGGTTCATTCGCCTGGGACTGATGCCCAGTTGGGGGCTCTACAATTCCTTTTGGGCTGCCGTAGAAAATCTGTTCTATGCCAGGAAAATTCGGGAAACAAAACTGGCCGGGCCGCCGGTGTTCATCCTCGGTTATTGGCGCAGTGGAACAACACTGCTGCACAATCTGGTCACGGCCGACAAACGGTTCAACTACCCGACCTTATATCAGGCCGTTTTCCCCTGGCACTTTTTGTGTACGGAGAAAACATTCACGGCTCTGACCGGGTGGATGGTTCCGAAATCCCGCCCGATGGACAACGTGGAAGTTCACTGGAAGATTCCCCAGGAAGACGACTTCGCCATTTGTGCAATGTGTCTGGTCTCTCCTTATACACTGCCGTTGCGACCGTTTGATCAGCAGGAATGGACCCGTTCGTTCCGGATTGAAGATCTTTCTCAAAGCGATCGTGAATTATGGGAAGAGACGGTCACTCATTTCATGAAGAAGCTCACGGTCCGTGAGGCCAAGCCGCTGGTGATGAAATCGCCGGCGCATACCTACCGGATTCGGGCGATTCTGAGACTGTTTCCGGATGCGAAGTTCATTCACATCTCCCGTCACCCGTTTGACGTGTTCAACTCAGCGCTGCATCTTCGATCAACCATGATCGAACAAAACACACTGGGAGACGCCTACCATCCGGATGCGGAAGAAAGCGTCATCAGTACGTTTAATGAAGCATTCGATGTCTACGAACGGGACCGGCATCTGATCCCTGAAGGAAATTTGACGGAAGTCAAATATGAGACGTTGGTCCAGAATCCGATGCATGAGATGGAGCGGATTTATCGGGAACTGAATCTTCCTGATTTCGAGCAAGCCCGTCCGAAACTGGAAGAAAAACTGGTTGGTCACAAAAGCTACCAGAAAAATCGCTTCGATCAGGATCCACACTGGCAGCAAGAAGTTTACGAACGGTGTCGTGCGTTCTACGAACGTTTCGATTACCCTAGTCCAGAACAGGAACGGGATACAGCCGCTGCGTGAGTCGAGTGCTTCTGTAAGCAACGGCGTCGAGAGCTGTGAGATCCCTTTTGCGTTTTCAACGGTGAAGATTCTTTACCGTTGAAAGCCGCTTTCGCAAGCAACGAACAATGAGTACGGGCACCGATCGATCAGACAGACACGTCTAGAGCGTCATCCACAAATCATCTGGACGATCACACAATCCAGGAAAAGTCGGTCTTGTGTGCCACTGCTCTGCGAGCAGTGGCGAATGTGAAAACATGTTGACCACAGAAAGACGTTGGACAAAAGAAAGCTGTTCTGACGTTTGCACTGCTCACAGAGCAGTGGCACACGAATCAGACATTCCATTCCGGACAACCCGGCAAGATTATTTCTGGATACGCTCTAGTCGCCGGAACCCAGATAGGAGCGGTCGACTCCGAGTAAAACCCGCAGGCTGGTGGCGATGGTGCCGAGCGCGATTCCGATCATGATCGCCCTGTTTCCGGCCGTGTTGAAGATCGACATGATGTAGACCATCAGGTTCTCCATCTTCAGAAACGCCAGATTTTCCGGAAGCCAGTACGTCAGTGCCGGTCCGGCCGAAGTTCGCCCGATCAGAATCAGAAATGCGGTTCCCAGCAGCAGTACCGCTTCCAGATTCTTCGCACGAAACGCCCGGTAGGCCGCCGAGGCGACGTAGAACGCCAGCAGGGCAAACGTGGTCGTCATCAACGGTTGCAGCACATATTCATAGAGCCACCAGAACGGTGTTCCCTGTGCGGTATAGCTTCCCGACCAGGGATATTTCACCTGTTGCGAGGCGATAAACAGTTCCCCCACCGACTGCTCCCATTGAAACTGCTGACGGATCGGGTCGAGCAGAAAATCGATCTGCTCCTTCTTGAGTGAGCCTTCTTCCAGCAACCGGAAACAGAGCGCGCGTCGCTGATCGGCGAGAGTCGGTTGCTGGTCGAAGAATCTGGAAATGGCGTTCAACTGCCCCGGTGTGACTGTTCCGGCAGTCGTGAGATTGGCGGTCAGTTCCGCAGGCAGCATTGAGGAGGAGTTCACGTACTCTGTGATGGCGTTCTGTTGAGCTTCATTCAGAACTTGTGGTGGAGGAGCGGGAGTCGTGGTTGCCGGTTCTTCCTCTCCGGCGTTGAGTGATTCCAGAATCTCGCAGGCCGTTCGGGGCTGAGGAGCAAGAGTACCGGCGATGTTGATCACGGCGACCAGTTGTTTCGGCATCCGATCGGCATCAAAGAAGTTGTTGAACGCTGTCAACTGTGTTTCGGACAACGGGCCATGCTGTTGGATTCCGTTTAAGAGTAAGGCTCGCGACTCAGCATTAAGTGGTCGAGACATCACTGGATTGGACCAGGTCCGCACGATTGAATCCCGTAGCGGCACCGGCATTGGTCCGATGATCTGTAAGTCGTCTCCTTCACGACTCACAACCTCCTGTTGAGGAACCGGAATCGCAAACCCTTCCGGGATGTTTCTGACTCTGTGCGTTGTGGACCGCGTTGCCAGATCGAAAAGTGTGTCGACAGCAACGGCGTTCTCGGAGGTCTGCGACAGGGTCTGTTTGAGTGTGCTCCGGTCCTCTTCTGTCATTCGTCCGGTGAAGAAGAGTTTTCGTTGATCGGCACTGTACCGCACCCGACCTTTCAGGTCTTCAGGAGGTTGAGCCGCTTCAAAGAGTCGTTGGGCCAGACACTTCCAGTCCTGAAGATCGAGATAATCAGCCAGATCCTCCGCCTGCTGCGGCGTCATCCAACCCTGAAAGATGAGTTCTCCGTTTTCTGCCCGAAGCTGATGCCGCACGGAAGGACGCACATTCTGACCATCGGCTCGCTGGGGAAGTTCCCCGGGGATACGGAACTCTGGCAGACTCGATAACGGCAGCAGTACAGCGGATTGCCCAAAGGCTTCCATCCCCGGTTCCGGTGTCGATCCGAGTTTCAGCATCCCGAACGCCAGCATCGCCAGAAACGAGACGAGGGTGATCGCGGAATATCCCCAGCCCGGTTCCTGATCACTCATTTTCTTCAGATGCAGATGCAGCAGATTTCCGCCGCCGAGGACGAACGCAATGGCGGCCAGAATATCAAACCAGATCGTCACTTCTTCCCCGGCGTCCTGCCAGGCGGGAATGAACGTGGCCACAATGAGAATGAAACCACTCAACGCGGTGATCAGAAGTGGAATCGTGCGTTTCATGAGCGGAGAGCTTGTCAGGAAATTCAAAATTCGAAAAGGCGAAATTCGAAACAAATTCAAAAGCAGAAATTCAAATCATCGGAAACTCACCTTTTCGAATTTCCAATTTTGTAACACTTTAGCGGAATGAAGTCGCTGTTCTTCGTTCCCAAGCTCCGGCTTGGGAACGCACTCGCCCAGAAGCTCTGCTTCGTGATTCGTATTAAAGACAACCTGACTCACAACTCTCTCCTTTTTTTGAGAGAAGAAAACCAAACGTTCAGTGGCCAAGCTGGAGCTTGGTGTCGAGTGTGTTCCCAAGCCAGACAGCTTTTTTCGTCAATCGTCGTAAGTCTTGAATTTCCGTTGATGCGGAGTAGACACCATTACGTGTTGCAACCACTTCTCCTTCAAGGCATTGTGATTTAACGTGCAAAAAGCTGCAGAGCTTGGGAACAAGGGAAATCAACTT
>DATMFC010000450.1:0-1986 GCA_035556335.1 Planctomicrobium sp. | reverse complement strand
TCCTCCAGCCGAATTTTCAGCCGAAATGGAATCCTGTATGCCAACTCCAATATTCGGATGCGTGATTTGACTGATGGAAGTTCCAACACCGTTATTCTCGGGGAATCGCGATACTTCCCGTCCGGAATGACCCGTATTCTCGAACGAGGTTGGGCAAGCACTCCGAAAATGAGCGGAGGAGTGGCCGTTATCAGTGCCGTGGTACGCGACCCTATCAATTTCAGTCCTTTGGTCGCGGGCGGTCCCGGTGTAAATCCCGATACGGCAGCGGAACTTCTCGACATCATTTCCCGTGGACTGAGCAGCCATCACACGGGGGGATGTCATGTGACTTTCGGGGACGGATCAGTTCGATTTCTCAGTGAGAACATGGACGAAGGGGCCTATCATCAAATCGCCATTCGCGGCGACGGCCTGCCGCTGGGAGGGAATTACTGATGTTCCCCGCGACGATCACTCGATTTCCGTGCCGAGGTTTCTGGCTTTTTCTGGCCATGACAGCGGCGGTGACGTCAGGTTGCAGCAATAAAACCCCCGATGGTCCGGCACGTTACGCACTCTCGGGAAACGTGACATTTGACGGAAAACCGGTCCCAACCGGCACGATTCGTTTCTCTCCAGACCGGGAAAAAGGAAACCAAGGCCCCGGGACGATTGCCGACATCCGCCACGGCAAGTATCAAACCTTGCCTGGAAAGGGGATCGTTGGGGGGCCGATGGTCGTTGAAATCAGCGGCTCGGACGGAATTCCGGTTGAGGTTTCCGGTGAAACCATTCCATCTGGTACAGCGCTAATCGAATCCTATCGCACCGAAATAAACCTGCCGAAGGAAACAGCCACACGGGATTTCGACATTCGGAAAGAGCGATAACCAAATAAACTCCGACGGGTAGCAAGTCGTCGTAGGGTGCATGAAGCAACTCCCGGGCTGGTGGTGCATTTCGCACGAAGATGTTCTTGGAAAGTAAACCTCTCCTGGCAATTGATGGGGAGTTGCGGAATGCACCGTTCCCATTGTTCGCTTCGTGCTCCATGCACCCTACCTCACTGAATTTGACGAGTTGTTCCGACCGCCGACCTACCATTCCTCCTGGCAACCCGCGCCACCCGCGGACTCACGGCAGGCGTCCTTTCCATTTCCATGGATCCCTCGCGGTATGAAAGACACCATAAATCGTGATCTGATGAGCGATGGCCTCAAAGAAGATTGCATATGGAAACCGACGAACCAAGGCACGTCGATAGTGCTCGTGAACCACCTCGAACAGGTCTGGTGAGCGACCGATCGTTTCCAGGCAGGCATCGATACAACTTAAATATTCTTCTCCCAGGCCGAACCGCTGCGTCTCATACCACGCATAAGCTTCGTCGAGATCTTGCATCACCTCCGGCGTGATGGTGAGCTTAGCGGCCATAGTTGTTACGGACTCGCTGTTTGACCTCGTTCCAGGAAAGGCTGGATGCGGGGTTCTGGGCAAGATTGGCTTTTCGTCGGGCCAGTTCTGCTAATTGCCAGTCCTGGAGCGGCACATTCTCCGGGCGGGCAGCCAGATCGTCCCAAAGATCTTCGACAAGCTGAAGTTTCTCGGAGGGACTGAGATCAAAAACAGAAACGAGAGTCATCGGCTCCCCCATGTTGAATCGTATCCGGCTTCGGCGTTCTCCGCCGTCATTGAATCTCCGGGATTCATTATAGCGTTCACACCGACACGAAGCGACGGAAATTGCCCCACGGGGCGGCTCCAGGTGCCAATGGGTCGGCACAATGGCAAATATTGACATGATTCCACTGCAATGGTAGGCTGCTCTTTCGACCAGTCAGCAAGCAGGAGTCAGGCCGATGAGCACGACGTTGAACCTCTCTCTCACGGATGAATTGCGGGCCTTCATCGACCAGAACTCCGGCGACGGCACTCTCTATGCCACCCCAGTGAGTTCGTTCGCGACCTGCTGCGGGAGAAGAAAGAACGTCTTGAAGCCGCACA
>DATMFC010000449.1:0-13589 GCA_035556335.1 Planctomicrobium sp. | reverse complement strand
TTGCACAAATCTGTCGCATCCTTCGTGCCAGATCGCTTCTGTAAATAATCTCGCACACTTGTCCTGCGCTTCTCCCGGAAGAATGCGCGCGACCATCCCTGTCAAAAATGAAGGGGGAATATGCTTCATCTCTTCCGTGCTGCTTGTGAAGGAATTCTTTCTTTGCTGTTCATTCAACGATGATTCCGTCCCATCTCAATTCATATGACACGACCGAGTCATCTGCGAGACATCATGGATTTCAAACCCGGCGATATTGCGGCATGCCATGGCGATGACTGGACGAGTCGTGTCATTCGATGGGGGACCTGTTCCCTGTTTTCGCCTCCCGGGTTACGTCTGGGACCATCGCACGTTGCTCTGATTTGTGATTGGCGGAAAGAGATGGTCTGGGTCGAGTCAACAACACTTTGTTCTCGTTCCTGCCTGCTGCGGGGTGATCGGGTGTCCGGAGCGCAAGTACATCAACCGATTGATCGAATCAGTGACTACCTCCATCACGGAGGACGGGTTGATATCTATCGACTGAGCCATTTTCACCGACTGTCGAGCCAGGAGAGTCATTTGCTCAGCCGCCTGGTACTCAACGACTTTGTGAGAGTCAATGTGCGCTATGACATGGGAGGAGCGTTATTGTCCGGAACGCGGGTCTTTCAAATGACACGTCTGTTTCCGGGCGCAAATCTGGATCAGCTCTTCTGCTCGGAACTGGTCGCTGCGGTCGTCATGCGACTGAACCGTATGAATCATGCGAACCCATCCCGCTTTCATCCGGCCCGTCTGCTGAGAGAACTGGTACGCACCGGGAAATACAGGCGCTATGCATCAATTCGCCCGTCAGGAACTCTCTATTATCATGCTCAAGGGGGTGATAATGCGTGACATGAAAACGCTATTAATAAATCATTGTATTTGTTTTTATGTATTATTTCCATTCGCTATTTTTCATAGTCAATTATCTTCGATTGCGTCCGCCGAAAACTTTATCTGCAATGATGCAATCGTCATCAATGCTGCCGAACAGGCACGATTGCGGTCCGCACGGTTCTGGTCAGGAAATCCGCTTCCCGGGAACTGGTCGTATCCCTGTGTGATTACCTGTCAGATCCGCCCCCATGAAGGAGGAGGACAGACTCAGTTTCGGTTTGCAGGGGGAGAGGTATTTGATTGGCGAATGACGGTAACCGGCTCCAGAGAATCCATCTTTCGTGACGTTATTCCACATGAGGTGGACCACATGGTTCGGGCCTCATTGATTCGTCATCCCATCGAACGATGGCTGGACGAAGGATGTGCTTCTCTGATGGAGTCCTCCGCATCGCATCAACGTTTGCGTCAAGGTGCCGCCCTGCTTCCGCAAGACCTTTTCTCACAGGAATGGCTGGAGCAGCGGGATTATCCTCAGTCTTCAATCGAACTGGAGCAACTTTATGCGGGAGGCTTTTCACTCGTCGAATTTCTACTGACGAAGGGGACACCGCGAACGCTGCTCCAGTTTCAACGAGATTCGGATTCGGTGACATCACGACTGGCACGCTATTACCAACTGAATCCGCTTCAGCTTCAGACGGAATGGCACACATGGCGCCGAACGGAACATCATGTCGATTGCATCAGGAAACGTTGCCTGATTCATGGTTCGTTCCAGTCGCCCCAGTCCCAGCTACGGCCACGATTGACCGTACTCACAACGGACGGATGCGCGCCTTGTCTGCAATTCTGGAACGATTATCAAACCATGGATCTGTTTCGACATCAACTTGATCGTCATTTTGATGTTCATATCGATAAAAATAATGTTCGTAGTGATAGCAGCATGAAAATCACTGCTAATGTTTTTCCAACATTCATTTTTAACGAACAACGTATCGAAGGATACATTGGACCGGAGCACCTTTTGAATCAGCTTGGAATTCCCTTGCAGGAATTCCCGGAGTCTTTTCCTTCAGGTCCTTCTCCAGGTCTTGTCTTCCCTTCATCTTCATCCAATCCTGTGTTGGAAGAACCGATCGTCTCCATGGATTCTGTCACTCCGGCGTCGCAGGCCACAAGTTCGACGACATGGGTCGACCGCATTCTTCGTGGATTGCCGGTTTCTCTGGCAGCGTTGCAATACATTGGCATTATCGGAGGGAGTCTGGCCACAGGTGGAATTGGAAGTCTTGCGGTCTCGGCATTCATTGCAGCCAGATGTCGTCGCAGGACTTTGCAACTGCGGAAGCAGGGAGGATTGATTGAAAGGAGTGCCGCGGAGATTCCGGCTCCCTTTCCCCGACAGTTGGATGAAGCACGTCAGCTACTTGAGATCCGACAATCAGAAGGACGTGTGGCTGTACTTGACGCGATCCGGGGACTTTTTCTCGACGACGAACTTGAAAAACTCGAGCAATCCGGAGATTCCGCGAAGGAAGGAATGGCTCGCAACTTGCGTGAATCAATTGATGCCAGGGTCGCGGAAGTTGCCCCCTTAACCATCCGCATCTAATGCACCTCTACGAAAAACAATTTCATTAACTGAAATGGAGAAAAGCATGCCTATTGGAGATCCCGCTAAAGAACAGTTTCGTCGGGCGATTGTATCCTTGCGAAACCTGCATATCGTTGCAGCATTATCACCATTATTTACGCTTCGCGCGGAATTATTAGCGAATGATGAACTGTCAGATCGCGGAGGTTTTGACGATCCGACTCAATTTCACCTGAAGCAATTGCTTGTCCATTGTGATCGCTGGCGACGGCGCGTGACACATAATCCAGACAAGGTGGATCTGGGGGACAAGATCGAAAGGGCGGTCGACACGAACAACGTGATTCAGATTGGTGAGAATCCATTTGGTGGGGACGATATTCAAAACCAGTCAGGCGGTTTGATCGATCTTCCGTTCGCCCTGGATGGATCGGATCCAGACATTCCGTTGATGTCTCAAATCAAGCTGAAAAGCACGAATTCACTGGTTCTGATGGGAGCGGTGGACAAGGCGATTGTCGCCTGGACCCGTCTGAACAGTCGAGATCGAACCCGATTCATTACGAAATATGACTCCCTGCGAATCTATGGAAATTACCAGGAGATTCTGGGATATCTGACGGCGTTTGGGGGAGACGAAAATCGGGTTGATGTGGCACAGGTTCTTCCCTCTGAAGAACCATTGGGACCGGAAGACAGCCCGAATCGTCGCAGTGAATCAACAGGAGTTGTTCCCGCCTGATAACGATTGATCTGTGACAGAATCACACGGGTTGTGATTCAACGACAGTGAAATGTGATTCTGGATGAGGTGATCCGTATAGATCTTCTCATCCTTTTTTAGTGCCGCGAGCAAAACCGCTCTAACGATGAAAATTTCTTTTCCGCGAGCGGATCGCGGTCCGATTTGTCAAAGGTTCTTATGTGCCTGCTGCGCAATCATTCCCGCGAGATAGCCTGCCTTGAATCCTGCGTCGATATTGACGACGGCGACATTGGCCGCGCAACTGTTCAGCATGCCTAATAATGCCGTCAGCCCTCCAAACGCGGCACCATATCCGACGCTGGTTGGGACTGCGATCACAGGACAGCGGACCCATCCGCCGACGACAGACGGTAACGCTCCTTCCATTCCGGCAACAACAACGACGGCATTGGCATCATCCAGACGATGCTTTTCCTGAAGAAACCGTTGTGGCCCGGCGACGCCGACATCCAGTAGAAGCTCTGCAGAGACATTCATCCAGCGCAAGGTTTCCAGCGTCTCTTCTGCAACCGGTCGATCGGAGGTTCCTGCGGAAACAACCATCACCTTTCCGGAAACTTCGTCGTTGAAATTGAAGCGAACCGTTCTTGCAGACAGATTCACTGTCGCATCGGGAAACGCCTGCGATAATGCCGTGATCTGGCTGGGATCACAACGTGTCGCCAGTGCATTCTGCTGATGATCGAGTAGCTTTTGGAATGCCTGGATCAGTGATTCCGTTGACTTTCCCGGCGCATAGATGACTTCAGGATACCCGCAACGCAGGGCACGATCACTGTCGATCCGAACATCTCCGGTGGCCGTGATATCGGTTCCGCTTATTGATGTTCTCAAAAGGGACTGGCTTACCTGCTCCACTGTCTGGTTGCCGACAAGCAGTTCCTGCAGCAACTGTTGAATAGAAGGCAATGTCCAGGAAGCGGTTTGGAATTCAGTTGTCATTTCATCCATTTTCAGCGTCACGTTCTCGATTGTCACAGATTGGATTCAACATGGTGACAGGGGAGACATTTGTCCGCGAACAGTGTATGTTGAGGCCTCTCCGTTCCAAAGCGATCACGCCCCGAAATTTGCAATGACAACGATGCCTCCGTTTGTTTCACATCGCCGTGTCGAATTTTCTCAGACTGATATGGCGGGAATCGTCCATTTTTCCAATTACTACAAGTGGATGGAAGAACTGGAACACGACTTCTTTCGAGCACATGAGTTGCCCATTCTGAAACAGCAACCGGATGGAACCTACCTGGGTTGGCCCCGAGTGAATGCATCCTGCCGATTTCACGCTCCGGCCCGCTATGACGACCGGATTGAAGGGAGACTCACCCTGGAACGAATCGGTTTCAAATCATTGACCTATTCGATGGAGTTCTGGAGAGGGGACCTGCAACTGGCCTCCGGTCGGATGAAGACGGTCTGTTGTCTCTTCTCTCCTGATGGAACACTCACTTCCGTTGAAATTCCTCAATGGTATCTCGAAAAGCTGGAACCCTTTGTGGAATCCACTCATTAGAAATAGAGGACGGGGATGAACAAACCGCGATATTATTTCTGGGCTGGTCCTTAGCGGAATCCATGGCAGACAGCTTCCAACAGGTTTGTCGCTGCACCGAAACTGTTGTCAGGTTGAATACGCTTTTTCTCGATTTTACAACAGGCTGGTCGCTGATCGTCCAACACTCTCCAGAGAAGATGGGGGTTTCTGTAAAAATATGATGTTGTCCAACATCCTTCGATTCAGGAAGTTAGAGCAAAACGCAGCACTGGAATCGGGAAGACTGGCATCTCTGATCAGGGATTGGCGCCAAGGTTGCAGAGTCGTTCTTTCATGAAATGCATGGATGGGATGATCACCCTGAGTTAGAGCAGTTTGCTCTACCGTGTGCAGACGAATGAAAGACGCGTGCATGCAAATGTCTCACTTTTCGCCTGCAGAACACTGAAAGCGAATTGATCGACGCCGAATACCCCCAATCGCATGACAAACCATCTGAGATGAATCAGGAGGGATGTTGAATGCGGTCTGACATTGAGGAGAAAGAACAATGCGAAAGATTCTGATCATCACCTGTGCGGTTGCAATGGTAACGCTGACAGGGCTTCCAAATATCAGTGAAGCCGCGAACCCCCGACGAAGTTTCAATCAAGGATACCGGACTGGAGTGCGAACAACCAACCGGGTCTATCGAAACGTTGTTCCACGAACATACTACAATTCTCCACGAGGATATTATAACTATAACCGTGGATACTACGCTCCGCGTGGCGGTTATTACAATCGTGGGTATTATGGTGGAAACTATGGACGTGGATATTACGGACGCGGCTATTATGGTCGGCCAGGACTTTATCTTCAGTTCTGAAATATGACGTAACACATTGATCGCATCAATGGCGATCACTCAAGAAATCAACTTGTGTGATCAGCGTGCCGGACTGTCTGGCTGGACTTGTTCCAACCGGACAGTCCGGCTTTTTTTGTTTCCGACACCTGATGAATTCTGCCGTTCCAGTTGTGATTCAAACGCCACTTATTACGATTCGGTCTGTGGTGTATGGCCCCAGAGATGATTGTATTTCCGTAACAGGTGCACGATGTCGGATATGATGCAGTTCTGGACGGTGTTGCTGGCGATTTCCGAGCGAGGACTGGCACTCGTTTCATCCATGCATGCCGTTCTGTATAAGCGGGAAACTCAAAGCGTTCTCAGTTGGGTCGGTCTGATCTGGCTCTCTCCTTTTGTGGGATCGATCCTCTATATCTGCTTTGGCGTGAATCGAATCGAACGGAAAGCTCAACGGCTTCATCGCAGCATGGACCGGCAGTTTCGTCACGAACTGGAACGAGGGCGGTTTGTGGACAGCCCCGAAGCCCGGCATCGTTTGCCCTTTCATGGTCGGCTTTGTTCGGTTGTGGGCAGAATTACCGGGAAGCCGTTACTGGCGGGGAATTCGGTCACTCCGTTAGATGGGGGATCGAAAGCCTATCCCATGATGTTAGACGCAATCGCTCAGGCAAAGCGGTCGGTCAGTTTATGCTCTTATATTTTCGATAATGATCGCGCGGGAAGGGAATTCGTCGACGCCTTAAAAGACGCACACCATCGGGGGATCGAAGTACGGGTATTAATCGATTATGTCGGGTCGCGTTACTCCAAGCCGTCGATTGTTCATGCTCTCCGAAAAGCACAGATTCCAGTTGCGACATTTTTGCCGACATGGCGCCCGTGGCTCGCGAATTACGCAAACTTGAGATTGCATCGGAAGATGATGGTTGTTGATGGTGAAGTGGGCTTCACGGGGGGGATGAATATTCGTGAAGGATGCCGGGAGGATTGGGAAACGTCGCATCCGGTTCAGGATGTTCATTTCCGGATCGTTGGACCGGCAGTCAATCATATTCAGGAAATGTTCGTCACCGACTGGGCATTTGCGACCGAAGAGCGTCTTCAAGGGGCAACCTGGTTTCGTCCTCCCGAGAATCATGGAACCGTTCGGGCTCGGGGGATTCCCGACGGACCGGATAGCGACTTCGATTATATCCGGCTTGTTATTATGGGAGCGATCGCGGTTGCTTCCCGTCGAATTGATATTGTCACTCCCTACTTTCTGCCTGATGCCGCGATTGTTGATGCGTTAAATGTGGCGGCAATGAAAGGTGTTAAAGTCCGAATCGTCTTACCGGAAGTCAATAACATCCGCTTTGTACAATGGGCCTCAAGCGATCCATTAAGTCATGTATTGTCACGAGGGTGCGAAGTCTATCGTAATCCCCCGCCATTCGATCATACAAAAATATTCCTGATCGATGATGACTGGGCACTGATCGGATCAAGCAACTGGGACCCGCGCAGTCTGCGACTGAATTTTGAATTCAATATGGAATGCTATGATCAGAATCTCGTGGCCAGCCTGTCGGAAATTGTGCAGTCCAAGATCGATAAAAGTCGCCGGATGACCGTTTCAGAACTGCGTTCTCGATCTCTTCCGGAACGTCTTCGTGACGGCGTTGCCCGTATGGCCATCCCGTATCTGTGATACAGTACTTCCAAGTTTGTTCGTGATGGAAAGCAAGGGGTCAGGATTCAGGGGCGAGGGGTCAGAAAAAGCCCGAAAAGCCTGCGTTTTCTACCCACTATTTCCTACCCACTACCCACTTCTCTCTCCATATGAGGCAAACTTGGAACGACTGTAATACGATATGATCACCAGCAACCTGCATCACATCGTCAAGAGTTCGCGAATCATCACGATTGCTGCGGGGCCGACAAGGACCACAAAGATTCCAGGGAAGATGAACAGCACCAGTGGAAAAATCATCTTCACGGCGGTCATGGCCGCTTTTTCTTCGGCCAGCTGACTTCGCTTGATGCGCATACTGTCAGACTGCACGCGCAATGCCTGGGCGATTGACGATCCGAACTTATCGGCCTGAATTAAAATCGCAGCCAATGCTTTGACGTCGTCCACTCCAGTGCGGATCCCGAAGTCGTGGAGGACTTCGCGACGAGGACGTCCCATTTGTAACTGGAAGTTGCAATGATTAATTTCATCACAGATTTCCTTCGCCCCTTCGCTCAGTTCTTCCGCGACACGACGCATCGCTGCATCCAAGCCCAGACCGGCTTCCACACAAACAACCAGCAGGTCCAGCGCATCGGGGAGAGAGAGAAAGATCTTATCTTTTCGAGACCAGGCCATTAGTGATAACACGGTGTCGGGGATAAACAGTCCCAGACCGCCGCCGATTCCGACGGCAAGCAGACCATCCAGAGTGGCTCCCATCACAAGCATCGTCCCGGCTCCTGCCAGAACGGCACCGGCGAGCATACTGATGACTTTGATCGCAAGGAATGAAGTATTCGCATGAGGAGACGAAAAACCGGCATTTGCCAGTTTGACTCTAAGCTTATTTTCTTCCAGTTCCGTTTTCGGTTCCAGAGCCTTAGATAATGCCGGAGCCGCTTTCTTGAATGCGGATTTAATCCCGGTCTGCTTTTCATCAGATTCGCCTGAACGGCGGGGATCTTTTAACTCGCTGAGTCGTTCAGAAACCCGGGTTTCACTTGACGGAAACAGGCTGACGACAGCCCAGACTCCGGCGACGACTGCGCCAAAGACGGCAAAAGGAAGAATCTGATGGAGAAGTTGCGGGTCCATAATCACGGTTCCGTAAAATAATCTCTTATCCCGGCGGGGAAATTATTACACTTTAATATCGATAATTTTCTTGATGGAAACGGCTCCCAGCACTTGCAGAAAGATTGCCGTTCCGACCATCTTGCGACCGAGTTCATCCGTGAACAGCAACATCACGTATTCTTCATTGAGGTACCAGACGGCGAAGAAGAGCGCAATCGGTAATGCCATCAGGACGATTCCGCTGATTCGTCCTTCCCCGGTCAGGGCCTGAACCTGTCCCAGAATTCGAAAGCGTTCACGGATAATATGACCGATTTTGTCCAGAATTTCGGCGAGATCCCCCCCGGATTGACGCTGAATCGCAACGGCCATCGCAAAGAATTTATAGTCCATGTTCGGCATGCGAACGTAGAGATTCTTTAATGCCTGTTCGATTGGGATCCCCAGGTTCTGTTCTTCATACGCAATATGAAATTCTTTGGAGATGGGTTCAGGAAGTTCGTCGACAACGACTTTCAACGCCGAGGCGAGCGAATGCCCGGAGCGGAGAGCCCGAGCAACCAGTTCCATCGCGTCCGGCAACTGCTTGGCAAACTTCTTGAAACGCCGTCCGCGACAGAACATCAGCCAGCAAAATGGCAACGCGGCACAAACCAGGGCACTGAGCGGGTAAAGAGGAATCGGAGCGTTAAACGCAATACTGGCGGCCAGTCCAAAAGCCGCACTTCCCAGAACAATCACCAGGAACTGGTCGGGTTTAATAGAGACGTCCGCCTGAACGAACAGCAATTTCAGATTCGGGATTTTCTGTAGCAACTTATGCGAGAGCTGAGCGAGTCCATTCAGCGCATCTGTTTTCAGAACTTCACGGGTGACGTTGTTAGGGTTGGGAGCATCTGTCTGACGGGATTTTTTCCCGGCGAGTTGGTCCAGGCGGTCTTCCACACTGCTGGAGCTGTCTTTGGACGCCAGCATGAAGATGGCCGCAATCAGGCCGGAGACACCAACAAAGGCAATCACCGACACGAAAAGCGGGTCCATGGGAGTAGTAAAAATATCCATTATAAAACCTGATTAAATAAAAATGCTAAATTCGAAATTCCAAGAACCAAAAAACAGATTAGCAATCCGTACTTCTCCGGTTTGGTTTTTAGAATTTATTTAGAGCCGCAAACAAAAACTCTCAAACGAAGTCTTTCCTCGTTCCCAAGCTCCTGCTTGGGAACGCACTCACCTCGAAGCTCTGCTTCGCATTCCTGATCAATCACTCCAAGCTGCCTCACTTCTTTCCGTTAGAAAAAGAGCGTCGAGAGAGCCAAGAGACTGGCCAAGCTGGAGCTTGGCGTCGAGTCTGTTCCCAAGCCAGAGCTTGGGAACAAGGAACACAGTTTTGTTAGAGGTTCTTATTTTGAATTTCTTTATTTTCCCAACGGTCTGGCTGCGAACAGATTGTTGGGGAGTTTCACTCCGGCAGCTTCCAGTCTGTGCATAAATCCGGGGCGAACTCCTGTGGATTCGAAGTGTCCGAAAGCCCGACCGTCGGCTTCGATTCCGTCTTGAACAAAACGGAAGATGTCCTGCATAATGACCGTGTCTTGTTCCATGTTCATCACTTCCGTGATGTAGGTAATCTTTCTCGGCCCCCCTTGCAGACGACTCGCCTGTATGATCAGATCGACGGCCGAAGCCAACTGATGGCGAATCGCTTTCAGAGGAAGTTCCGTTCCTCCCATGGTGACCATTGTTTCAATACGGGCAACCGCATCGCGAGGATTGTTGGCGTGAACAGTGGTCATGGAGCCTTCGTGACCGGTGTTCATGGCCTGCAGCATGTCGAGCGTTTCCGGTCCACGACATTCTCCGATGATGATCCGATCTGGCCGCATACGGAGTGCGTTTTTGACGAGATCGGTGGCGGTGACCTGTCCTTTCCCTTCGATGTTTGCCGGACGTGTTTCCAGTCGCAGAACGTGATCCTGCTGGAGCTGAAGTTCTGCCGCGTCTTCAATGGTGATGACCCGCTGGTCTGGTTGAATGAAGCTCGACAATGTGTTGAGGAGGGTCGTTTTTCCCGAACCGGTTCCGCCGCTGATGACGATGTTCAATCGCGCCTTCATGGCCCCTTCCAGCAGCATCACCATTTCCGGTGTGAAGGCGCCGAATTTCAGAAGGTCTTCCAGTGTCATCGGACGCGACCCGAATTTTCGAATCGTTAACGCCGGGCCATCCAGCGCGAGAGGGGGGATGATCGCGTTCAAACGAGAGCCATCAGGAAGACGGGCATCGCACATCGGGGAGGTTTCGTCAATTCGTCGGCCCACCCGGGAGACGATTCGGTCGAGAATCTGCAACAGGTGATCGTTGTCCCGGAAGGTGACGTCCGACCGGATGATCCGTCCCCCTTTTTCGATAAAGACCTTCTTGGGGCCGTTGATCATGATGTCGGCGACCCCTTCCTGTTTCATCAGGATTTCGAGAGGGCCGAACCCGAAGGTTTCGTCGAGAACCTCTTCAATCAGACGTTCCCGTTCCGACCGGTTGAGCAATGGATTTTCGGTATCGCACAGGTGTTCGACCACCAGCCGAATTTCCCGGCGCAGAGTGTCTCCCTGCAATTCGCCAAGCCGGTTGAGATCAAGTTTGTCGACCAGTTTGCCGTGGATCAGGCGTTTCAGGTTCTCGAAATCGAGCTGGGAGGGATCCTTCCGCAGACGATTGGCGACAGTAGGGGCAACGGCCATCTTTCAGTCTCATTCCAGAACGAGGGGGAGTTCAGGTTGAAAACGACTCGAAAAACAGGTTCTGAGAGGACAGAAAGTGCCACCAGAATCCCCGTTTTTGAGGGATCTCATGTTCTTCACCTGAAACCTAGCTCATGAAAATGAGTGAGAGCGGGGGGAATTTTCCGGCAGGTTGAAAAATCGCCTCACCCCGCCAGCTTGAAACGCAGGCGGGAGGGGCGTGAAATTGGATTCTTCAGGTTTTCGGGGCTGAGTCGGTCTACTCGGGAGCGTGGGGAATAAAGTGTTTCCAGCTTTCATACTTGGCCAGTGAAAGCTGACGGATCAGTAAGGGGCTGCGTGTCGGTTTCACTGGTTTTTGCAGTAATTTCATCCCCGCTTCTGCCGGAGTGCGGCCTCCTTTGTCGACATTGCATTTCAGGCAGGCGCAGACGATGTTTTCCCAGTTCTCTTTCCCTCCCTGACTTTTGGGAACAACGTGATCGAGGCTGAGTCGCGGAGTACTGAACCGTTTTCCGCAATACTGACAGCGATGGCCGTCTCGCAGAAAGATGTTTCTCCGATTGAACTTCACGGTGTGGCGAGGAAGCCGGTCGTAGGAGGTCAGCCGAACCACTCGGGGAGCCTGGATTTCGAAATTGACGGATCGAATCCAGTCTTCGTAATCATGCTGTTCGCCGAGGGTGACTTTCAGTTCACTCAGCTCACGCCATGCCTCAAAACCGTATGAGCAATAGACGCCGTTGTCGACGTGAATGACCTCGGCCAGGCCTTTATACAACAGGCAGAACGCGCGTTTGACGGTGATTACCTGCACCGCGAGAAAGTTGCGGTTCAATGCCAACACATTCGCTTGCAACGCTGTCGACCGGCCGCTTCGGGGAGCGAGGTCAACAACGCCAGTGGCTTTCGGGGGAGTGGCCTGCGCAATGGAAATCATGCACGCTCCTCAACCTGAGGTGCACCCAATCCGTCTCAGCAGAGCGACAGGACGGAGTGGTCGCACCTCGACCTTATGCAGACGATCAACGGCTTTCAACGACGTGAAAGCCTCACATTTCGCTTGCGGAACCTTGAACACAATTTCTGAAAAGAATCATTTCGGAAAATTATGGTCAATGTTGCAGAAATTCTACAGATGGAGCGTCTTGAAGACAACATGTCTCCTCCCTCGATCCTGTGAACATCCTGTGAACCAGATCGAGGCCGATTCACACTCCGTTTGCAGGATGCACATCAAGAGAGATCAAAAGACGCAGGAAAAGCCGCTATAGACGGGCTTCTCCTGGAGAAAAT
Source organism: Planctomicrobium sp. (assembly GCA_035556335.1). GTDB lineage: Bacteria > Planctomycetota > Planctomycetia > Planctomycetales > Planctomycetaceae > Planctomicrobium. The sequence continues at coordinate 1,177 of DATMFC010000449.1, read as the reverse complement.
TCACCGCAAGAAGATTCTGTGAAATAAAAGAGAAGTGCCTTGTCAGGCTTCAAACTGAGGGTTGTCTCACATGTTCCGCGGCTCGTTGGCCGCTCCCGTTTCGATTCTTCCACCCGAATTTTGAATGCTGACGCAACAGTAGAGAACATCACGTCTGCGACCTCTCACGGCTGCGCCGCCCCGATTGCAAGCAATCGGGGCCACCCGGCGAAACAACGTTATCCGTGGCCGCCGGATTCGCTGTTCTCTTCCTGGGCACAGAGCGTGGCCTTCAGATATTCGCGGTTCATACGGGCGATGTGGGTGACTTTCACTCCGGCGGGGCAAGCCGCTTCACATTCGTAGGTGTTTGTGCACGAACCGAAGTGTTCTTTGTCCATCTGAGCGACCATTTTCAGCACTCGCTGGCTGCGCTCAGGGACTCCCTGCGGAAGCTGCGCCAGATGTGAGACTTTGGCCGAGGTAAACAGCATGGCGGACGCATTCATACAGGCAGCGACACAGGCACCGCACCCGATACAGACAGCGGCATCCATCGCCCCTTCCTGATCCTGTCTTGGAATCGGAACGCTGTTGCCGTCCGGAGCCTGACCGGCTTTCATCGAGACGAAACCGCCGGCTGTGATGATTCGGTCAAAAGCAGTACGGTCGACGACCAGATCCTTCACGATCGGAAAGGCATTCGCTCGCCAGGGTTCGATGAGAATGGTGTCGCCGTCTTCGAACCGACGCATGTGCAACTGGCAGGTCGTTGTCTCGCGATCCGGGCCGTGAGCCTGTCCGTTGATCACGACTCCACAGGAACCGCAGATTCCTTCCCGGCAATCGTGGTCGAAGGCGACCGGTTCCTGGCTATCGGCGATCAGCTTTTCGTTGAGGATATCGAGCATCTCCAGGAACGACATGTCCGGAGAGATCCCCTGAAGTTTGTATTCACGAAAAGCACCCGCCACTGTCGGCCCGGCCTGTCGCCAGACTTTCAGGGTCAGATTCAGATTCTTTTTTCCGGAACTGATCATGGGACTCGTCGTTCGTTGAGAGAATTCTATTCAGAGCAATTTGAGACAGGTTTCACTACTTATAGCTTCGGGTCGACATGTGGATCGTCTCGAAGGTCAACGGTTCTTTGTGGCGGATTTCCGCACCGACATCTTTTCCGGCATGTTCCCATGCGGCG